>CAZSVK010000262.1:0-8705 GCA_964610245.1 uncultured bacterium
AGACTCACTCCAGTCATCGGGGGGTGAACTTCACCCCTGGCGAGGGTTCGGGAGCGGCGCTCCCGACAGGTCGATTGACCCGTTCACATTCTGTCACGCCCCACGCCTGCGCCGCCCTTCAGCCGGCGTCTCGCCACGGCCAGCAGCCGATCGACTGCTCGGGCGAGGCCGCCCAGGAGGCGCGGCTCGAAGAAGCCGCCGAACCAGCCCAGCTTCAGGCGCAGCAGGATCGGCAGGAACAGCAGCTGGATGATCCAGATCATCGCCCGTCGCGCGCCGTACGCGCGCGCTCCCGCGCCCGCCAGCTCGAGCCTGCCGCGGCCCTCGCCGGGCTCGTGCCTGAAGAACTGGAATCGCTGGTTGAAGAACACGCGGGCCACGTGCGTGTAGAAGTAGCTCTCGCCGTCCAGCAACTCTCGCGGCGCGCCGATAGCCATGCCGCTGGCATCGGAGGAGTCGGCCATCCGCTCGAGGTAGGAGTCGAGGTTGCCTGGCTCGTGCCCCGGCGCCACGTCGGTGAGCCTCGAGCCCGGATACGGGCGGTAGACCTGGGGGCCGGAGAACGTGACGTTTATCGACCGGCCAAGACGGTCCATCAGCCCCAGCATCTTGACGCGGCTGTCGCGGGTGTCGCCCGGGAAACCGATGATAAAGCTTGTGTTTACCTGCAGCCGGGGCCCGGCGACCTCGCGGATCCGCGCCACCGCCCGGTCGATGTCGGCGTCGCGCACCGACTTGCTGATGACCGTGTTACGGATCGTCTCGTCGCCGGCCTCGATGCTCATCCCGATCTGGAACAGCCCGCTCTCCAGGTACTCGGCCAGCCGCTCGGCCTTCATCAGCTTGCCGTTGAAGTAGTTGTAGCGGCAGTTGGTGTTCCAGAAGAAGCCCTTCTCGCGCGCATAGGCCATCCAGTCGTCGACCAGAGGCTGGTTGAGGAAGAAATCTTCATCGATGGGCGAGACGAACCGGATGCCGAACTCGTCGACGATCGGCTCCGTCTCGCGCCGCAGTTTGCCGATCGATTTCGAGCGGTACTTGCCTCCCTGCGCGGCGACCAGCGCGTTGATGCAGAAGCTGCAGTCCCAGTGACACCCGCGCGAGGTGAGGATATCCAGGCACCAGACCTTCCCGGTGCAGTAGTAGATGTCGCGGTGCAGGTACTCTTCCAGGTGCTCCAGATCGTGGTAATCGAGGTCGTGGAGTTCATCGAGCGCCGGGTTGAAGTACGGGGACGAGACGACCGGTGCGCCGTCGTGGAAGCACAGGCCGGGCACCTCGCGCAGCCGCTCCGGCGAGCGGCCGTGACGCGAGACGACCTCGAGCAGCTCGATGAGCGGCAGTTCGCCCTCCCCCCGGATGACGTAGTGACGCGGGAAGCGATTGAGGATCGAGGCCGGGTCGAGGAAGGCGTGGATTCCGCCCCAGACGACGAGCTGAGACTCCTTCAGTGCGCCGGCGATCTCGAGCGCCTGCCTCAGTTGGGGCGTCGTCACCGACAGGCCGACGGCGTCGAACTCGCGCAGTTCGCCGTACGGATGGCCGGTGGCGGTCGAGTTGTAATCGACGATGCGCGGTTGATGCCCCGCCGCCCTCAACTCCGCGGCAAGCTGCAGCAGCCCGTGGGGGATGTTCAACCCCGAGGGCTCGCCGGGATGGGGATAGACGAGGCAGATTCTCATGTTCGCTTGCGCCCTTCCTGCGCGACCTCCTCCAGCAGGGCTACCGTGCGCTCGACCAGGCGAGGCCAGGCGAAGTCCGTCTCCAGGCGGCGAGCGGCCGCGGAGGCCAGCCGCTCACCCAGCACCGGATCGGCCAGCAATCTCGCGAGCGCCTCACGGAGCAGGGCAGGGTTCGCCGGAGGCACCAGCAGCCCGCTCACGCCAGCCTCGATCACCTCGGGATTGCCTCCGCAGTTCGAGGCGATGACCGGGGCGCCGGAGCCCATCGCCTCGAGGAGCACGTGGCTGAGCCCTTCGTAGGTCGAGTAGAGCACGAAGAGGTCCGCGGCGCGCAGCCACAACTCGACCTCATGCCGGGGCAAACGCCCGGTGAAGAGCACCCTGCCGTCGAGCCTGCGCTCGGCAGCCAGCGCCCGCAGCCGTGGCTCGTCGGGGCCGTCTCCCACGATGGCGAGGCGCACGTCGTCCGGTAGTCCCGCCAGCGCCTCGATCAGATGATCGAAGCCCTTCCAGCCTACCATCCGCCCCACGGAGACCAGGAGCCGGCCCTGAACTCCGAGCTGTCGTCTTGCCTCCTCGCGCGTCACGCTCGGCCACGCGCCGGGGGTCAGCGCGTTCGAGATCACGTGGACCCGCGCGGGCGGCGCCCCCCAGCCGACGGCCAGCGACCGCAGGTACTCGCTGGGGACCAGGACCCGATCGGCCAGTCGCACGTAGGCAGAGCGTAGTCTCTTGAGCGACTCGGCACGCCACCCGCAGCGCGTGACCTGGAACGGGTCGATCTCGAGGCCGGTGAGGCCTCGGTTCCGGGCCTGCTCCCACGCGAAGTCGCCCCCGATCTTGTAGACCGCCGGCACGCCGCAGAGCCTCGCGGCCGCCAGCGCCGGCGGCTCGAGCCCCAGCACGAACATCACGTCGTGCCGACCGGCCTGACGCAGCAGGTGCAGCCCCAGTTGCGACATCCGGACCGCGAGCCCCGACCGGCGGGGGAAGCGGTCAACGGGGTAGGGCAGCGACCCGGCGCGGCCGGGCTCGTCGGCCAGCGTCACGACGCGCACCGTGTGCCCACGGGCCACCAGTTCGGAGGCGAGCGCCGAGACGTAGGTCGCCGGCCCGCCGATGTCGGGCGGGAAGATGCCGGTGACGATCAGGAGCCGCATCGATCCAGGGCGCGGCCGTACACCGCGAGCGTCTCGTCGATCATCCGTTCCACCGAGAAGGCGTTTCGCAACCGCTCCATCCCGGCGTAGCCCATGCGCGAGACCTGCCCTGGAGTTGCCAGCAGGCCGGCGATCGCTTCCGCCAGCAGCGCCGGCTCACGGGGCTCCACCAGCAGTCCCGTGACGCCGTCGACGACCACCTCGGGGATGGCGCTGACGCGGGACGCCACGACGGCTCTCCCGGCCGCCATCGCCTCCAGGAGCACCAGTCCGAAGCCCTCCCACAGCGACGGATGGACGTAGAGATCGGCCGCCGCCATCACGTCCCGCACGTCGCTCCGGAAGCCGGCGAGGATCACCTGACGGGCGACGCCCAACTCCTCGGCCAAGCGCGTCAAATCGGCCCGGAGAGGCCCCTCTCCAACGATGGCAAGCTTCAACGGTTGCCCGGCCGGCGTGGACGGACCGAGTCTCGCGAGCGCCCGCAACAGGAACTCGTGGCCCTTCTGCGCCACCAGCCGTCCGACCGTCACGAGCAGACAGTTGTCGTCGCCCACCTCCCAGCCGGCGCGGACGTCGCCTCGCCGGGTGGGGTGGGTCAGGCCGAAGGGCAGTCCGTACCGCACCACCGAGAGCTTGGCGGCCGGCACTCCCTCGTACCTCTCCGTGAACTCGGCCACGGCGCGTGAGATGGCGATGACGCGCGCCTGGAGGGAATTGACCACGCGCAGCCCGAGACCCAGGAGAAGTCCCTGCCGGAACGGGTCGTCGTTATGCCGGCTGCTGACCACCGGGAGGCCGGCCCAGCGCGCCGCCAGGGTGCCGTGCAGATCGGCGTGTACCAGGTGCGTGTGCACCAGGTCGGGGCGAAAGCGCGCGAGGACGCGCTCGAGCCGTATCAGCAGCAGCGGATCCACGTGCCGGTGGATCGGGATCGGTTCGACCTCGATCCCCTGGCTTTCCAGGCTGGCGACGTAGCTCTCCAGAAAGGCGGTCTTCGCGGGTTCGACCAGGATCCCCAGCCGGGTCTCGACCCCGGCCCTCGCCAGCGCCGGCAGCAGAATCCGGAGATGGTTCTCCGAGCCGCCGATGCCCGTCATCTTGTGAAGGTGCAGGACCCGCATGATCGATTCTTGCGCGCTTCAGCGGTGGCGGGGCGTCGCGGCGGCCCCGTCAGAGCCGCCAGAGCACGATTTCCTCGGGGCGGGTGGCCCGGTCGAGGCATCCCTTGACGTCGGCGACGACCCCGCGGCCGCCGGCGAGCAGGGTACGAATCAGGGACCAGCCTCGCCGGCGATACTCGTCGTGGGAGACAGCCAGGATGACCGCCTCGGCCGGCGCGAGTTGCTCGTAGGATCGCAGCTCGATGCCGTACTCATGACGCGCGTCACGAGCGTCAGCCATCGCGTCATGAACCTGGACTTCGGCCCCGAACCCCTCCAGCTCGCGGAGGATCTCCTGGACGCGGCTGTTGCGAACGTCCTTCACGTCTTCCTTGAAGGTCACGCCGAGGACGGTGATCAGGGGCTTCCGGCCGGTCTTGCCGTCCACGGCGTAGAAGCCGTGACGCAGCATGCACTTGACCGTCTCGGAGGCGACGTACCGGCCCATCCCGTTGTTGATCTTGCGGCCGTGGAGGATGACGTCGGGGTGGTAGTCGAGCCGTTCGGCCTTGTGGGTGAGGTAGTAGGGGTCCACGCCGATGCAGTGGCCGCCGACGAGCCCGGGTCTGAAGCGCAGGAAGTTCCACTTGGTGCCGGCGGCTTCGAGCACGTCGGAGGTGTCGATGCCGAGCTTGTGGAAGATGAGGGCCAGCTCGTTCATCAACGCGATGTTCAGGTCTCGCTGCGTGTTCTCGACGACCTTGGCTGCCTCGGCCACCTTGATCGAGGGGGCCCGGTGGATGCCGGCCTTCACGACCGCGCCGTAGACGCGGGCCACCGTGTCGAGCGTCGCCGCATCCTGGCCGGACACGATCTTCACGATCCGGTCGAACGTGTGCTCGGTGTCACCCGGATTGATGCGCTCCGGGGAGTACCCCACCGTGAAGTCGGTCCCGCAGCGCAGGCCGGAGGCCGCCTCCAGGACGGGGACGCACTCGTCCTCGGTGACGCCGGGATAGACGGTCGATTCGAAGACGACGATCGCGCCCTTGCGAAGCTGCGCGCCGACCGTGCGCGAGGCCTCGAGCAGGGGGCCCAGGTCGGGCTGGCGGGCCGCGTCGATCGGCGTGGGCACGGCGACGATGTGAAAGTCGGGGTTACGCAGGTCGGAGGGCTCGTGCGTCAGCGTCAGTCCCGTGGCCTCGCGCAGCGCCTCACGGTGCACTTCCTTGCGGCAGTCGAGCCCCTGGCGCAGCTCGGCGACTCGCCGCTCGTCCCTGTCGTACCCGACGACGGGGCCCTGCTTGCCGAAGGCCACCGCCACGGGCAGACCGACGTACCCCAGGCCGATGACCGAGACCAGGCGGCCGTGCTCAGCGGTCGGCATAGAACTCCCGGTACCAGGCGACGAACCGGTCGATACCCACCTCGAGAGGGGTCGCCGGCTCGAAGCCGACGTCTCGCAGCAGGTCCGATACGTCGGCGCAGGTCGCCTCCACCTCGCCCGGCTGCAGCGGCAGCAGGTTGCGGATGGCCTTCCGGCCGAGGGCCGTCTCGAGGACCGTGATGAAGCGCTCCAGCTCGACCGGCGTGTGGTTTCCGATGTTGTAGAGCCGGTACGGTGCCTGGCTCGAGGCCGGGTCGGGCCGCTCGGCCGACCAGGCGGGATCGGGCGCCGCCGGACGATCGAGCACCCTCACGACCCCCTCGACGATGTCGTCGATGTAAGTGAAGTCGCGGCGCATCTTGCCCTGGTTGTGGACCGCGATGGGCCGGCCCTCCAGGATCGCCTTGGTGAACAGGATGGGGGCCATGTCGGGCCGGCTCCAGGGGCCGTAGACCGTGAAGAACCGCAGGCCGGTCGCCGGCAGGCCGAACAGGTGGCTGTAGCAGTGCGCCATCAGCTCGTTGGCCTTCTTGGTCGCGGCGTACAGGCTGACCGGATGGTCGACGTTGTCGTGCTCGCTGAACGGCAGCCGGGAGTTGGCGCCGTAGACCGAGCTGCTGGAGGCGTAGACCAGGTGCTCGACGGGATAGTGCCGGCAGCCCTCGAGGATGTTCAGGAAGCCCTGGAGGTTGCTGTCGAGGTAGGCCTGTGGCTCTTTCAGACTGTGGCGAACGCCTGCCTGCGCCGCCAGGTGCACCACGCGTTGGGGGCGGTGGGCGGCGAAGGCGGCGGCCGTCGCGTCGCGGCCGGCCAGGTCGACGCGCAGTTCCGTGAAGCCGGGGCGGCCCAGCACTCGCGCGAGGCGGGCCTCCTTCAGACGCGTGTCGTAGTAAGTGTTGACGTTATCGAGGCCCACGACCTCGTCGCCGCGCTCGAGCAGGCGTAGCGTGACGGCATTGCCGATGAACCCCGCGCTGCCGGTGACCAGGATCTTCATCAGTTCTGCGGCCCTCCCTCGGCCGGGCCATCCACTGTAGCTCCTGCGGCTTGCCCCGTGCAAGTTCCGGCAGGCTCGGGGTCGGGCGGCAAGGCGGCCAGTCGCCGCGCGAAGACCGCCACGAGCGCGACATCGATCGAGGCCTGGAGCAGCCACGTCGACCAGAAGGGCGTCGCCAGCCAGGCCGGCAGGAAGGAGGTGACGTTGTAGGCCCCGTGGACGACCCCCGCGAGCGCGACGCCGAGGAGCCATCCCGGGACCCGGGAAGTAGGGGGAGTCGGGGTCAGCCTCGCCGCCCAGAGGGCCGAGACCATCGTGTGCATCGTCACTCCGAGGACCGACTTTGCCGTCATCAGCCAGACCGGCGTCGCCGGGTTCAAGAAGCGGAAGAAGTGCTCGAGAAAGGCGTAGCCGGCGGCTGCCGCCAGACCGCAGGCCAGCGCCGCTCGCGGGCCGGTGAAGGCGGGCGCCGGAACCGAGCGCCAGCGAACCGCCGCCGCCTTCCAGAATTCCTCTGTCGGCCCGACCAGCCCCAGAACGGCCACCGAGCCCAGCGGCAGCCCGAGCGTCGTCAGGTCGCGGCCCTGCAGCACCAGGAACTGCGTCAGCAGCGCCAGCGGGAAGGCCAGCATCCCCCAGCCGAAGGCCGCGAGGAGGAGCCTCACGGAGTTCGCACCCCTGGCCGCGACGCGCAGGGCAATCGCGAGCCAGAAGAGGGAAGGCGCCACGAGGAAGAGCCAGCCGATCGCCATGATGCCCGCAGCTTATCAGTCCGACCAGTACCCTTGCGCCGCGTCGTTCTCGCTCCGCCCCCGCCGGTGCTATCCTGGCGACCCGGGAACCCCTCCATGCGCATCCTCGCCATCGACATCGGCGCCGGCACTCGCGACCTGCTCCTCTACGATCCGGCCAAGCGCCTCGAGAACTGCGTGCAGATGATCCTGCCGTCGTTCACGAAGGTGATGGCCACGCGCATCGACGCGGTCACGAGCGATCTGCACCTGCGGGGTCGGATCGTCGGCGGCGGGCCGATGGTCCGGGCGCTGCGCCGGCATCTGTCGCGAGGCCATCGAGTCTCTATCGGCCCCGAGGCTGCCTTCACGATCAAGAACGAGCCGGGCAAGGTGCTGGAGCGGGGCCTCGAGATCCGCGAGCAAGAGGGCGGCGTCGCCTTCGAGCTGGACGAGCTGGAACTGCCCGCGTTGCTGGCCTTCCTGGCGACCTTCGAGGAGAAGCTCGAGCCCGGCGACGGCGTCGCGGTAGCCGTGCAGGACCACGGCAACGCGCCCTCTGGCCATTCCGAGCGCGACTTCCGATGGCGTCACTTCGCCGAGTCGCTGGCGCGCGAGCCCCGGCTCACATCCCTGGTCTATCAGGCGGCAGCCGTGCCCCCGTGCTTCCGGCGCATGCAGTCGGTGGCCACCTATCTGCGGCAGCATCTTCCCGGGTGTCCCTTCGTCGTCGCGGACACGTGTGTGGCCGCCTTGCTCGGCTGCCTCTCGCCGCTCGGGGGCTACGCGCCGGCACCCGGCCAGGTCGACCTGGTCGTGAACCTGGGCAACGGCCACACGATGGCCGGCATCCTGCGCGACGGGGAGGTGCTGGCCCTGTTCGAGCACCACACCCACGATCTGGAGCTGCGTCCGGACAACCTTCCGCGGTTCGTGGGTCAGCTCGTCGAGGGCACTCTCCGGGGCGACGACGTGGTGGCGGACGGCGGCGAGGGAGCGCTCCTTCGCGAGGCGGTCGGCGCCGCGCGCCTCTCGCGCTTCCTGGTGACCGGCCCGCGACGCCGGCTGGCGCTCGAACGGCCCTTCCCGTTCGCCTGCCGCCCCGAGTTCGCCGCGCCCGCCGGCAACATGATGATCACCGGCTGCCTCGGCCTGCTGGCCGGGTACGGGCTGTAGGCCTGGGCCATCGCTCAGAACGCATGGAAGAAGGCCAGCGCCAGGATCACGTAGACCGATAGCAGCTGCGCGCCCTCGAGCCAGTTGGATTCGCCGTCCAGGTTCACGATGGTCGTGATGGCCGTGGAGATCCCGACCGCCGCGACCTCGAGAGGGGTGAACACCAGCGTCATCTGCTTGGCCCCCAGGTTGCTCAGCAACACCATCACCGGCGCCTGCAGCAGCGCGACCTGCATGCTCGAGCCCATCGCGATGTTGATCGCCAGGTCCATCTTGTCCTTGCGCGCGATCAACACGGCCGAGGCATGCTCGGCCGCATTCCCGACCATCGCCACCACCACGAGGCCCATGAAGATCGGGTTCAGCCCCATCGCCTTCCCGGCCGCCTCGATCGAGCCCAGCAGGAACTCCGAGAGCACCGCGATGACGGCGGTGCTCACGATCAGCACGGTCATCGCCTTCTTCGTGC
>CAZSVK010000263.1:0-1022 GCA_964610245.1 uncultured bacterium
TCCAGGGCTCGACCCTGCTTGCCCTCCTGCATCTCGGAGAGTTCGCTCAAGAAGTGGGCGAAGCACTTCTGCTTGAGCCAGTCCTTGAGGTCCTCGTGGTCGTAGGCCACGAAGCAGCCAGACACCAGGACTCCCCGGAACTCCCTGCCCAGGATATCCAGCACGACTTCGTGTCCCCGTGACTCGTCGATCGCATACACCGTGATCTTCTCGCTGGTGAAGACCCAAAGCCAAGCCGACAGCGCGTTGAGCCTCCATCCTGTTTCATCGGCGTACACCGCACAGCACTCGGAAATGGCGTGGATCAACTCGGCATACACGGGCAGCGCCTTTTCCGCCAGTCGCATGTCTGCCTGACAGAGGGCGCTGGGCGTTACTCGCAGATGAAACGAACTCAGCATTAACTCCGCGATCTTCCCCCACGGAACGCCAAGCCTGTGCTTCAGGTCTGAGGCCAGGGCCTTGGCTCTCGGACCGACCACGACTCCGGCTGCCCCTGCGGCCGTCGAGACCTGATCCGGATGACGCGAGCGCACGCGTCTGCAGCACCGAGGACACCAGCCGCTCTGCGTCCGGAACCGCGTGTGTGTTGGCCGGATCACCGGCAGGTCGGTCTGGATCTGCTCGTGATCCTCCATGTCCGTCACCTCGCCCCCGCAGTCCGGACAGCAATGCAACTTCACCTTCTTCTCGTCTTGAATCTCCGACGCAGGCGGAGGGCTCCGAAACGAGAATTTCCCTTTGCCCCTCTTGCGACCGGGTCTCTTGGGGTTCTCCGTCCGCCTTCCCTTCGAAAACGGCGCTGCCTGTCGCTTCTCGCGCCGAACCCTCTTCTCCAGTTCCCCCATCCGCTCCTTCAGCTTCGAGAGTTCCCCCTCCAACTTCTCGATGTATCGTCCAAGCTCGCGACACCCCGGACACTCAGGGCCCTGCTTCGGCTTGTCGCTGCTGTCATGCGGCTCCATTCCTGAGCATAGAGCATGCCGCACATGTCCGTGTCAAGAGGGACGCTAATCAGGCAC
>CAZSVK010000263.1:1032-8695 GCA_964610245.1 uncultured bacterium
CGTCCGTGAGCCAGGGCCAGGCCCTCTTCGATGAACTTGTGGATGTTGCCCCTCTTGAGGTGCAGGCACATCGTCCTAGCCCAGGTCTGCCGCTGGACTTCGCTCCAGCCCGCTCGTGGTGACGCGATCTCGTAGAGCTTCTCGGCCGCGTGGGAGAAGTCGACGACTTCGGTCACTTTCTGGGGGTCGTATCCGACATCCTCGATCAACTTCGGGATGCGGTCCCAGATCCAGGCGGCTCCGTGTCCGACGATGATCCACTCGCGGGCTTGGTGAGCGCCGATCTCTCGAAGCAGGGAGGTGAGGATGGCGAAGATGCCATCGGCGTTCATCATCGTGGCGTCGTAGTAGACCACTCCCCGCTTCTTCTTGCGGCCCTTCCCGTCGATCTCGTAGACGACGAGTACCTTGGGCTCCTTCCACTCGGCGTCGAACCCGCGCCGGCCCGAGCGACGGCGCCGGCCACTCTTCCTGTTGTTGCGAATACGTAGCCGGCCCCCGTCAGTGCCGAGGACCAGACGGCCGCCCTGTACACGGCCGCTGCCTGGAGCCCCCTGCTCTGTTCGCGCGATCCGAGCCTGCCGGTGCTTGAGCCCTCGTCTGGCGAGTCGGCGTGCGATCCGCACCACCCGTTTGCGCCTCATCTGGATGCCCCGCAAGGCCAACGATTCCACCACCTCAGCTTCCGTGCTCATCGCCATCATCCGGCCTACATCGCTTGCCAGAGCTGGCGAAACCCGGTTGTGAATCCCCAGTACGGCCAAGATCGGGTAGACGCCGCTGCCTTCCTTCTTCCGATGCCCCTTCTTCCTCTTCCCACCCTGCTTGTCGCGGTCTCGCTTCCTCTCCAGAAAGTAGGGGGTCCGGATCTTCTGCTCGGACCCGCCCAAGAGCGTGACCTTCACGGCCTCTGTAGCGCGCTGCGGACGCAGATTCGGGGTTGCATCCACCACGGCCTCGGCGCGCTCCAGCACAGCCGGTTCCTCGTGGGCCGCAGCAATCACTGCCGCAGTCAGAGGACTCAGACACTCCCGAGAAACCTCGGCGTGTAGGGATCTCTCCCAGTGGAGAAGTTCGCCAGGTCCCACCGGTACCCCGCCGGTCAGCCGTCCCTCGATCAGCAGTCTGAAACGCGACGTTGCTGCATCGACAGCGGCTCTGAGCCACTCCGGCTCGTCCGCTGACGACGAGGAAACAACACCCGGCGCCTGCTGTGCCAACCCAGGATCCGATAGGCTCGATACCACGCCCGCCCTCGGGCAAGCACCCTCAAGCAGTCGGCTCAGCTCTCCATGGAGAATCCGCCGCCCCTGTTCGGCGAGGCTCTCCGGTCAGGCGTCAGCGGCATCGAAGGGTTGTCGCATCGCTTGCTCGGCCTACCGCGTCGGGTGTTCCTGGCTATCGTCGCCGACCGTCTCCGGCGGCGAGACAAATCCCTGCCGCCGTCGAACTGTCCGAAGTGCGTCAAGCCAACGCGGGTCAATCGGTCTGCGCCTCCGACCATGTGGCTTCGGGTATGGGCGCTCAGGATGAAGCGCAGGCACCAGAAGTGCGGCGCCTGCGGCGCCCGCGGCCTCTTGCTGGACCTGGGTCGCGGTCTGTTTGCCGAAGCCGAGCGCGGCGGTTCAGTCGTCGTCGGAGGTGACCGACGGCGAGTAGTTGGCCACCAGTCGCTTGGTGCCGAGCCGATCGAACTCGACGACGATCTTGTCGATGTCGCCTGGCGCCTTGCCCACCTCGATGACCGTGCCCTCCTCTTGCCACACCGGGTGGTAGAGCACGTCGCCTACCTTGTACCGCTCTTCGGGCCGATACTGCTTCGCATGGGCACTGCGACCACGGGGGCCGTCACGGGACGGCAAGGCGGGCGGGTGAGACTTGCTCTCGGCCTTGGCGGGCGCCTTTTCCTTCTTCGCGTGCTTCTCGGGAGCCTGAGCCACCAACTCCAGCTCGTCGTGTGCAGACGTGTCCTTGGTGGGCTTCTCGGGTGCGGTCGGCTTCGCAGCCTTCGCTGCAGCCTTCGAAGCCTTCGCCCCGCCCTTTGTTGCCTTGGGCTCCGGCGGTGCGGTCTCCTCGGTAGTCTTCTTCGTCTTCGCGGACATAGCAGGCTCCCCTCGTGGCGACAGTTCCAGGACAAAAGAACATCTACCCCGTCCACCGGGACAGGAAGAGTGCTGCACGATAGCATGCAGGGGCAGACATGGCAATTGCTTTTAGACTAGAGTCTCGCCACTTCGCCGGCAGACACTCATGACCTGCATGGGGTTTGCGGGGGCCCTCGATTTCTCTCATGACCCATTTCTCAACCGGGTGCATCGAGAAATCCCCGGCCTTGAAGAGGCTGCGCCTCGGGGCGGCCAGCCTGTCGGCGAACAACGGTGCTCTCTTCTGGAGATACCACGGTGCCCTAATCCCGCAGGTAGTCAGGACGGGAGGGTGGAGAAGCATGGTGCGGGCTGGGATCTCGCGGTTTCGATTGCAGCGACGGGTTCTCCTGTCAGGTGAAGGGAGAAGAGAGCGGCACACCGAGGTGGCATGGAGCGTGCCTGGCGGGGGGCTCGGAACAGGGAACGACGTTCTTGGCCCGAGTCGTCCTCGATTGTGCGCACTGCTGCTACACCTCCGGGCGCCGCGGGCCTGCGGCCTTGGCTGCCGGCCCATCGCTCGGACCCGCTACGGCCAGGGTCCTTTGATGGGTTCTTGGCTGCGCACCAGGCGCTAGTTGATGGTGTTCTGGTTCAGCTCCTTCTGCTGCTCCGTGAGGTCGATGAGCCACTTCTGCTCGTTGCTGTCGGCCACCAGGTCGGGCACCTGCTCGAACCACTCGGTCGCTTCGCGGTGTCTTCCGAGCCGGCGATTCAGTTCCCCGATCAGGTAGGTGATGACCGGGATCTCCTCGGCGCCGACCTGTCCGCTCTCCCGCAGGGCCCTCTCCAGCAGCAGCACGGCTGCCTCCTGAAAGCACCGCTCTCCGAGGTAGTCCCGGGATGCCCGACACCACCAGGAGCCTCGCAGATGGACCGTGGCCAGGAAGTAGGTCTTCCGGCGCAGGATCTCGTAGCATCGGATGGCCTGACGATAGCGCAGCGTTCCGATGGGCAGATGTCCTGGCCCCAGCTCGCCGTCCGGCAGCAGCACCTCGCGTAGCCGCCTTCGCTCCCCCTCGCCCAGCGTCGAGTGGAAGTCCTTCTGGTACACCGCGAACCGGCACCGTGGACAGATGACGATGTAGCTTCCCAGGATGTCCGGGTCGAGGATTTTCGGGCAGAAATCGGCGTCCTGCCCGCCCTCTCCATCGGCCCGGCTGACGGTCTGGTACGTGAACACATGCTGGCAGACCGGGCAGCTCACCTCGGTCAGGGTCTTCTTCAGGCTGTGCATCGATTCTCCTCCAGCTGACGATCGACTTCCCGGATAGCCTGGACCAGGCTTGGCACCTCGTCCGGAGGCACCGTGCGCATGTCCAGACACAGGCGACCGTTGCGGATCCTCCCCAGCACCGGCGGCCGGCAACTGCGGAACCGGCTCGCGAGCTGGTCGGGACTTGCGTGGGCATGAGTGATCTCTACGACACAGGTGGGCAGCTTGTCAGATGGACATGCGCCGCCGCCCACGGCCGACTCGTCCTCCGCGGCCCTGACCACGAGCCGCTCCGTCCCCGAATCCTCCACGACGCGCTCGGCCTGCTCCCGAAGTGCCGCGGCCGGCCGGGCCAGCAGGAAGTGCACCGGGATCAGCTTCTCGGCGCCTTCAGGATCCAGGTAGAGCTGTAGCGTCCGCTCCAGCAGGGCCATCGTGAACTTGTCCACGCGCAGGGCCCTCAGCATGTGGTTCGCAAGGACGGCGTCGATTAGCTGACGCTTCCCCACGATGATCCCCGCCTGGGGCCCCCCCAACAGCTTGTCTCCGCTGAACGAGACCAGGGGGATGCCGGAGGCCACGACCTGCTGGCCGGTGGGTTCGGGCGTGAGCCCCTAGGCGCCCAGGTCCACCAGGCTCCCGCTGCCGAGATCCTCGTAGACCGGCACCCCCAGATCCTCCGAGAGCTTCATCAGATCCCGGGCGCTCACTGCCGCCGTGAACCCCACCACGCGGTAGTTGCTGGTGTGGGCCTTCATGAGAAGTCCCGTTCCGGGTCCGGCCGCCCGTCGATAGTCGGCGAGGTGAGTGCGGTTGGTGGCCCCGACCTCCACCAGGTTGGCCCCGCTCGAGCAGATGATCTCCGGCAACCGGAACGAACCCCCGATCTCGATCATCTCGCCCCGCGAGAGCACGACGTCACGGCCGCGGGCGAACGTGTTCAGCACGAGCAGCACCGCTGCCGCGTTGTTGTTGACGACGACCGAGGACTCGCACCCGGTCAGCGTCGACAGCAGGCGCTGCACCGAGGCGTACCGATTCCCGCGCTCGCCCGTCTCGAGGTCCATCTCGACGCTCACGCAGCCCGTCGCTTCAGCGGCCGCCGTCTGAACGACTCCCGCCGCGAGAGGGGACCTGCCGAGATTGGTGTGAAGCACGATCCCGGTGGCGTTGACGACCCGCGTCAGCCCACCATGCCGCAGCTCCCGGCACTCCGAAGCGACGCGCGCCGCGAGCCCGTCGAGCCCAGGCGAGGCCTGGCCCGCGCGGATTGCGCTCCGGGCCTCATCGAGAACGCGCCTCACGACGCGCGTGATCCACTCGCGCGCCAGCATCTTCCCCAGAGGCTCGACTACGGGATGGTTCAACAGCCGTTCGACTGCGGGGAGAGTCCTCAGACCACCATCTGCTTTGCCCACACGCGGTTCCTCCGGCGCGGCTCGTCGCCTCGGCATGGCTCTCACCGCGACCCGGCGCCGGGTCAGCTCTCGCCGCCGCCGGGCGTCGCAAGTGCCCCGGAACAGCGATCGGGGCGGGCGCCACCGGCACCCACCCCGATCTTAGTTCACTTTTCGGGAATCGGCAGCCGGGCCTAGTTGCTCTTGGCGGCAACCGTCTCGGCGTCCGCCAGGTGCGCCTCGAGCGCCTCGGGCGGCAGAGGGATGCCCTCGTTGGCCTTCAGGTTCGCGCCGCGCTTCAGTTCCGCGACCTTGTCGAGCCGCTCCCAGGAGAGGTCGAGGTCGGGGCGCCCGAAGTGGCCGTAGGCCGCGGTCTGCTTGTAGATCGGGCGGCGAAGCTCCAGTCGCTTGATGATGGCGGCGGGGCGGAAGTCGAACACGTCGGTGACCAGCTTGCTCATCTTCTCGTCGCTGATGATGCCGGTCCCGAAGGTCTCGACCATCACCGACACCGGGTGGGCAACGCCGATGGCGTAGGCCAGCTGGATCTCGGCTCGCTCGCACAGGCCGGCCGCAACGAGGTTCTTCGCGGCGTGCCGGGCGGCGTAGGCCGCGGAGCGGTCGACCTTCGTGCAGTCCTTGCCGCTGAAGGCGCCGCCGCCGTGGCGAGCCATCCCGCCGTAGGTGTCGACGATGATCTTGCGACCCGTCAGGCCGGCGTCGCCCTGGGGGCCACCGACCACGAACCGGCCGGTGGGGTTCACCAGGAACCGGGTCTTGTCCGTCATCAGCCTGACGGGAACGACCTTGCGGACGACCTCGTCCACCATGTCCTCCGACAGGACCGAGTGCTCGACGTCGGGATCGTGCTGCGTCGAGATGACGACCGTGTCGACACGCACCGGCCGGCCGTCGCGGTACTCGACGGTGACCTGGCTCTTGCCGTCGGGGCGCAGATAGCGCAGGGTACCCCGCTTGCGCAGGACGGCCATCCGCCGGCAGAGAGCGTGGGCCAGCGTGATGGGTAGGGGCATCAGTTCGGGCGTCTCGTTGCAGGCGTAGCCCATCATCATGCCCTGGTCGCCGGCGCCGATCAGATCGACCTCGTCGCCGCCGTCGGCGCCTCGGACCTCGAGAGCCTTGTTGACGCCCTGGGCGATGTCGGGCGACTGCTCGTCGAGGCTGACCAGCACCGAACAGGTGTTGGCGTCGAAGCCGTAGGACGAGTGGGTGAAGCCGATCTCGCGGATGGTCTCGCGGATGACCTTGGGAATATCGACGTAGGTCTTGGTGGTGATCTCGCCGAAGACCAGGGCCATTCCGGTCGCCAGCGCGGTCTCGCACGCGACGCGACCCATCGGATCGTTCTTCATGATCGCGTCAAGGACCGCGTCCGAGATCTGATCCGCCATCTTGTCCGGATGGCCTTCGGTTACCGACTCCGACGTGAACAGAAAGTTCTTGATGCTCATTTCTCTTCCTCTTGGAAACTGTGCGGCCCGCGGAAGACTGCCCCGGGGCCTGGGGCGATCGCGTTACTTGGTGCCGAAGAGACGGTCTCCGGCATCGCCGAGCCCAGGCAGGATGTAGCCGTGCTCGTTGAGGCGGTCGTCGATGGCCGCCGTGTAGATCTCCACGTCCGGGTGCGCGCGGCTCAGCGTCTCGAGCCCTTCGGGAGCGGCCAGGAGACAGTTGAACTTGATGCGCTTCGCGCCCTTCGCCTTGATGATGTTGATGGCTTCCACCGCCGAGCCGCCCGTGGCCAGCATGGGATCCACCACGATAAGCGTACGCTTGTCGCTGTTGATTGGCAGCTTGCAGTAGTACTGGTTGGGCTTGAGCGTGTCGGGATCCCGCCAGATACCGATGTGGCCGACCGGCGCCATCGGAACGATCTGGAGAATGCCGTGAATCATCCCAAGGCCGGCCCTCAGGATCGGCACGACCCCCAGCGAGTAGCCGTCGACGTACCGGCCTTCGGCCTCGATTCCGAGCGGCGTGCGCACCATCTTCTTCACCAGGGGTACGTCCCGGGTGATCTCGTAGGCCATCAGGCCGCTGAGTTCTTCCAGGACCTCCCGGAACATCTTCACGTCGGTCGCTTCGTCCCGCAGGCAGGTCAGCTTGTGCTGGATCAACGGGTGATCGAGTACCGTCACGTTCTTCATCGTCCGCGCCCGCCCTTCGAACCGGCCGAACCGGTCTTGCCGCCGCAGGTTTCGATCAGCTCCAGCCGGCGCTGGTGCCGCCCCCCCTCGAAATCGGTGTCCAGCCAGGTCCTGAGCAGCCTGGTGACCCCAGGCTTGCTCGTCATCCGGCCCGCCAGGACCAGGACGTTCGAATCGTTGCGCTGCCGGGCCAGTCGCGCCATCTCACAGTTCAGGCAAAGCGTGGCCCGCACTCCCCGAAACCGATTGGCCGTGATGGTCATCCCCTGGCCGCTGCCGCAGATGAGGATGCCCGCGCCGTAACGGCCCTGACTCACGCCGCAGGCGACTCGCGCCGCGAAGTCGGGATAGTCGACCGACTCCGGCGCCTGCGGGCCGAGGTCGAGACAATCGACGCCCTCGCGCGCAAGGAGTCGGACGACGTGGGTCTTCATCTCGAAGCCGGCGTGGTCCGAAGCGACGGCGATCCGAGCCCCGGATCTGGGCGACGGTCGGACACTGAACTCGGGCTTGCTCATGATGGATGCTGCCTGCGGAAAGCGCGGCAGACGATATCATGACGCCGTCCTATTCGCAAGGATGCGCTGGCGCCGGCGGAGCTTGTCGCAGGAGTGGTTACTGCCCGCGGGGCCGCGCCCGGACGCTACTCGTTGGCCGTCGAGGCCCGGCGCTCGCCTGCCTCGAGCTTGGCCAGGTACTTCTGCACCTGCGGGTAGAGTTCGCTCTCGGGCGACATCT
>CAZSVK010000264.1:0-8683 GCA_964610245.1 uncultured bacterium
AGCAACTTGCTGGCGATAGCCTTGGCCGTGTCATGTCTGGCAGCCATTCCCAGCAGTTCATTGACGGAGCGCTACGTGGCGGGCGGTGACGCGACCAGCAACAGCGACCAGTACCGCTTGGACGTCTTTCGTGTGGGGTTGTCGATCGCGCGTGACCACTTCCCATTGGGCGTTGGACGATCCAACTTCGTGTTGGCGCACGATCAGCGCAAAGCAACAGATCAGGTCTCAAAGCTATCGAGCCACAACAACTACCTGGACCTTCTGTGCGAGACTGGGCTTCTCGGTCTGGCAGCGTTCCTGTGCTTTCACAGGGCCTTCCTGTCTCGTGTACTGCCACCACTTCGCGAGTGCTCGGGCTCCGATCCCCTCCGCGAGGGCGTCCTGCTGGGAAGTCTGCAAGGCCTGTTCCACTCTAACTGGACCTACTTGATGCCGCCCGCCGTGCTCTGTGCGCTGGTGGGCTTCGGTTGGGCCGCCGCGGGATGGAGTGAGGTTGGGCGGATTGAGATCTGTCGGCAGCAATTGCGCTGAGATGACCGAGACGTTCATTTGGTCCACTGCGGTGTCCTAGCGCGCAACCGGCGAACCAGGCCAGAAGTAGCTAACCCAGAGCAACTGGACGGCGTTTCGCTCGAGGAAGAGAGGGGGGATTACCCAAAGTGAGGTAACTCTAACGGTAACACGCCGCTGATTCACCAGTTGCGGCGGAATGCGATGTGCGAGCAGAGCAACGTTCTCAGCGTGGTAGGTGTGAAACGCCGGTCCGAATCCTCCTCCTCTGCCTGATGTGAACCTAACGTCGAGCCTATAGTTACTCGCATACTGTCTTGCCGGTCGATTCGAGAAGTAGATCGGAAGGCCGTTGACGACCATCTTCAGGATTCCGGTCGAGTCGAAATGAAGATGGGCTCCCACGAGAGTTGCTGTTGCAGTGAGTGCTTGCGGCACGTCCAGCGTGCCCTTGAAACCGATCATTCCGTCGCCCTCGGGTTCCTGAAACGAGTAACTCTCCCACCCGGTCAGATCGGGCTCTTGCTCCTGGCGGAAGGTGGCGCCCGTGTGATCGGCGATGACTCGGCCGAAGGGGGCGGGCAGACCGTAGGCAGCGCAGGTGGCGTCGACCACCTCGAGCGGGCTCAACACCTTGTAGAGGGCGAGTCGGGCCTCGATGGGAACGTCGGCACTGTCGAAGTACAAAGGCGATAGCCCGAGGAAACGCTCGACCGGTACGAGGAGGCCCTGTGCGGTCAGCCAGGCGCGAACCTTCTTCGATGCCGCCTCTCTTCCGGAATCAGGCAGGCCCCTCGTGCCAATCAGCGAACGCATCCGATCCACCAGCGCCTGATCGGTCAGCCTTGTCCTCGACCAGAACTGCTCCAGTGCGCTCCGAAGTCGCATACCCTCGGCGAGCAGTTGCGCGGTCAATTCGGCCTGGGTCAGCCGGACCGGCGTCGCGCCGTGGCCGGGAATCGCCGAAATAGCAAAGGTCTCGCCGGCTGTGTGCGGGAGCGAGAGGAGCGTGCCATCCGCGCCGGCGCTCGTGGTCAGGCCCCCTCGCCCGGAGGACAGCTCGAACCGCCAGCCTGCCGGCGGGTCGATGGAGAGGCCAGCCGACAGCAGCGTCGTCTTCGGATCGAAGGACCAGTGCACTGCCCGGACCGATGGCCTCACCGTCGGTGCGCCGGAACCGACCGCCGGCTGCTCGCTGGCACCCCTCGACAGCAGGGCGGCAACTCCCATCCCCGCCAGCGCAAACACCGCCACCGCCAACACCGCGTGTCGAGCCGGCCGTCCGTGGCTTCCCGTTTCCTCGCGCCGGAGGCCCGCGGCATCGACCCGCACAGCCTTTCCTCGAGCAGGTGCCTGGCCGGCAGTCGCTTCGAGCCGGGTCGGTCTGCCCCGATCCGGCGCGGCGCCGGCCTGCTGCGCGGACCGACCGGCAGACGGCCCCTTCACCGGCAGCGACTCCGAGGGCGGAGCCAGCGGACGCAGCGCGGCCAGCAACGCCGGGGCGTCCGGGTATCGCCGCTCGGGCCTTCGCTGGATGCAGCGCATCACCACCGCCGCCACTCGCGGATCGCAACGCGCGGCAATACCGGCCAGATCGGGAATCCGCCCGGACAATCGGAGCGAGAGCATCTGGCCCGCTCCGGCCTCGAGGGTTCCGAACACGAGCTGGCCTGCGAAGAGTTCGTAGAGCACCAGACCCAGTTGGTACAGATCGCTCTGGACGCTCGCCCCGCCCTGCTCGATCTGCTCCGGTGCCAGGTAGGCGGGTGTGCCCACCACGAATCCCTCCGTGGTCAGCGAACTCGCCCCGTGCTCGCGGGCCAGTCCAAAGTCGGCGAGCAGCGCGTGCTTTCCGTCTCGCAGCAGGACGTTGGCAGGCTTCAGGTCGCGGTGCAGCACCCCCTCGCCGTGGATGTAGGCCAGCGCCTCGGCCAGGCCGATGGCCATCGTCAGCGGCTCGAGCGCCTGGGCCCTCCCCTTCGCCTCCAGCAGGTCGAGGAGCGCGCACCCGGTCACCAGCTCCATCGCGATGTAGCGCGGCTCGACGGCCACCTCCGCATCGAAGATGGTCACAAGGTTCGGGTGACGCAACCGGGTCAGCAACTTGGCCTCCCGGACGAACCGCTCCCGCTCGCTCAGCCCGCCGGAAACCTGCCCCTTCAGCACCTTCAGCGCCACCACGCGCCCAAGGTTCATCTGCCTCGCGCGATACACCGCCCCCATCCCGCCGCTGCCCAGCTTGTGCTCGATGACGTACTGTCCGGCAATCACCTGGCCGGACGGGAATTCCTCCTCTGCGTCGCGCTGCGCTCCCACCCGCTCCATGCTGCCAGCACCCCGCCCGCCCGGGCAAGTCTCGACTGCTGTCGATGGGACCGCCCGGGCCGGCCGCCTGTCCCTGCCTCATCGTGTCGAACGCCCCGCCTTCGCTCGCTCTCGCCGCTTTCGATATCAAAAGTGCTATGGTCGCGCAGGGGTATCTCCCCCCCCTCTCCGGACCACGGAGGTTCACTCGTTGCCGGTGAGCCTCTCGAGGCGTCCCCCTTCGGCAGGGCTCCTCGGGCCGGACCGATTCGTCAGGTGATTTCGCGACCGCGAGACTAGAATGAAAGGGTGTTCTCCGAGCAGTTCCAGGCCCGCTACCGGATCGACGGGAAACTCGCAGAGGGTGGGATGGGCGCCCTGTTCAGGGCCACCGATCTGGAACTGAGCCGGGTCGTCGCCATCAAGACCATCCGCTCCGACCGGATCGGCGACGCGTCGAGCCGAGCGCGCTTTCTGGCCGAGGCCAAGATCACCGCCCGGCTGTCTCATCCGAACATCGTGAAAGTCCTCGACCAGGGCGAGGATGAAGGGACCGTCTACATCGTCTACGAGTTCGTGGCCGGCGAGGACCTGCGGCACCGGCTCGAGCGCGAGTCTACTCTCGCCGCCGGTCCGTTCCTGCAGATTGCCACCGGCATCGCGGGCGCGATCGAACATGCCCACGGGCATCATGTGGTGCATCGCGACCTCAAGCCCGAGAACGTCCTGCTCGGCGCCGACGGCCGGGTCGTGGTCGGCGACTTCGGCGTGGCTCGCCAGCTCGGAGGCACCACCATCGGAACTGCCACCGGCGTGATCGTCGGCACGCTGAGTTATCTTTCGCCCGAAGTCTCGTCCGGCAAGCGGGCCGGACCACCGGCCGACGTCTACGCCCTCGGAGTCGTGGCCTTCGAGATGCTCGCGGGGCGACTGCCCTTCGAATCGGAGAACGCCGTCGCTCTGCTGCGGATGCACGCCGACCAGACGCCGCCGCGCATCGCCCAGTTTCGGCCTGAGACACCCGAGCCCCTGGCAGAGCTGATCGACCGCACCCTGGCGAAGGACCCCGTGAGGCGGCCGACCGCCGCCGACTGGCTCGAAACGCTCGAGACGGTGAGCCAGGCCGGCGATAGCTCCTGGCGGCCGAGACCCTCCATCCGCGAAGCCACCGTGAGCAGCCGCGAGGCAGCGACGCTGACCTCTCCGGCGCGCCGCAAGCGGGAGCCGACCCGGCAGGGCCGCAAGCAGGAGCGAGCCGACCGGCCGACGGCTAGCTCTACGCCCCAGCCCTCCGCGCCTGCATCCGGCGCGCGCGCGAACCGGTACCTCCCCGTTGCGCTCGTCTCTTTCCTGCTCGTCGTCGCCGGGACGGGCGCGGCGCTCCGGCTGCAACAGCCCCCTCCGGAGCAGGAACCCGCCATCCCGAAAGCCGTCCCCACGGCCGTGAGGCCGACGACGAGACCGCCGGGCGAGAACCGGCGCCGGCTGGCGGCGCTGAGGGAGATCCTCGCCGGTCCCGAGGCGCCCGCGGGAGCCCGCCTGCAGGGCCTGGCCCGCCAGTTCACGACTATCCTGGGCGTGCCGTTCACCACTCAACTCCAGGGCGTCGACGCGCGGACGCAGCAGCGGGAGATCGATCGCCTGCAGGAGCAGCTTCTGGAGGCTCTCGCCTGGCAACCGAAGGGCGGCCGTGGACCGCTGCTGGAAAGCGCCGCGAGACTACTCGACGAGCCCGAGGTCACGGCGGGCGACGCCGATCGCTTCCTGGCCGCGCTCGCGCCGTTTCTGGACCTCGAGACGTTCTCGATCCACCGCGGGCTGGCCACGGATGCGCCCTATCACGATTTCCTGCACGGGCAAGGGGCCGCGGCCCGCAAGCGGTTCGTGATGGCCGAGCATCCCGAGAAGGACCTGCTCACGGCGCTGGCGGGCGGCCCCTCGGGCGACCGGGACAGCGCGTTCGAGCACTGGCGCCGGGCTTACGAAGCAGAGGACGAGCAGTTCGTGATAGAGCGGTTGGACTTCTCGATCGCGCTCTGGTTCTGCCGCGCGGCGAAGGGGCGACCCCGGGTGCTGGCGCAGGAGTGCGCGGCGCGCTTCGCGACCGACAACCTCCCGGCTGCCGCCCAGGCGCGCTACGTGACGCGCCCCTTCCAGATAACGCTGGGGCAAGGCAAGATGGGCCCCGGCCGCGGACCCGTCGAGGTGTGGGTGTCGAGGCACGACTTCACGTCGTCGTTCAGGTTCGACGTGTCGGTGGAAGACGGCTTCACCATCCCGTTTCGCCCGCGGCCCTCGCTCGGCAGTCTCGCCGACGCGGGGTGGCTCTCGTTCCGCGGCGAGCTGGCCGGTCCGCTCGCCCGGCCGGGCGAGGTGCAGCTCCATGCCGAGCTTCACCTGCTGCCCGGCGAGGACCTGCCGGCCCCCAACGCCCGTCTGGAGGATGTGTCGCTCGGGGCGCTCGAGATGATGGTGCAGTGCTGGCCGCCGGCAGCGCCGTGAGGGACGCTCGCTCACCCGGCGCCGAGCGTCATGACGTGCGCGATGGCCAGGTCTCCGGCGTGGGTCAGCGTCAACAGCACCCGCCCGATGCCCGCGTCGCCGGCGGCAACGGCGGTGCGGCCGTGCAGCCGAAGCTCGGGAGCGCCGGTGCCTGGCCGGTTCACGACCTCGATCTCGGTCCAGCAGAGGCCGATGCCGCTCGCCTTGATCCAGGCCTCCTTGGCGGCAAAGCGCGCGGCGTAGTGCTGCGCCCGGTGCGCCGTGGCGGTCTGTTCGCAGTAGGCCCTCTCGCCCGCCGTGAACAGGCGTTGCTCCAGGCGCGCGCCAAAGCGAGCGAGGCTTTCGCGAAACCGGGAGATCTCGACCAGGTCGATGCCCAGCCCGAGCACCGCGGCGGGTGCCGGCGGCCGAGCCTGTCTCACCATCCCGACAGCTTGAGGACCTCGAGCCCCTTCGGATGGACGACGAGGGCGAAGACCCGTCCGCCTGGCGAGACGACCTTCCCGTGCGTGAACTTCAGCTCGGTCGGATCCAGCGGGCAGGGAACGCGTCCTGTCACGGCGCCCTCGGCGTCGAAGCGCAGGACTTCGACCTTGGACGGCTTCTCGATCGCTCCGCCGGCGAGCACGACGTAGATGTTGCCTTCCCGGTCGACGCCGAAGACATCCATCCGGTTGATCTCGCGATCGCTCGTGATGCGCGCAACCGTCTCGGGCGTGAGCGCGGGCTGGGTCTGCTCGAGCCCCTCGAAGCCGGGTTCCTCGCTCTTGGTCGCGGGCGCAGCCGCCGGCCGGGACCAGCGCCGCAGGTTCCAGTGGCGCGCGTCGGTCTTGGCCGCGAGTTCCAGGTCGTAGATGTGCCCGTTGGCGTCGACCGCCATCCCCTGCATCTCGCGCTGGAGAAGCTTGGGCAGGGCCTTTCCGGAACCGTCGAGCCGCCAGAGCGCCCCGTCGTTGGCGTCGAGCACGTAGAGCACGCCCTCGGCGTCGCGGCTGACCGCCACCAGGATCGAGTCTTGGGTGGCGCCCTCGAGCGCCAAAGACTTCGGGGACTTGTCGCCTGCCTTCAGATGGAGCACGGCCAGCTGTTCGGGGCAGAGGAGCCAGTAGTCGCCAGGTCCGGAGGCAGCCATGTCGACCGCCACCGGGCGCGTCTTGCCGTCCTTGGCCGCGGGCAGGGGCAGCTCGCGGCTGAACCGGCCGCTGGCCTTGAACTCCTTGACCGAGCCGCCGAGCGAGTCGAGGATGGCGAAGCTGCCGTCGTCGAACGCGAGCATGCAGGTGGGGCCCTTCACGAGCGCCGCCGCGTCCTTGGAGTTCATCGCTTCCTGGAGGCGCGCCCTGCCGCTGCCCCAGGGGATCACGGTGACGCGGTCCCACTGCGGATGGTCGTCGGCAGGGGGCGCTTCGGGCGCTCTGGCAGGCGCCGCCGCGGGGAGCACTGCGGCGAGGAGGGCCATCAGGCAGACGGAGAGGATGGTCTTCTGGGAGCGGAGCATCGGGTCACCTTCCGGTTCACTTCCACGCTTCGATGGCGAGGCCTTGCCAGCAGTTGACGAAGGTTCGACGCGGGATGGTGCGCTGGACACCGCCCGCCGAGTCATTGATGATGGGGTCGCCGCCGGCGGTGAACCCTACCACGACCACGATGTGACCGTTCGTGTAGAACGGCCCGTAGTCGCCTTCCAGGTTCACGATCACCGGGTGGCCGCGCTGCGTGGCCGCGCGCAGCGCGGCGAGGTTGTGGCTGTAGTCGAAGTTGGTCTGCAAGCCGTAGTGCCGCAGCGCCGTGTTCATGCCCTCGTGGGTCGATCCGTCACCCTTCCGGTACATGGCGCCCGACCCGAAGTCGGTCAGGGCCACCTCGTCGGCCCCGGCCTCGATCCCGTAGTGGGCGAGCACCATCCGGACCGAGGTCGGTCCGCAGTAGGCCTCGGGATGCTTGCCGCCGCCGGTGTTCTGGTTGATGAGCGGCATCGACAGCAGGTCGCCACCCGTGCCGGTCCCGGAGGTCGAGGCGGCCGGAGGATCCTTCTGGGTCTGAGGCGCCGCGGGGGCCTGGTTCGAGCCGGTGGATGAACCCTCCACGCCGTCGAACGAGGGGGAGTTGTCGACGCGGCTGACAGTTCCCGAACCACCGTTGCCGACGGCCGGCGGATTGCTGTCGACGTATCGATCGTAGCTGGGCCCCGAGTAGCTCGCCCCTCCGTCGCTGTCGCCCGCGCCGATGGCCCCACCGGTCTGCTCGTAGCCCGGGGCGGCCGGCTGCCCGGCATACCGCTGCTGGGGATACTGGGAGGACTTGCCCGCGCCGTACGAGGGGTCGCTGCGCACGTAGGAGCCGTTCTGCTGCGCGGGCGCCGAGGAGGTGTCGTTGCCTCCGCAGCCCGGGAGCGTCAGGCACGCCACGAACGCCAACCCGACCAGGACGATCGATCTCACGGACTTTCTCACAGGGACCTCCTCGCCAGACATCCGCCGGCAATCTCCATGACGACGGGCTGCTGACGCAGGATAGATGGGCAGGAACCCGGGTCGGGATCATGCCACACCCGACCGTGCCTCTATTCTATCCATTGAAGGGCGAATTGCCTATCCCCGATCCGCGCCGATCGCCGTGACCCCTGGCCCCGACGGCGCCTTCTTCGGTATGCTTCTGCCGGAGAGTCCCCACGGCGTCCGAATCATGCCCTCCAGCCCAGTGACACATCCCGCCCGACATCCGCCCATCTTCCGCCGGCTCGCCTTCGGCCTGGTTCTGGTCGTACTCTCCCAGACCATCAGCGGCTGCGACGCGGGAGTCGCTTTCCTCCGGGCCGCCGTCGACGTTCTCAACAACCTGGGCCCGCTCGGCAACCTCGCCGGCGCCATCGCGGGTGCGCTGGGCGACATCGACGGCAAGGTCCGGGACATCGTCGACAAGGCCAAGGAACGAGCCAAGGTGCCGGATCGTACGGGCTACCCGGCCAGTCCCCCCACCTTCGAACCCCCCGGTCCCGACCCGTGCCCCGACGAGACCGCCGGGATGGAGGCCGCCCAGGACGAACAGGCGGCGGGCGGACGCTACGGCCCGGGTCAGCAGGCCACCGACAGTACCCAACCCCTGCCGCCGCCGGTAACCCCTTCCTGACTCTAGACGGGTCAGGCCTTTCCAATCGCCGTGAGCCATCCCCGCCAGGCATATCTCTCTCGGAGCCGGCGCGGCATCGGTCTGGTCTTTGTCCTGGCCGTCATCGTCGTGTTCTGCCTGGCCGTGCTCGTGCTTGCGCAGAACTTCCTGTTCACGGCGACCTCCCAGGCCGAGGCGGTCTGCTCGGGCCAGCGCGCCTACTACCTGGCGGAGGGAGCGATCCAGGAGGCGCTGC
>CAZSVK010000265.1:0-8674 GCA_964610245.1 uncultured bacterium
TGCTCGAGGACGTGCGGGCCGACGTGGTGCGTCAGGCCCAGTTCTCGGGCCTGCCCTACGAGAAGTACGGGCTGGTGCGATGCCGCGCCCGGGCAGGGATCCGCATGGGCCTGACCGAGAAGGTGTCGCGCACGGTCGAGACCTGGCTCGACATGAAGGTGATCCTCGGCACGACCCCGCGGCCGTTCGATCAGACCACCGTCTACATCGATGACGGGGCCAGTCTCGAGCCGGCCCGCTCGAACCGGCGCATGGACGACGCTCTGCGCGCCCTCGAGAGCTGGACTGGCGAGAAGGCCGACTTCCAGCAGCAGCTCGAGGCGAAGAAGGCCACCATCCAGCCGCCGGGCTCCGCCGACGCGTTGCTCGAGGAGTACGGCCGGCTGAGTATTCCAAAGATGCGCGAGTCGCTGCACTCGCTCGACGAGGAGGATGTGACCTTCTTCCGGGTGCAGGACAGCGTGGAGCTGAGGGAGCTGGATCTCCCGGGCGCCGTGAGCCGGCACGAGTCGGAGCTGGAGGCGCCCGATCGGAGGCTGGCGGCAACCCGTTCGGCGCTCCAGGCCTCCTTCGAACAGGCCGCGCTCCACCGCGACTACCTGGCGGCGCTGCGGGAAGCGCTGGCGGTCAGGACCCGCTTTCTCCAGTGGCTGGTGGGGTTCCAGAACACCACCAGCGAGTACGGCGGCGACGCCCACGCCGAGCTGGCTAGCTTCGATCGCAAGTTCGAGCTGATCGAGTGGCAGAGGAAGGCCTGGCACATCCTGCGCGAGGGGCCCGACGGCAGCGTCAACACGCAACTCGTCGCGCTCAAGCGGCGGTTGGGCCGTCTCAACGGCGTCATCGTGATCGAGAACCCGTCGGAGACGCTGGCGCTCGAAGGTGACCTTGGCGAGCCCTGGGGGATGCTCGTGCTGGTGACCTCGGGGCGCGTCCGGCTGAACAACACCAACCGGCGCGCCGGGGCCGCCGAGTTGCTGACGGTCGTGTCGCAGGGCGCGATGGAGGTGGAGGGCGAGGTCCACGCCTCGCTCTGCCCGCGGGAGCGGATCTCGCTCGCCCCGGGAGCGGTCGTGAAGGGGAACCTCATCCTGCGTTCGGCCGCCAACCTCAGCGCCTTCCAGGGCCGGGTCGAGCACGATGGCCGGTTCTATAGCGGCCGCACCACGTCGACCGATTCCAGCGGCGCCTTCCCCGGCTACTACCTGGTCGGATTCGGCCCGAGGCCGGTGTGTCGCGAGGTGCAACGATGAAGCGGGCCTCAGGCTTCACCGCGGACGCGACTCGGCCGGGACGCAGCCGGGTCATCGGCTTCACGGCGCTCGAGGTCCTCGTCAGCATCGCGATCCTCGGCATCGCCTTCGTGCCGGTGCTGACGATGCTCACCTCGGGCACCAAGGAATCGTTCTACAACGAGTACCATCTGATCGCCGAGACGCGGGCCGAGTCGATCGTGCAGGCGCTGCAGTCGCGCGACTTCTCGGTCTTCAAGGCGCTGCCACCGGGAACGCAGTCGGAGCTGCCCGAGAGCCTCACGTCGGTCGCCGTGGCGGTGCCGGAAGACTACCGGCGGCGGCTGGCCCGGTTCGAGGAGGCGGTGACCGCCAAGCCGATCGAGGACGGACTGGTCGAGGTGACGGTCGAGATCGGCTGGCTGATGCCTGACGACCCCGTGGCCGCGGGCCACCAGTTCCGGTTGAGGCGGTTGCTGGGACGGCCCGAGCAGGGTCTGGTCTCGGCCCACGTGCCGGCCCAGGGGGAGGCGCGATGAAACCCGCCGCGACGGGCAGCCGGCGCGGGAAGCTGCCCGGCTTCACGCTGGTGGAACTGGTCATCTTCTCGGCCCTGGGCGCCGTCGTCATCGGGGCGGTCTACCTGCTCTTCTCGGCCAGTTCACGCTCCGGTGGTCGGATGGAAGAGAAGCTGGTGGGGGTGCAGAGCGCCCAGATCCTGCTCGAGTACCTGCGCAGCGACCTGCTCGCGGCGGTCGTGGCGCCCGGCAAGCCGGTACGGGTCGAGAGCATCGCCGACGGCCAGCGCAACCGTCTCTCGTTCGAGCGGTGCGTGGCGCCCGAGAGCGAGAACGGGCCGCCGGGCACGCGACGCGTCTCCTATTTCTTCGACCCCGAGCGCCATCAGGTGCTGCGCGACGGAGAGCCTCTGCTGGCCGGCACGTTCGCCGCCGTCAGCTTCGACTGGCAACCGGCGGAAGAGGCGGGAACCGCACCGCCGGACGTGCTGACGGTGACGGTGACGACGGCGCCGCCCGAGCGTCTCGGCGGCAGCGAGGCGGTCGACCCGCGCTTCACCTGCACGTTCGTCGAGACGATCGCGCTGTCGTCGACGGGGCCACGCGATCCGCTGCGGAGCTGGGTGCCGAATTTGTACGCGGCGGGGCCGTGAGCGACGCGCCCGAGACTGGACCGCCTCGATGTTGAACGACCGGAGGCCGTTGATGTTGCGACGTGAATTCCTCGCGATTCTTGTGATGCTCTTGTTCCTGGCGCCGCCGGCCTTGCGGGGCGGTGCCGACCTGCTGAGAGAGACGGCGGACAAGCTGGCAACCGGCTTCGTCACGGAGCCACCCGAACTGAGCGGGCTGTTCACCGCCCGATTCCTCGAATCGGTGTCTTGGCCGGCGATGCGCAAGCTGCTCGCGAAGACGCACGCCGAGAACGGTCCGCTCCTCCGAGTGGAGGAGGAGCAGAAGGTCTCTGTGCTGTCGGGCAAGTTCCGTTTCGTCTTCGAGAACAGGAAGGCCATGCCCGTCTCGCTCGAGCTGGCGGGAGCGCCTCCTCAGATCGCAGGGCTCTGGTTCGGCCCAGCGGTGCCGCTCGAGGATAGTCTCGACCGGATCGTCGGGGAGCTGCGGGCGCTTCCCGGCCGCACGTCGCTGTGCGTCATGGAGCTGGGCGAGCGGCCCGGGACGGTGGTCGAGCATGAGGCCGGCAAGGCCCTCGCCATCGGCAGCGCCTTCAAGCTCTTCATCCTCGGGGCCCTGGTCGAGGAGGTGGGGCTGGGTCATCTCCGGTGGGACCAGACGGTTGCACTCAGGGACGACTGGACCTCGCTTCCCTCGGGAGTGATGCAGGACTGGCCCGCCGGCGCGCCGGTCACTCTGGCGACGCTCGCGGGCGAGATGCTCTCGATCAGCGACAACACTGCTACAGACCATCTGCTGTTCCACCTGGGGCGGGAACGCGTCGAGAAGATGCTCGAACCGATGGGGGTCGAGAGGCCGGCGAGGATGCTGCCGTTTCTGTCGACTCAGGAGATGTTCCAGCTGAAGAGGCTCGGTGGCGAGAAGCAGGGCCAGACCTACGCTCGGGCGAACGTTGCGGGCCGGCGGGCCTTGCTGGCGCGCCTGGACCGGGTTCCACGGAAGGAGGTCTCTCTCGACGAGTCTCCTCGCTTCGTGGACCGGATCGAGTGGTTCGCCTCGACGTCGGACCTGTGCCGGGCCGTGGACTGGCTGCGCCGCAGAACCGATGCCGGAGCCCCTGCCCTCGCCAGGCAGTTGCTCGCAATCCGCCCGGGACTGCCCTACGACAAGGAAACCTGGCGTTACGTCGGCTACAAGGGTGGCTCCGAGGCCGGCGTGCTGAACCTGACCTGGCTGCTCGAGCGCGCAGATCGGCGATGGTTTGCCGTGTCGGCAAGCTGGAACGATTCCGGGAAGAAGCTGGAGGACGGCAAGTTTACGGCCTTGTTGGCGCGAGCGATGGCCGTGCTGGGGGACTGGGACAGGGCCCCCTACTACCGGGTATTCCGGGGCCGTCGCAGGGCGGATGTGCCAGCCGGGGAGTTCAACCGGGCGATTCCCGAGAAGTTCGTGCCGGCCTTGCCCAGGGCCCTGGCGGGGAAGGGCCTGGTCGCCTACGTGCCGGCGCTGCCGGCCACGCAGGCCGCCACCGGCACGCCGGACGAGTTCGCAATCGTGGCCTACGAGTCGGAAGCGGTCTATCGCCGCCTGGGCACGCTGCCGGAGGGGAAAGCCTACCAGGCGCTGCACTGGGACTACTTCGATCGCGGCCTGACGAAGACCGGCGGCGCCGTTCCCTTCCCGGGCACTCTGGAGGCCGAGACGCCCGTCGACGTCATCAACCGGCCCGTCGACTGGCAGAGCGGTCAGTGCGCCGTCTTCATCGGAGAGCGGCTGCCCGCGATCCCGCGCTGGCGGTTTCTGCGACAGCTCTCGACGCACCTGGGTTTCGTCAAGGAGACCTTCGCCGGCCGAGGACTGGACGGCTACCTCGTCGCGGCCAACGAGGACCGTGAAATCGCCTGGCTGCACTGGACCAGCGCGGAGGCGATGCGGGCAGCGATGGCGACGCCCGAGGGCGCCCGGGTCCTGGCCGACGCGGGCAGGCTGAGGCGGACGGCGATGTGGGTCGAGGCCGGGCCGTTCCAGGGCACGCTGGCCCCGGGGCAGGCGGTCAACGTGCGCTTCCGGACCCGGACCAGGTGACGGCTCCGCTCTTCCACGAACCGCGCTCGCAGCCGCCCGCGCGAAGGGAGATGACGCGGGCGAAGGGCCTGTGATGTACTGCACGGTGAGATGAAGTTCAAGCCGGTGACCGAGGCGTTGGAGTCGTTCTGCGAGAGGCAGGGCGTCAAGTTCGTGCTGGTGGGCGCTTTCGGGCTGGCAGCGTACGGGCTGCAGCGAAGTACCAGGGATCTCGACCTGCTGATTGAAGACCGGGATGGCCCGGCGGTGAGCTGTTTTCTCGAGTCGCTGGGCTATCAGACGTTGCATCGGACGGACGCCTTCGCCATTCACGTCCATCCGCTGGGCGCGATGGGTAGAGTGGACCTGATCTTCGTCGACGGCTCGACGGCCGCCCAGGTCCTCCGACGGGCCCGGCCGGTTCCGCTGCTCGGAAGGTCCGTGCTCGTCGCTTGCCCGGAGCATCTGGCCGCAATGAAGGTTCAGGCCATGGCCAACGATCCGCGGCGGTTGCTGGGGGATTTGGCCGACGTCCAGTTCCTTCTCGGCCTCCCGGGCGTTGACCGCGACGAGATCCGCTGTCACTTCGAGCGGCATGGTCTGCTGGACCGTTACCATGAAATCTGCCGACTCCTCGACCAGGCTCTTTGACCTCTACCGGGTCACCCGCATCGGCAAGGCCGAGCTCGAACTGCTTCGCGCCGCCAGACCGCGATGCGAGAACCTCGACGAATACGTCGAGTTCCTGGACGCCAACGAAGACCTCTTCCCGGAGGGACCTGGCCCGCGACAGATGCCCGCCGGCAAGCGTTTTCGGCTCTGAGCTTTCCGGGGCCGCTCGAGCTGCCGGAGCTACCGCGAGGCGGGGCCTTGTCGACGACGCTCCTGTCTTCCCGAAGAACTCCTGGCCTGCAGTAGGGGATTCCACCGGTCCGAGCCGGCTGAGGGGGACACTCGGCACTCCACCTTCACCGCGACGCCCGCACCAGCAGCATCGTGCCCAGGCCACCCAGCAGCAGGTTGGGCATCCACACCGCCGCGAGCGGCGGCAGGTAGCCTGAATCGCCCAGCGTGCGTCCCATCCCGAGCAGGATGTAGTAGACGAACATGATGAGGATGGAGAGCCCCACGCCCATCGAGGTGCCGCTGCGGCCCTTGCCGATCGCCAGCGGCGCGGCCATCAGCGTCAGGAACAGGCTCGCCATCGGGAAGGCGGTCTTGAAGCGAAGCTCGACCCACTCCGAGAGCGCCGACGCCCCGCGATCTTCCTTCTCCTTGATGTAGCGACTGAGCTGGGACATCGACATCTCGCGAGGCGAGAGCGGCTTCTCGTCGACCGGCCGGCCGTAGCGTGGGTCGACCGGGTAGAACCAGCTTCCGAAGCAGATCTCGTCCCTGAGCGCGCCGTCGCGGGAGAGCACCTGCGTCAGCCCCCTGGTGAACGTCCAGCCGCCGTTGGCCAGCCTGCCCTGGCTCGCCTCGGTGACCCGCGGGAAGAGGACGTTGCCCTGAACGGGATCCTTCTGGAACTGGAAGATCGTGACGTCGGACATCGTCTCGGTGCGGTGGGCATAGCTGCGCACGAAGATCGTGAACTCCTTGCCGCCCTCGAAGAAGACGTCCTTGGCGATCTTGGGCAGCGGCTTGACCAGCACCACCTCGTTGAGGGTGGTCTGCTCTCGAAGGTAGGTCGCCCGGGGGACGACGTACTCGTGCAGGCCCAACACCGCGAGGCTCACCGAGAGACCGAACGCGATGAGCGGGATGGAGATCCGGCCGAAGCCGATGCCGCTGGCCTGCATCGCGGTCAGCTCGGAATCGGACGAGAGACGGCCCACCGTGACCAGGACCGCCAACAGCACAGCCATCGGCGCGGCCGTCGTCAGCACGACCGGCATCGAGTACAGGAAGATCTTCGCCACCGCCGAGAAGGCGACTCCCTTCGTGACGAAGAGGTCGATCATCTTCATCAGGATCTGCACCAGCCACAAGGTCCCGAAAAGCAGGAGCACGAAGTTGAAGGGCACCAGCAGCTGTCCCAGGATGTAGCGGTCGATGACTCGCAAGGCCAGCGGGGGCCGGAGACGGCGCGTCAGCCGCTCTTGAAGATGACCGGCAGGAGTTCGATGACGAGCGCCAGCGCCAGGACCCCGCCTACCATCAGGGCAAAGCCCATCAAGATCTCCCTGGGAAAGCGCGAGGGATGCTGGCCGGAGATGAGGGCGTAGACCAGCGAGATGCACAAGCAGGCCAGTACCAGCGTCAGCACCGTGAAGCCAAGGCCGATCATCTTGCCTGCCCGCCCCCGTCCAGGCGAGCCAGGAGCCGGCGGTTGACCGCCAGGTCGTAGGCATCGAGCATCACGAGCAGGTTCAGGAGGCCGGACAGCAGGGCGAAGCAGTCGCCGATGTCCTTGATGCCGACGGGAATCGCCGCCCGCTTGAACGGCAGCAGGGTGTCGACGAATTGCGAACCCTGCCAGAGGAAGCCCGCCAGATAGTTGAACAGGCCGACGAAGAAGGGATAGCCGTAGATGAAGATGAAGCGCCAGAGCGAGTCGATCGGGCCCTCGACGTCGCGGCCGCGGTCGGTCTGCTGGAAGGCGGCCGAGCCGGCCTCGTACGACTTGAAGATGTTCGAGTGATACTTGGAGTAGAAACCTCCGCCCTTGTCGGCATCCGGGTGCAGCGTGACCCCGAAGAGGAACATCAGGGTGAGGATCAGGAACAGCGCGACTCCCCTGCGTCTCAGGCCGAGGAGCATGTGGCCCAGGCCCGGGAAGAGGACGCCGCTGAATGCGATGCAGAACGCGTTCATCTGAGCGTCAGTGCCCCGGCTGGCCAACGGCCGCGTCACGCCGGCGGGATTGGAGGAAGCCGCTGAACCGGCCCAGATCGCGGACCGCCTTCCACACGATGCCCGACAGCAGGTAGAGAGCGGCGACGACGAAGATGAAGTCCTGCTTGTAGGTGAACAGGGCCACCAGGACGATGCCGAGGAAAGCGGCCTTGACGTAGAGACGGCGGGCACCGCCCTCCGACTTCTTCATGCTCGGGTAGGGCAACGTCGAGACCATCAGCCCCGAAGTCAGGAGCGTCATCGCCAGATAGAAGCCGTCCGGCAAGGCCATCGCGTTGTTCAGGTCGGTCAGGGCGCAGGCGCACAGGAAGGTGGCCGCCGCGGGGATGGGACAGCCGACGAAGAAGTACGTCGGCGGCTTGGGCGAACGGGCGATGACGTTGAACCGGGCCAGCCGCAGCGCCCCGCAGATGCAGAAGAGCATCGCCACGAGGAAGCCGGCGGTCCCGTAGCTGCGGAGGGCCAGCTTCAGGATCAGACAGGCCGGAGCAACGCCGAAGGAGACCAGGTCGGCCAGCGAGTCGAATTCCTCGCCGAATTGCGACGAGACCTTCATCCAGCGGGCGACGCGGCCGTCCATGGCGTCGAAGACATTGGCGAAGAGCACGAGCCAGGCCGCCATCTCGAGGTTGGCCGGCTCGTCGACCGTCAGCAACGCGATGGCCGAGAACCCGAACGCCAGGTTGGCGGCGGTGAACAGGTTGGGAAGAACGTAGATGCCTCTCATGCGGCCTCCCCGAGCACCGTCTCGCCAGCCCGCACCTTGTCGCCGACCACCACGGTCACGGCAGTCTCCCTGGGCAGGAACAGATCGACCCGGGAGCCGAAGCGGATTAGGCCGAAACGCTCTCCGCAGGCCAGCTCGTCACCGACCTCCGCCCTGCAGACGATGCGCCGGGCGACCCAGCCGGCGATCTGGCGCACCAGGCACCGCTGCCCGCCGAACTCCAGCCCCATGCTGAGCTGCTCGTTGAGTTCGCTCGCCTTGTCGACGAAGGCGACGTGGAACTCGCCGGGGCTGTAGTACTTGTAACAGACCCGCCCGGTGACCGGCGCCCGGTTCACGTGGACGTTGAAGACCGACATGAAGATGCTGACCCGGGTCGCGGGCCCGCCCAGAAAGGTGGGCTCATGGACCTCGTCGATGCCGATGACGGTGCCGTCGGCGGGCGAGACGATCAGCTTGGCGCCGTCCGGCGTGTTCCGCTCGAAGTCGCGAAAGAAGAAGGCAGCGAAAAGCCCGAAGGCCAGGAAGAGGCCTCCGAGCGAGGGCAGTACAGGCAGCATCAGGACGCCCGGGAGCAGCCCGCCCAGGACTAAGGGAACACCTTCCCTGGCGAGGGGTAGTCCGAGAGGACGTCCTGGGTT
>CAZSVK010000266.1:0-7957 GCA_964610245.1 uncultured bacterium
CGCCCGCTTCCCGAGCTGGTAGGTCGCCGCCCGCTTCACGTCGGCTCGAGCGCCGCGCAGCACCGTGTCGAGCAGCCGGTGGGCCGCCGCGAACTCCAGCGTCCCGAGCGCCGCTCGCGCCGCCTGGAGCTGCCACACCGGCAACTCCGGCGAGGCCGGATAGGCCGCCGCGAGCGCCTCGAAGAGCTGCCGCGCCTGGGCCGGTTGCTGCAGCTCTTCCAGCAGCAGCTCTCCCTTGAGCGAGTCGGCCCGAGTCACGTGATCGGCCGCCGGGCTCGACGCCCGCAGCCTCTCGAGGCTCGCCAGCGCCTCGGCGGGACGGCCCGCCCGCCGGAGCAGCGTCGCCTGCACGAACAGTGCGTCCCACAACTCGGGGCCTCCCGCGGTGGCGACAAGACAGCCGGCCACACGCAACGCTTCCTCCAGCCGGCCGCGGCCCGAGAACTCCTCGGCATGGCCCAGCAGCTCCCTCGGCAACGTCTGGAAGGCCAGACACATGTCGTCGATCAGCTTCTCGGCCGGCGCGCCGTAGCCCTTCAGCCGGAGCACGTCATCAGCGAGGAAGTAGTATTCGGGCTGCCGGGGCGAGGTCGCCAGCGCGGCCCGCAATTGCCCCGACACCGCCGCGAAGGCCGCGTCCGAGGAACCCGCCAGCGCGAGCAACGGCTCCTTGACGTCGTCGGAACTGGCCGGCGCCAGCTCGAGGTACTCCCTGGCTGCCTCCGCCGGCTCGCCCAGGGCGACGTGACACTCGGCCACCTCTTTACGGAAGAGGCCCGGATCGTCGTGCTTCACGCGGGCCTCGAGATAGGTCTGCAGCGATTCTCGCTTGAAACCATGCGCCAGCAGCACGCGGCCGAGCCAGCCGAAGCTCTCGGCCGTGGGGCCGAGCCTGGTCACGAGGAGGGCCCAGGTGGCAAGCGCCTTCGGGGTCTCGCCGCGCTGCTGGTAGAGTTCGCCCAGCTTCTCGTAGTAGACGCCCTTGCCCGGCTCGAGCGCGCTCAGCTTCTCGTAGAGCGCGGCCTGGGCGGCGGTGTCCTCGAGGCCGCGGGCGGCCTCGACCTGCGCGAGCAGGGTTTCCTCGATGGGCGCCGCCTTCGAGAGATAGTCCTTGGCCTTCCGCCAGTTCTGGGCGGTCAGGAACATCATTCCCAGGACGCGGGCCTTCTGCAGGCCGCCGTCGAAGGCGCGCTCCGATTCGGCCAGATAGGGCGCGAGCTGCTTCGACTCCTTGAGGATCGAGGCCAGCAGCCCGAGGTTCCGGGAGGTCGGGCTCGCTTCCAGCGCGGCGATCGCCCGCGCGGTCTGGCCTGCCTTCACGTAGGCCAGGGCCAGCTCTTTGAGGAAGGGCGAATCGGGCGCCGGGTCCTGCACCACCGCCTGCTCGAGCACCTTGACCAGCGCGGGATAGTCGCGCAGCCGGCCGAGGGCGTCGATCTGGCGCTCCATCGCCTTTGCCGCGAAGGCGGATGTGGGGAACTTCTCGAGCAGCTCCCGGCAGACCTCCGTCGCTTCCTGGAAGCGCTCGAGCGCCACCAGGCAGTCGGCCTTCATCAGCAGCAACTCGGGCGGCGCCGGCGAGATCGGTTGCAGGGCGGTGAGGGCCCGCTGGTACTTGCCCTGCCGGAAATAGGCGCGCGCCTCGTAGTAATCGGCTGCCGCCGACCCGGCCAGGACGGCCGCCATCGTGGCGGCGACCACCCACGAGGCCAGGGCCCCGGAGAGGCGTCGGGACAGGAAGTGCCGGAGGAGTCTCATCGAGGGAAAGATTGCGCCGGCCGCGCGCCGCCGGCACGGCCGCACGCGCGAAGTCTGGCGAGACAGGCCGCGGCGGGCTTCACCGGCAGCCGGCTCAGGGCAGCCTCAGCTGCATGATGGCGCGCTTCACCGTGTTGGTGAAGTAGTCGATGTTGAAGGGCTTCGACAGGTACTGGAACGCGCCCTTCTTCACAGCCTCCAGCGCCTTGAACTCGTTGCCGGTGCCGGTCAGCACGATCACCAGGAAGTGCCGTCCGATTCGCTTCTCGAGTTCATTGATGTCGTCGAGCAGTTGCAGCCCGTCGCGCTTGGGCATGTTGACATCGGTGATGACGATATCGACGGGATTGGCTTCGAGGATCGACGGCACTGCCAGGCTGTCGGTGGTGCCGATGGTGTTGAAGCCCTCCATCTTCAGGACGTCGGTCACCGTCTCAAGGATGAGAGCGTCGTCGTCCACGATCAGGATAGGGTTCTGATAATCGGTCATGACCTACCGTTCCATCGTTGGTGCCGGGCGCTGTAAGGCAGTCGGCTCAAGAAACCAGGGGCCAGGAGCCTTGCGGCCCCTGGCCCGTGTCTTCGAGTGGTCGGGGCGACTGGATTCGAACCAGCGACCACTTGAACCCCATTCAAGTACGCTACCAGGCTGCGCTACGCCCCGACCGATTGGGATTTCCAAAGAACATCTCAATAGTAACAGAACCGGCCCCCCGGCCGCAACTCTCATCGGTCCGGCGGACGGCACGGCGTTCAACTCTTCCCGTGAGGAGGGCCGGCCAGGGGGAGCCGGATGCAGAACACGGCCCCCTTGTTCGGGCGATCGACGACCGTGATGGTGCCGCCGTGGGCCTCCACGATCTCCCGGACGATCGCCAGGCCGAGCCCCGTGCCGTGCTTCTTGCCGATCGTCACGAACGGCTGGAACAGGGTCGCGCGGATCTCCGACGGGATGCCCGGCCCGGTGTCGGAGATGAGCATCTCGACCTGGTCGCTCTCCTGCCGGCACTCGATGGCGAAGATGCCGCCGGAGGGCATCACGGAGCGAGCGTTGTTCGACAGGTTGAACAGCACGCGCTTCATCTTCTCGAGATCGAGCTGCAGCGGGCCGTCGTACTCGATGACACGCTCGAAGCCGATCCCGGCGGTGTCGAAGTCGTGTTCGAGCACCAGCGTGATGCCCTCGATGAACTCGCGCGAGCTGATCGTCGTGAATCGGTAGTTCTTCTCTCCGCGGCAATACTCCAGAATGTCGCGGGTCATCGTCACGCAGCGGTCGACCTCGCCGATGATGATGTTGGCGAAGCGAGACCGCTTCTCTTCGGGGAGTTGCGCCTTCTCGAGCAGCTCGCCCAGCCCGCGGATGATCGCCATCGGGTTCTTGAAGTCGTGGATGATGCTCGAGGCCATCTGACCGATGGTCGACAGCCGCTGGCCGCGCTGCTTCTCTTCCAGCAACCGTAGCCGCCCGAGCGCGGTCGAGACCTGCGCGGCGATCATCACCAGGATGCGCTCGTCCTCGTTGGTGAAACCGCCTCCCCGGCGATTGACCAGCTCGAGCACCCCGATCGTGCCCTCGTCCTGGATCAGAGGGGCCGCGAGGAAGTTGCGGACCTTGACGTTGAGCACCCCGCTGAAGCGCCGGACGTGGGGGTCGTCCTCGGGCGGGGCGTTGTCGGTGGCCGCGACGCCCCCGGCGTAAACGCGCGAGGCCAGCCCTTCATCGGTCGCCAGTTCCATCCCCCTGAGCCCGGCCGCCTTCTCGTCGCACGCGTAGCGGAACACCAGACGGCTGTTCCCGACCGGCATCAGGATCGCCCCGGCCTCGGCGGCGAGCGCCTCCGCGGCCTTCTGCAGCACGCTGGTCATGAAGACGTCGACGTCCTCCGAGAGGCTGATCTCCTTCTCGACGCTGTAGAGGATGTCGAGCTGTCGCACCTTCCGCCGGATCTCGAGCAGGGCCCGGTCCTTCTCCTGATAGGCCTGCGTGCTCTCGATGGCGACCGCGGCCTGAGAGCCGAAGATCTGCATCAGTTCGCGGTCGAGATCGGTGAACGTGCCGTCGTGCTTGTTGATGACCTCGAGCGCGCCCACGATCTTGCCCGCCAGGTTGCGTAGCGGCAGGCAGAGGATGTTCCGGGTGCGGTAGCCGGTGCTGGCGTCGATGTCGCGGTTGAATCGCGGATCGTCGTAGGCCGAGGGGATGTTGAGGATCTCGCCGGTGGTGACGGTGTGGCCGACCAGGCCCACGTGAGACGGGAAGCGGATCTCTCGCTTCTCCTTGAGGGCCACCTTCGACCACAGCTCGTTTGTCACCGTGTCGAGCAGGAAGATGGAGCAACGATCGGCGTCGGTGACGAACGTGCACTGCTCGGCGATGTAGACGAGCAGCGCCTCGAGGTTGCGCTCCGACGCCATCGCCTTCGCGACGTCGAGCAGAACGGTCATCTTGTCGAGCCGTTCCTTGAGCGCGGCGACCTCGTCGACTGGAGTGATTTCGGGAGGGTTCGACATGGCGGCGGGTCCGGGCCAAGATTATACCCATAGCGCCCGGGTTCACCGCAAGGGACGGACGCCGATCGGGCGCCGCGAGCCCGACGCCCCGTATACTGGCTGCATCGGGCCTGCCGCGTGCCGGCCCCGCTGCTCTCGATGACGGTATCTCAGACCACAACCGCGGCCTCTCCCCCGGGGCTCTTCGGGTTGCTCCGGCCCAAGGTGCAGATGGCCCGCAACTTCGTCGCCGCCCAGGATTGGAAGGCGATCGCGCTGTTCGGGCTGATCACCCTCGTGGTGATGCTCTGCCTCTACGGCGTCTGCCACCGGCTCCTGTTCAAGATCGACGGGGTCGCCATCATCGGGCCGCTGCTCAAGCGCTACCTGCTGTCGATGGTGCTCTTCAGCTTCCTCCTGATGCTGGTCTTCAGCAACGTCATCGCCTCGCTGTCGACCTTCTACGGCTCGGAGGAACTCGAGATTCTCTTTGCGAGCCCCATCAGCTACCCGCGCATCTTCGTCGCCAAGTTCATCGAGACCACCTTCATCTCTTCATGGATGGTCTTCGGTTCGTTGCTGACGCTGCTCCTGGCCTACGGGCAGACCTACCAGTCGCCCTGGTACTTCTACGTCGTCTGCTGGGTGCCGATCATTCCGTTCTGCATCTTCCCGGCCTCCATCGGGATCTGCATCTCGCTCGGGCTGGCTCGCGTGCTGCCGGTGCACCAGACCCGCAACATGCTGCGTTTCCTGAGCGCCATCGCCATCGGACTGCTCGTGCTCTTCTTCCGGATGCTGCGGCCCGAGCAGCTGATGCGGCCCGAGAAGTTCAAAAGTTTCACCAGCTTCCTCTACAACCTGCACAACCCGCGCCTCGAGAAGTTTCCGAGCGCCTGGACGGCCAACACCCTGCTCGAGTCGATGGGGCTCGATCTGTCGACCTTCGCCTGGGACGCGGCCCGGCTCTTCGGCGGGGCGGCGCTGGCTTTCCTGTTCACCTACTGGATGGCGCGCCGGTATCACTTCCTCGGCTGGCTGAAGTTCCAGGAGTCGGGGGAGCGCGGGCGCAAGGGCGGGCTCGCCTGGCTCGGCGGCTTCGATCGGCTGCTCGGCTGGATGTCGATCCCCGGCCGGGCCATCCTCGAGAAGGACGTGAAGGTCTTCATCCGCTCACCCGTGCTGTGGACGCAGTTCCTGCTGATGATGGTGATCGTCGCGATCTACATCTACAACGTCTATCTGCTGCCGCTGGCCGAGCTTTCGTACGTGCATCCGCTGCTGCCCGACTTCTTGAGCTTCCTGAACATCGGCTTCGTGGCCTTCATCATCGTGGCCTGCGCGCTCCGGTTCGGTTATCCGGCCGTGAGCATGGAGGGAACGGTCTTCTACCGCATCCATGCGTCGCCGATAAGCCTCACCGGATACCTCTGGATCAAGTTCTGGACGAATTTCCTGCCGCTGCTGACGATCTCGCTCGTGCTGGTCGCGGTCTCGAACCTGCTGCTGGGGGTGAAGCCCGCCATCTTCGCGCTGGGGATGCTCGACGGCGTGCTCGTGGCGCTCGTGGTCTCGTCGCTCGCGATCGTTTTCGGCGCCTACTACCGCAACTTCAAGGCGGAGAACTTCGCCCAGATTCCCTCCGGCTTCGGAGGAATGGTCTTCATGGTGGCCTGCCTCGCCTTCGTGACCCTGCTGCTGGTGCTGCAGTCCTACCCGATGTACGTCTACTACTCGGTCTGGCGGCAGCTCGGGGGAGGGGCTTCCGGGCTGGAACTGGCCGGGGCAGCGGCTTGCCTCGTGGCGTCGGTGGCGATGTGCGTTTTCCTGTGGCTCCGGCCGATGCGCTGGAGCGCGCAGATCCTGGAGTACATGGAGGATGCCGGTGGCTAGTGGAAACGGTGCTGGCGCGACGCCCGACTCGGTCATCTCGATCCGCGGGCTGAACAAGCAGTACGGCAAGACCCGCGCGGTGGTCGATCTGGACCTGGAGATCCGGCGAGGTGAGATGTTCGGTTTCCTCGGTCCGAACGGCGCCGGCAAGACCACGACCATCAAGATCCTCAACGGCCTGCTGGCGCCCACCTCGGGGCAGGTGCTGATGCGTGGCATCGACATCCAGAAAGACCCGGTGTCGGTCAAGCGCATCACCGGCTACGTGGCCGATCGGCCCTTCCTCTACGAGAAGCTGACCGGGCTGGAGTTCCTGCAGTTCATGGGCGGGCTCTACGGCCTGGACAAGCGCTTCTGCGCGAAGGAGGGGCGCCAGTACCTGGAGATGTTCGACCTGGTCTCGGTGGCTGACGAGCTGATCGAGGGCTATTCCCACGGGATGAAGCAGAAGCTGGTGATCAGCTCGGTGCTGCTGCACAAGCCGGAGATCTTCGTGGTCGACGAGCCGATGGTGGGGCTCGACCCGAAGAGCGCTCGCACGTTGAAGAACCTGTTCCGCTCGCTCTGCAAGGGCGGGGTCACGGTCTTCCTCAGCACCCACACGCTGGCGATCGCCGAGACGCTGTGCGACCGCGTGGGCATCATCCAGGCCGGCAAGCTCCGAGCGCTGGGGAGCGTGGACGACCTGCGCGGGCTGGCTGCCAGTCCGTCGAGCGATCTCGAGGAGATCTTCCTCAAGCTCACCGAGGACTCCGACGAGGTGGTCCCGGAGTGATGCGTGGGCGGCCCGCCGTCGCCATCCGGCTCAAGTTGGGCGGACCGGCCTTCCGATAGGTGGAGGAGAGGCGGACCGACAAGCCCGCCTGCGTCTCCTTCACCGTGTCTCTCAGCCAGAAAGCGCCCCCTCTCTGCCCGCCGGCCCGGACAAGCCGGTGGCGCCGGGCCTCGATCGCCCTCGCGGTCGTGCTCGCGGCGATTCTGATGGCGCCCCGCGGGGCGGTCGCCCAGGCCCGCGCCGGCCGCAACGACGAGAGCGCCGTGGCCGACCGGTTGCGCCGGGCGCTCCGGACCGACCTCGCCGATACCTTCCCCGCGGCCCGGATCAAGCTCCGGCTGCAGGCCAAGCGGGTGCAACTGACGATCGAACTCGACACGCCCGGCCTGGACGAACCGGCAATCCTCGAGGTCCTGGACACGATTCGCAAGCTCGCGGCGTCCGATCTGAACGTCGCCGCGCCGGGTTACACCCTCACCGACGACTCGACCTTCTCGGCGAGAGGGGGCGCGAAGCCCGTGTCTCGCCGGATGGGAGACTATCGCGTCGAGGGGGCGGGCCCCGAGCCCGTCACCCAACCGCTGGCCGAGGTGGTCGCACCCGCGACTCCGGCAGCGCCACGCGTTTCCGGGCCGGCCCGGCGGAAAGCGGCTGGCGGCCTGACCGTGCTGGTCGTGATCCCCGAGCGTTCATCCCCCGAAGTCGTGAGGCTGAGCGCCGAGGCGGCAAACGGGCTGCGGGCGCGGCGACTCAGGCCCGCGGCGGCCGAACTCGGCGCCCGTCTGGGACTGCCCGACGACGACGCGACGCTCCTGGCCAACGTGGCCGAGCTGGCGGAGAAGCACGCCCTCGAGGGGGGGCGGGTCGTCTACCTGGAGTGGGCGGGCGAGACGCCTCGCACCCCGGCCGCCGCCGGTCCTGCCGTTCGAGCTGGTCTCGTCGAGCGGGGACAGGAAAGTCGAGATGACGGTGTCCCGGACGGCGGGCGCCGTGCAGGTGGCGCTCTGGTTATGAACGTTCGTCTGCTCCATGAAGGGC
>CAZSVK010000266.1:7967-8662 GCA_964610245.1 uncultured bacterium
GATCGGCTTGGCAATCGCCAATTTCGCAAAGCAGTTTTTCTAGCAGGCTGCTAGCATTGGCGGCGGCCATCTCGGCGCGCGTCAATCTACTCCGAGTCCTGCCGCCCGTAGTTCCTGAACTGTTCCAGCACGCGCCGCATCTCGCTCGGCGCGAGCGGTACCCGGGCGCGGTGGAGGGCGAGACGCGTCGCATCCCGGCCGCCGGCGTCGCGGTCCGGGTACAGGAGCCGGACGAGCTGGTGGATTCAGTGGAGCCTTCGAAACCATCGACTTCGGTTGCGGGCGCGATCGCTCCGGCCTCAGGTCCAACGCCGAGGGTGCGCCCTCGCAAGCGGGCCGCCGGCTTCAAGGGCAAGGCCAAGGGCAGCCTGGAGGAGGCCATCGAGGCCGAGAAGGCCGCTCTCTCCAGGGAGAAGCGCGACCTGCGGAGCCTGGCCTCCGGGCCGGCCACCACCCCCGAGCGCCCTTGGGAAGCGATGAAGCTCGGGAGCGAGCCGCCCCAGGCGCCGCGGCGCGTGGCCCCGCCCATGGTACTGGCTGATCTGATCGATCTGCGGACCCAGCGCATCGACAACGCCTGCGCGATGCTGGCGGGCGACGGGGTGGGCGTGATGGTCGATTTCCAAAAAAGCCGCGTCCTGCCGCTTCTTGCCTATGGCCGGTTCGGAACGCTCCAAAACCTAACCTATCACGTG
>CAZSVK010000267.1:0-4077 GCA_964610245.1 uncultured bacterium
CGGGTCCAGGGCCGGGCTCCGGTCCTGGCGGGGGTCTGGGGGCAGCGCCCCCAGTTGGGCCTGAGGTTCCAGGGGCAGCGCCCCCAGCAGGGCCTGAGGTTCCAGCAGAGCCTGAGGTTCCACTCGCAGCGCCTCCGGCCGTCGTCGAGTATCTCACCGATGCCGCGCCGGTGGTCGATCGGCTCAAGGCGAAGATCGAGGCTTTGCTCTTCACCTCGGCCGTTCCGCTGAAGCTGTCCGACCTGATGCAGCTCCTGGAGCGGCCCAGGCCGATCATCTTGAAGGGATTGCGAGACCTGGTGGTCGATTACTCGACGCGAGATTCGGCGCTGGCGATCGCCAAGCAGGGGCCGGGCTACGCCATCGTCCTGCGCAACGACTACCAGGACGTGGCGTCGCTGCTGATGCCGCCGGAGCTGGAGCCGGCGGCGTTGAAGACGCTCTCGGTCATCGCGGTCAATCAGCCGGTGGCGCAGGCCCGCCTGGTGGAGCTGCGCGGCAGCACAGCCTACGAGCACGTGAAGGCGCTGGTCGAGAAGGGGATGGTGCGCCGTCGCAAGGACGGCAACACCTATATCCTGCGAACGACGAAGCTCTTCGCGACCCGCTTCCGGGTGGAGGACGACCCCGAGCGCATCCGCGAGGCGATGGCGCAGCTCGAGCGCCATAGCATCGAGCTGGCGGCCGGCCGGCGCGTGTCGCCCGAACCTTTCGCGGAGGGCAGCCAGCCGGAGCCCGGGGAGCCCGAACCGGAGTTGCCCGGCCTCGTGACGCCGGCGAACGGGACGTCCGAGCCGTCGGTCTGAGCCGTTTCTGCCGGGACCTGATGCGGCGTTCTTCCGACGGCCCGCGAGCGACCGTCAGCCGTTCAGACGTGCAACCCTACTAGCCGGTGCACATCCTGCCGGCTCAGGATCTTGGCCGCGGCACGCTGCACCTCACGCCAGAAGATGCTGGGCTCCTGGTCGCTCGCCGGGCGGCTACCGCCCTTCTCGGTCTTCCCGCGCCCGGAGGCTCGGATCTCGTCGAAGGTGGCGTGAACTCGGCCGCAGGTCGCATCGATCGCGAGCTGTCTGGAGATGGTGTCCGCGAGCGCGCGGGCCCTTTCGAAGGCGGCGTCCTGGAGGACGGCGAGCGCGGTCGACATGATCTCGGAGCGGACGTAGTCGATGGACTTGAGCGCATCCACGACGAACGACTCGGCCCAGTTTTCTCGCTGCTGGAGGTTGAGGCTCTGCGCGCCGGTGCGCCGTTCGTTCGTCAGGGTCGCGAGTTCCATGCCGTGTCTCAGGGCGTCGGTCGCCGCGCTCGAGAGCGCCCTGGCCAGCATGTCTTCGGCCCCGCTCTCGGGAGCCACGCCCGGTTCTGGAGCGCAGCTCGCGACTCCGCCGAGCGTGCAGTCCCTGGCCAGCTCTTCGAACCTCTCGCGCAACGGAAGCGACCTCAACACCACGTCGTTCCGCCCCTGGAGCCAGGCGGCCGCCCACTCGCGGGCGGCGAGCGCGGCCTGTTCCCTCGCGGCGGTGCCGGCGTCTCGAACGGCCACCTTGGCCTGCAGACCACCCTGCAGCCCTTCCTGGTGCTTGCGATGCCAGGCCTCGGCGGCGACACAGCTCCAGTCTTCCCAGGCCGCGGTCCGCCGCAGCTCTTCCTCGGCCGCGAAAGCCAGACCGCCGCAGATACTCTCGATCATCTCTGCCGCGAGCTGTCCCTTCGACACGCCCTTCGTGGACTTCTTCTTCGCCATGGTGTGGACTCCTCGCAGCTTTCCGGATTCTCGACAAACGTGAGGTTTACCGCCTCCGTTGGTGCTCCATACTTTCATGATACCACGCGGCCCCCTTCGCGGCCTCATACCAAGGCCTTCACGCCTGTCGCCTCTCGCCCTCGATCGGCTACCGGCCTGAGAAGTGCTATCATGCGCTCTCGCGCATGCTGCTCACCAGAAGACGAGTCCACCTGAGCGGCCCCACGGGGGCCCTGTCGCTCGGCCGCACCGGCGACGGCATCGTCCGCATCGACGCCGCCCGTTTCGCCGACCTGGCCTTCGGGCTCGGGTGGGCCCACGCTCACGACCGGTTGGTTCAGATGACCCTCGTGAGGCTGATCGGGCAGGGCCGGGCAGCCGAGCAACTGGCCGGCACCGAGCAGATGATCGGCATCGACAGCTACATGCGGCGCATGGGCTTCTTCCGGGACGCCCGCGACCAGGTGGCCCACCTCGCTGAGCCGGCGCGGAACTGGATCGAGACCTACTGCGCCGGGATCAACGAGTACCTGCGCACGCACGGCCGGCCGTTCGAGCTGATCCTGACAGGCCATCGTCCGGAGCCCTGGAGCGCCGAGGATGTCCTGCTGACGATGAAGCTGATGTCCTACCAGGGTCTGGCGCAGTCCCAGGGGCTGGTCGAGAAGTTCATCATCCAGGCCTATCTCACGGGGGTCGACCACGGCAAGCTCAGGGAGTTGTTCCACCCTCACCTGGAGGGCTTCGACCCGGCGTGGCTCGAGGGGGTCGGGGTCACGGAGCCGCTCATCCCGCCGTCGATCCCCTGGGGCCTGCCGGCGATCAAGGCCTCGAACAACTGGGCGCTGGCGGGGCATCGCACGGCGAGTGGGGCCCCGATGTTCTGCAACGATCCGCACCTGGAGTGCGACCGCCTGCCACCTGTCTGGCACGAGACCATCCTGGTCAGCGGCGGCGCCTATCTGATGGGAGCGGCCATCCCGGGCATCCCGATGGTGCTGGTGGGCCGTAACTCGCGGCTGGCCTGGGGCATCACCTACGGGTTCATGGATCAGATCGACTACTACGTCGAGGACTGCCGCGACGGCAAGTTCCGCCGGGGCGATCAGTGGATTCCGTTCGAGACCCGAGAAGAGGTCGTGCGCGTCAAGGGCGGCGGCGAGCGGCGCCTGCTGGTGCACGAGAACCTGCACGGCGTGCTCGAGGGCGATCCGGCTAAACCTGGGCGTTATCTCTGCCGGGCCTGGAGCGCCCATCGCGGAGTCATCGCCCGCACGGCCGACAGCCTGATGTCGCTGCTGAAGGCCTCCACGGTGAGCGAGGGGATGGACGCCGTCGCCGGCATCACCATCTCGCTCAACTGGGTGCTGGCCGATCGCGACGGCTCGATCGGCTACCAGCAGTCCGGCGCGCTCCCAATTCGCAAGCACAGCGGGCTGCATCCGGTCCCCGGGTGGGATCCGGCCTACGATTGGCAGGGTCTGGCCGAGCCCTCGGAGCTGCATCGGGTGCTGAATCCGCCGTCAGGGTTCGTGGTCTCGGCGAACGACGACCTCAACCCGCCGGGTGGCCCTCTGGTCATCAACATGCCGATGGGCGACTACCGCGCGCGCCGCATCCGAGGCGAACTCGCCTCGACGGGTAGCGCGCGGGTCGAGGACATGATGCGGCTGCAGAACGACCTCTACTCGCTGCAGGGCAAGGAGATGCTGGAGCTGCTGAAGCCCTACCTGCCGGATTCGCCGGAGGGCCGCGCGCTCGCCGACTGGGACTGCCGTTACGGCCCCGATTCGCTCGAGTGCGCGCGCTTCGAACGGCTCTATCGCGAGCTACTCGAGACGGTCTTCGGCGAGAACGGCTTCGGCCGCGAACTGATGTCCTACCTCTTCGACGACACGATCGTCATCATGGACTTCTACCGGCAGTTCGATCGCATCCTCTTCGCACCCGATTCGGTCTGGTTCGCGGGCCGCTCGCGCGAGGCGCTCTTCCGGCAGGCGGTGACCCGCGCGTTCGAACGGCCGGTGCGGCCGTGGGGCGAGCAACGGCGGGTGACGATGCGAAACCTCTTCTTCCAGGGGAAGCTGCCTCGCTTCCTGGGGTTCGATCACGAGCCGATGGTGGTCGTGGGCTCGCGCGCCACCGTACTCCAGGGCGCGGTCTACAAGAGCCTGGGCCTGGCAATGACCTGCGCCCCGTCGTACCGTTTCGTCGCCGACCTCGCCTCCGACCTGGCGCACACCGTGTTGCCCGGCGGGCCGTCGGGGCGGCGCTTCTCGCCCTGGTACCTCACCGATCTGGAACGCTGGAAGAAGGGCGAGTACAAGGTG
>CAZSVK010000267.1:4177-8612 GCA_964610245.1 uncultured bacterium
GAGTCGGGAGTCCGTGGATAGACGTGCAGGATACTAACTTCACAGTTGCGCTTGCGGCGGCAGACGGAGCGGCCGCATGAAGACGCTCATCGTCCAGGTCAGCCGGGGCGACCGGCCGGGCCACGGGGGGCGGCTGCACAGGCTCTGGTATCACGGCCTCACGCTGCCCTACCTGGCGGCCCTCTTCGGCCGTCACGGCGACGTCGAGATCGTCGAGGAGATGCTCGCTCCGGTGCCGTACGACACGGACGCCGACCTGGTGGCGCTGACCACGATGGGTTGCGGCCTGGCCCACGCGCTCGAGGTCGCCGACGAGTTCCGCCGGCGCGGCAAGCGCGTCGTCATCGGGGGGCCAACCGCCTCGGCCCATCCCCAGATCGTCGCCCCGCACGTCGACAGCCTGGTCATCGGTGACGGCGAGGGGCTGATCGACCGCCTGGTCGAGGACCTGGCCAGGGGAAGCCTGCAGCCCGTCTATCGCCACGAGAGCCTGCCCGGCGGGGGCCTGCTCCCGATGGTGGGCACTCCGGTGCCGCGCTACGACCTCATCAAGCGGGACCGCGTGGGACTCTACTACCCGGTCGAGGCCACGCGCGGCTGCAGCATCGGCTGCCGGTTCTGCCTCACCGCCCAGCTCAGCAACCGCAAGCAGCGCCAGAAGCCGCTCGAAGACGTGGTCCGCGACATCCGGGCGATCCAGGCGCTCGGCATCGACCGCGTCATCTTCATGGACGACAACCCGACGGTCGATCGCGACTACTTCCGCCGGCTCGTGGCGGCGGTCGCCCCACTGGGCATCGGGTGGATGGCAAACGCCACCGTTCAGGCCGTCCCCGACGACGAGGCGGCCGCGCGGCTGGCCGCGGCCGGATGTGAGATGCTTGCCGTCGGCTTCGAGTCGGTCAACCAGGACAGCCTGGACGCGGCCGGCAAGAGCTGCTTCGACGTGAAGGGCTACTCGGAGTTCATCCGCCGGCTGCACGACCACTCCATTCACGTCACGGCGATGATGGTGGTCGGCTTCGACCACGACACGCCCGAGGTCCTCGACCGGATGCTCGCGTTCCTGGTCGAGAACAAGGTCGAGACCGCCATCTTCCACGTGCTCACGCCGATCGCCGGGACGCCGTTGCACGACGAGATGCTGGCGCAGGGCCGGATGCTCGACCTCGACCTCTCGCACTACTCGGCCGAGGAGGCCGTGTTCCGCCCGGCCCAGATGACGCCCCAGGAACTGGAGCAGCAGTTCTGGCGGCTCTACCGCGGCTTCTATTCACTCGGCTCGATCGTACGGAGGCAGGTCCTGCGCCGCCCCGATCGCCATCCGTTGCGCCGGCTCGGCTCGATCGTCGTCAACCTCTTCATGCGCCACCAGGTGAGGAGCGGGGCCACGCCCGTATGATGCCGACCGAGAAGAACGTCCTGCTCCTGCAGATGGCCCCCGGGCCCGGCGGGCTCGCCGACCGGCACAGCCGGCTCTGGTACTTCGGTCTGACTCTGCCGTACGTGGCCGCGCTCTTCAGCCGCCACGCGCGGGTTCGCGTCATCGACGAGCTGCTGGATCCGCTGCCGCTGCCCGAGGAGATCGACGGGGCGACCGATCTGGTCGCGCTGAGCGTGATGGGTTCCGCCCTGCCTCGCGCCCTGGTGTACGCCGACAACCTGAGGAAACGCGGGCTCAAGGTCGTGCTCGGGGGGGCGACCGCCTCGGCCTATCCCGACCTGGCGGGGCCGCACGTCGACAGCCTGGTCGCGGGCGACGCCGAGGGTCTCGTCCCCGCCGTGATGGCCGACCTGGCGGCAGGCAGCCTCAAGCCGCTCTACCGACACGAGCAACCTCCCGATCTGAGCGACACGCCTATCCCCCGCTACGATCTGGTCGATCGGCGCCGGGTCGGGTTCTACTTCCCGGTCGAAGCCACCCGCGGCTGCACGATCGGTTGCCGCTTCTGCGTCACGAGCCATCTGGGCCAGCGCCGGCAGCGGCGGAAGCCCGTCGCCAACGTGGTGCGCGACATCCGTGCGCTGCAGGCCATGGGCATCCATCGCGTCACCTTCACCGACGACAACCCCGCGGCGGATCGCGTTTACTTCCGCGAGCTGATCGACGCGATCGGCCCTCTCGGCGTCGACTGGATCTGCAACATCACGGCCGACGTGGCGGAGGATGGCGAGCTGCTCGATCGGCTGGCGGCCGCCGGCTGCGAGACGCTCTCGATCGGTTTCGAATCGGTCGAGCAGGCAAGCCTCGACTCGGTCGACAAGGGCGTCCGCTGCCAGGTCGATCGGTACCGCGCCGTCGTCGACCGCATCCACGAACGGGGCATCCAGGTACTGGCGATGATGGTGGTCGGCTTCGACCACGACACGCCGCGGACGTTCGAGCGCATCCGCCGGTTCCTGATCGACGCCCGCGTCGACATCGCCGTCTTCCACGTGCTCACGCCGGTAGGCGGCACTCCCTTCCACGAGCAGATCGTGCGGGAGGGCCGCCTGTTGTCGACCGATCTCGCCGACTACTCGGCCGAGCGCGCGGTCTTCAGGCCGGCCCAGATGACCGCCTCCGAGCTGGATGCGGCCTTCTGGCAGCTCTACCGTGACGTCTATTCTCCGTCGGCCATCCTCCGCAGATTGGTGTTGCGCCGGCCCGACCGCCACCCCCTGCGTCGCGCGGCGACGTTCGGCGCCAACCTGTACATCGCCTACCACGCCTACCGGGGCAGGACGGTGGTGTGATGCCGCGGGCGGGGCGATGAAGGTCCTGCTGATCCAGGTCGCCCGCGCCGGGCCGTCCGGCGACGTCCGCCGTCCCTGGCGGCTGTGGTTTCACGGCCTGACCCTTCCCTACCTGGCGGCTCTTTTCAGTCCGAGGGCCGAGGTGCGCATCGTGGACGAGTTGATCGAGGAGATCCCGTTCGACGAGGAGTGCGATCTGGTCGGCCTCACCTTCATGGGAGCCTCGCTTCCTCGGGCCTTGCAGCTGGCCGATCGCTTCCGCGCGGCGGGACGCAAGGTGGCGGCCGGCGGGCTCACCGCCACTGCCTATGCCGACCTGGTGCTGCCTCACGTCGACAGTCTGGTCCTGGGCGACGCCGAGGGCCTCATCGAGCCGCTCCTGGACGATCTGGAGGCCGGACGGCTCCAGAAAGTCTACCGGCACGAGCGGCCGCCGTCCGACCTGGCCTCGGCCCCGCTGCCCCGCTACGACCTGGTGGATCCCCGGCGGGTCGGCCCCTACTTCCCGGTGGAGGCGACCCGGGGCTGCAGCATCGGCTGTCATTACTGTCTGTCGTCGCACCTGCACGGCCGGGTCCACCGTCGCAAGCCGCTCGGGAGCGTCATGCGGGACCTGCAGGCGTTGACGAGCCGTGGCATCCGACGAATCCTCTTCGTCGACGACAACATGATGCTCGACCGCCGGTTCTTCACCGAGTTGATGGAGGCGATGACCGGCCTGGGCCTGCGCTGGAGCGCCAACGCCACCTGCGACCTGCTCGCCGACGAGCCGTTGCTCGACCGGATGGCCGCTGCCGGCTGCGAGAGCCTGTCGGTCGGTTTCGAGACGCTCGACCCGCGGAACCTCGCCGCGGTCGGGAAAGGGCACCTCGATCCGGCCGACTACGCGGCCGGACTGGCCCGCCTCCGCGAGCGAGGCATCCAGGCCGCCGGCATGTTCGTCCTCGGGCTCGACGGGGACGGGCCCGACGTCTTCGAGCGCATCGAGCGCTTCCTGCTCGCCAACCGGCTCGAAATGGCGTTCTTCCACATCCTGACGCCGGTGCGAGGCACGCCGCTGCACGAGAGGATGGGCGCCGAGGGCAGGCTGCTCGGGGCCGACCTGGCCAGTCACGGGGCCGACCACGCCGTCTTCCGCCCGGCCGGGATGTCGCCCGAGGAACTCGAAGCGGGGTTCTGGGCGTTGCAGGAACGCTTCTACTCGCTCGCCTCGATCCTGCGCAGGCTCGTGCTCGTGAGGCCCGACCGGCACTATCTGAAGCGTTTACCCTCGGTGGTGGCGAACCTCTACTTCCGCCACCTGGCCCGCACGCGTCAGATGGTCATCTAGGGGGCGCGGTTCCGGTGACAGGCGCGGCGTGCAGGCGGGCGTCGCGGCTGACTTGCCGCGGCCTCGGCCGACGTAGGGCTGGTTGCCCGCATGCTGCAGAGATCCAGGGCAGGACTACCGCTGACGGGCGCGAAATCGGCTCCAAGCGGCTCTTCCAGGCCTCTCGCGTCCTGGCACGGCTCTTCCATGGCTAGAGACGATCCGCGGGCAGACCTTGGCCCGCGGCTTCGGGAGGAGAGCCTTTGATGGCCAAGCAGAGCGGATCTTCCAGGCGGCTCTTCACGCTGGGCCAGGGCCCGGCCGAATACTGGCTGGTATGCGGCCTGATCCTGGTCATCTCCATCGCCGCGTACGGCGTCACCCACTAGG
>CAZSVK010000268.1:0-8579 GCA_964610245.1 uncultured bacterium
CGAGGTTGACCAATCACAGAGACACAGAGACACGGAGACACAGAGGGGGAGTTGAATTCTGAAGGCCACCCGTTTCTCTGTGTCTCTGTGCCTCTGTGGCTCTGTGATACCTGTCCTGGTTTGCGGGCGAGAGCCCGAGCTGAGTCCGATTCCTGCCTGCCCTCGATCTCCTTGCGTGACTCGGAACGGGCGCGCATCATCCAAGGGGTGATGATCCACATGAACAACCTCCTGATTCTCTGTCTTCTCCTGGCAACCGCTTCCCCTCTCGCCGCCCAGCCCGCCCCCGCCGGTCCCGTCAACCCGGCCGAGGCGGTCCGGCGCGCCCTGCAGCGCATCGACGCGACGGAGGCCCGCCCAGCCGCCGCCCCCGCCACGATCGCGCGCACGGCCCCCCCCGCCGCCGCGGCCTCCTCGCCCGCCTCGACCGCCGCCGCTTCGCGCGTCACCGACGGCGCCATCAACGTGCAGACCAACCCGCCCGGCGCCGAGGTCATCCTCGACTCCCGGATCGTCGGCGTCACCCCGCTGTTCCTGCGCGGCCTCCAGCCCGGCGAGCACGACCTGGAGCTGAACGTCGCCGGCGCGCCCATCCACCGCCGCAAGCTCCACGTCGCCGCGGGCAAGGTCCTCAACCTGCGCCTGCCGGGCGCCCTTCCGGGCACTCCGGCCGCGGCCACCACCGGCACGCTCACCCTCGAGGTGGAGCCCAAGGGGACGAAGGTGTTCCTGCCGGGACGCCGCCTCCTGGGCGAGACCCCGTTGCGGCATTTCCCGCTGCCGCCGGGCACCTACACGCTGCGCCTGGAGGCCCCCAACAAGGCGATCGAGGAGCGGGACGTGCGCATCATCCGGGGCCGGGAGACCCGCATCGTCACGACTCTCTCCCCCGGCGAGGATCTGCTGGAGGTCTTCCGCACGCGCCGCCGCAACCGCGAGCGCGACCTGTATCTGGCGGAGGCCCGCCGGCTGGCCAAGCGGGGCGAGTTCGACCTCTCGCTCGAGCGCGCGCGCCAGGCCCTCGCCGCCGATCCCAGAAGCGCCGAGGCCTACGAACTGCTCGCCCAGGTCTACAACTCGCAGGGCGACAAGGCGGGTTACGCCGAGGCCGCTGCGAAGGCCAAGGCGCTGAAGAGGTAGGGCTCGGCCCCCCTTACCACCGCAGCTTGTATTCCATCCCGACGCGGGTCTCGTCCGGTCGGAAGTCTCGCGACAGATCCTCGGTGCCCAGCGTCTTGGTCTCGAGGCTCTTGTCGAGCGTGATGGCCAGGTTGTTCTCGAGGTTGTACTGCACGCCGAGGTGATCCAGAGCGCTCTTGTCCGAGCCGACCCGCCCGTCGACCGACAGGAAGATGTTCTTGCTCAGGTACTTGCCTGCGCTGATCTTCGGCTCGATATCCCGGCGATAGCGATCGGTCTGCAGCAGGTTGGTGTCGATGCGGAACTCGTCCAGGCCGGTCGCCCGCCGCACCACATCGCCCACGGGGCGGTTCAGGAACTGCTCGTCGAAGCGGGCCGAGAGCGGGGCGGCGATCATCCGGGAGACGCCCACCTCGCCCGGGGCCAGCCCCGCCTCCGCATCGCTGCCGGTGGCGAGGATGGCCAGGATCTCGCTCTCGGTGTGCATCGGCAGCGACCTCAGCGAGAAGTTCATGTGCTCGACCGGCCCGTTGATCTCGATGTAGACCTTCGTGCGTCCGATCTCCTTGTTGCCCCGGGCCGTGATGTACAGCACCGAGGCGGGCTTCGTCCGTTTCCCCATGCCCGCCGGCTGCCACGAGAAGAGATCCTCCGCCGGCGGAGTCCGGTACGACACGGTCCCCGATTCGACGGCAAACCGGTATCCCTGGAAGTAGAGCTGGCCGCGCACGACGTTCAGCTCTCCGCCGATGGTGTAGTCCGGCCCCCGGCCGTCCATCGCGAGCGCGCCCTGCAACTGGGCGCTGACGGCGCTCGAGCGCACCAGGAAGTTACTGCCGGCGTTACCCCGAATCCGGTACTTGAGCCAGTCGGGAACGGTGCCGAAGAAGCCTGACGCCGAGGGCCCGTCGAAGATCGCCAGGTCGAGGGTGCCCTTGTCGAAGGTGAAGCCGGTGTCGACCTCGAGCTTGCCGGGCTGTCCGCCCAGGTGCGTCTGGACCTTCAGATTGGTCAGCGACAGGTACTTGCGGGTCACCTGCACTCCCGAGAGCGTCAGGTCGGCGTCCCACCGCCGTTTCCAGCCCTGGCTGAAGCTCACGCCTCCGCGGCCGGCGAGGCTGCCGCCCGCGACCTTGCCCTGCAGCTCGCGGAACTCGGCCCGGTCTTCCGTGAAGACGACCTTGGCACTGGCCTCGGTCACGGGCAGCGGCATCCAGGGCAGCACCACCCGGCGCGCGCTCGCCATCAGCAGGCCCTGCACGCGGGGCGCCGCCGGCGTGCCCGAAACGGTCACGTCGGCCTGGAACGTGCCGTCGCTGTCGGCGGGGAGCCAGGGCACGAAGAGCGAGGCCACCGACAGCGGGGTGCGGGGGAAGAGCACCCTCAGGTCCATCGGCTGCGTCCCCCAGGCCAGCTCGAACGGCGAGAGGGACAGGCTCACCGGCAGGTGGCCACTCACGGTGCAATCCTGCTTCACCTGGGTCAACACCAGCCGCTCGACCGCGAGCTTGCCCGCGCGATAGGTCGCCTTGCCCCTGCGTTTGTCGAGCACCGAGGCAGGCTCCGTGGCGCCGCGCCGCCTGGGGGTCTCGGGCGCCAGCGCGCCCCGCAGCTTTGGCCGGGCGAGATCGACCTCGGCCACAATGGTCGGCCGGGCCAGCGTGCCGGAGAGCTGGAACCAGCTGAAGAGCCGTCCGGACAGCACGCCGCCGCCGGGCAACATGTCGAAGTGCACTGGCAGATCGGCGGTGCCCAGCTTGAAATCCCAGTTCGCGTCGCCTGACCCGACGACTCCCTCGAAGGTGACCGTCCCGCCCTCGAGCGTCACGGTCCCGGGGTCGAGCGCCCACCTCCCCCGCCTCAGCGCGCCGCTCACGGGCCCCTTCGCCACCAGCGGTCCGCGCTGCGTGACCAGATCGAGCTGGGTCAGCCGGTAGGTCAGCTCGGGCGTCTGTCCGGGCACGAAGGTCGCCTCGAAGGAGCCGGCCGCCTTGCCCCCCCGGAGAAACCCTCCGGAGGCCAGCAAGAACGAGACGTCCGGCAACTGGAACGAGCCCGAGACGCGGGCCGTCCTGTTGCCGCTCTGGTTCCAGAGCACCGACGCGCTCACCCGCCCTCGTCCGGGCAGAGAGATCTCGAGCGCTTCGGCCTTCTGCCGCGGCACGACGTCGAGCGTGAGCATCGGAAGCTTGACGTCGGCTGCCGGTACCGAGAAGTCCTTGATCTTGGCGTGGATCTCGTGGACCCCGCCGACCACCTTGACGACCGCCTCTGCCGTGCCTGTGACCCCGTGGACGAGCCCCTCGAGACGCAGGCCCTGCACGGTGCCCTTCAGGTCGGGTGGCTTGCCCGGCTCGAAGCGGCCGGCCAGGCGGAAGGTGCTGAAGAGCGAGGCCTTGCCGAGACCTTCCAGCGACTCGAGTTCGACGCCGCCACCGCGGAACTTGCCGAGGGCCCGGATGTCTCCGGCCGAGATACCCCCGACCGTGAGAGACCGAGCCTGCATCTCGAATCTGCCGTCCTCGAGAGTCCACGGAAACAGACACCCCCTGGCCTCGAGCGTCCCGGCCAGTCCGGCGCCGGCGATCGCCACCGAGGGCGCGAACTGCCCCAGCCACTCGGGCGGGAAATCGCGCAAGGTCAGGCGAGTGTTGTAGGCGAGTCCGAGGGGCGTCAGCTCGCCCACGCCCGAGGCGGCGGCTTTCCCCGCCCGGACCTCGAGCCGGCTGAAGCGAAGGCGCTCGGGCGAGACCTGCCCCTCCAGGAGGCACTCGGCCTCGACCGGCAACCGGGGCAGCCGCAGCCGCCGGGCCGTCAACCGGACGGGCCACGGGAAACCGCTGCTGGCGTCCATGCTGCCCGAGACGCGAGCCTCGGGCCCGACGATGGCAAGCGGGGCGACCAGGGACGGCCGCAGGTTCGAGAAGGCGACGGTCGTCACGGAGGAGTCGACCAGCGGCAAGCGGAGCTTGCCGTGGAGCGCGGCCGCCCCATCGAGGGCGAGCAGCTCGGCCGACCAGTCGCCCGCGGCGCCCGAGGTGAGCGTGGCGGCGGCCTTCACGACCTGGACGGAGACAGGCAGGCCGGGCGAGGAGAGCAGGCCGCTGCCGAGCTGGAGAGCGGCGTTCCAGGCGATGAACAGGGGCGGCAACTTCTCCAGGTCGATCCGGGTCCAGGACCGGATGGAATCCTGGGCGGCCGGGGGGTGCGTCCTGAGGAACAGCTCGCCGGAGGTGAGCAACCGGCCGGTGAGCCGCGCGGAGCCGGCGAGGGAAGCGGCCAGGGCGGCCGTGGACGAGGCCGCGGGGAGGGTGGCGGCAGAGGTGGTGCGCGGCGCTGCCGCGGCGGCGGTCGCGGTGGTCGGGGCGGTCCGAGCCGAGGGGGCCGCGGCCACCGTCGTGACGAGCGGGCTCTCGTCGCGGTAGTCGCGCTCGCCCTCCCAGCCGAGGCGGCCGACGCCGCTGACCGGATCGTAGCTGCCCTTGGCGGTGGCCGCGTGGCCGGCCCAACGGAGACCGACCCGATAAGCCAGCCCGATGCTGCTCCACTCGAGGAAGCCGTCATCGAGGCCGATCGTCTGTTCGTTGCCCCACGGGAAGTCGCCCGACAGAACCAGTTCGCTGCCCTCGACCGTCACCGGGACATTGCGCAGATCGCGCCGGAGCAGCTCGAAGAGCGGGGCCAGGCGGTGCAACTCCACCTGGGCGCCGCGGCGCTCGACCTCGATCCGGGCCCCGACGAGGGCGATTCTCGAGGGCGCGAGCCTCCGCCTGCCGAAGAGGATCGAGGCGAGGTCGTAACCGACGCGCACCGACGGCAGCCGCACGAGAATCCGGGTCCGGGTGCCTCCGCCGGTGGAGAACTCGAGGTCGCGGATGAGCATTCCCTCGAGGAGGTTGCCCGCGACCCTGCCGACCCGGACCTGGCCCTGACTGGCCTCGCGGATGGTCGTCTCCAGGCGCAGCGCGATGAAGCGGTGGACATAGGTCAAGCCTGCACCGGCGACGCCCATCAGGACGCACACAGCGTAGAAGACACGCATGTACCGGGGACTGAGCTTCATCGAAATGGCGCACCGGCCGGCGCCGGAGGGAAAGTGGCCTGCGGGGCCCTCACGGGTTGTCGGGACCGTCGGGGCACCCGTCTATTGGATGCACGCCGCGGGTCGTCGGCCCGGACGGAGGGGACGGGGCCGGAGAGAGTCCGCCAGCACCGGGTTGGAGGTCGATCCACGTCATGATACATTTGAGGGCAGGAGTCTGCCCCCTTTCGTCTATCGGTCCGGAAGAGGCGCCTGCCGAAGGAGCCAGGTCCACGTGAACAAGCTCGACGATCTCTTGAGAAGACAAGGCTGGAAGCCCTCGGAGCCGACCCCGGCGGCCGCGCCCGCCGGGGAGCCCGCCGGGCAGGGGGCTGCCGAGATGGCGGCCACGCTGGTGAGCCCGGCGGATGTGGACACGGTACTGGCCAACGTGAGACAGGCGCTGGAAGCGCACCAGGGGCCGCACACGACGCTCGACCTGCCTCCCGCGCCGCGGGACCTCGAGGACACGGGCCTGGAGCACAACTTCATCGCCGACCTGATCCTCAAGCACCTGTACTTCAAGTCCGAGATGCGCTCGATCGACGTGGCCGAGACCATCGGACTGCCCTACGGAGGGGTCACCGAGCCGGTGCTGGATGCGCTGAAGGCCGACCGGTGCGTGGAAATCCGCGGCGGCCAGAGCACGATGTCCTTCACGTGGCGCTACGTGCTGACCGGCCGCGGGGCCGAGCGCGCGCGCGACGCCCTGAGCCGCAGCTTCTACGTGGGCAAGGCGCCGGTGACGATGGCCGACTACTACACGATGGTGACCCGGCAAACGAGCACCGTCCAGGTGGGCGTCGAGGAGGTGCGGGAGGCCTACAAGGACCTGGTGGTCTCCGACGACCTGCTCCGCAAGATCGGCCCGGCGATCAGCAGCAACAAATCGATCTTCATGTACGGCCCGCCGGGCAACGGCAAGACGTCGATCGCCGAGCGCATCTTCCGCGTGCTCAGCGGCACGTTGTGCATCCCGCACGCCATCGAGATCGACACGCACGTCATCAAGCTCTACGACCCGTTCTACCACCTGCCGGTCCAGACCGACGCGCTCGAATCGGTCGAGGCGATCGACCGCAACCTGGCGCGGTACGATTGCCGCTGGAACCTCTCCAAGAGGCCGTTCGTGGTGGTCGGCGGCGAGTTGACGCTCGAGACGCTCGACCTGATCTGGAACGAATCGGCGCGCTACTACGAGGCCCCGTTCCAGCTCAAGTCGAACGGAGGCATCCTGCTGGTCGACGACTTCGGCCGCCAGGTCGTCAAGCCGCAGGACCTGCTCAACCGCTGGATCGTCCCGCTGGAGAAGGGCTGCGACTACCTGACCCTGCACACGGGCAAGAAGTTCGAGGTGCCCTTCCGGCAGCTCGTGGTCTTCTCGACCAACCTGAACCCGGCCGACCTGGTCGACGAGGCCTTCCTCAGGCGCCTTCGCTACAAGATCGAGATTCCCAACCCGGCGCCCGCCACCTACGAGGCGATCTTCCGTGGCGCCTGCGAGCGCCGCCGCATTCCCTACGACGGGAATGCCGTCGTATACTTGATGGAACATAAGTACGGGGCCCTCGGCGTGGAGCCCCGGGCGTGCCACCCGCGAGATCTCCTCGACATCATCGTCGACGAGGCCAACTTCCGCGGCATCCCGCCGGTGCTCACGCCAGAACTCCTGGACCTGGCATGGGCCAGCTACTTCGTCACCTACCGCTGATCGAAAGGAGACCCCGCGATGTTCCGATGGTCGATGCTGGCTCTGCTGGGGCTGGGGCTCGCCTGGTCCGCCGCACTTGCGGCCGCCCCCGCGACCGGCGCCTCCATGGCGGTGTTCGTCCCCGAGAAGCCGGTGCTGCTCGACGCCCTGAAGGCCATGGTGCGGACGGCCGAGAAGAACGTGCTGCTCAGGGTCTTCGCGTTCTCCGACAACGACGGGCTGCTCTTCTGCTCGCCCCACGACCAGTACCCGATGGCCGAGGAGTTCGCCGGCGTGCTCATCGAGCGAAAGCGCCAGAAGCCCGGCCTGGACATCGTCGTGATCGTCGATCCCATCAACTACGTCGACTACCACCAGGCCTTCGAGCTGCCCTGGCAGCGGTGGGCCGAGAAGCTGCGTTCGCACGGCGGGTTCCTCGCCCGCCTGGCCAGGCCGCTCGAGAAGATGGTCGTCGTCAACCAGGTCTACCCCGAGCGCTACGCCCGCCTGACGGGGAAGAAGCCGGTGCGCGAGCGGCTGCGCGACGCCGGCATCACCGTGCTGTCGACGAACCTCTTCTCGAACCCGGAGCGCAATGCCTTCTTCCGCACCAAGCCGGGCCGCGAAGAGCCCGCCTCGGACGACGACTTCGGGCTGCGAGCGATCCGGCGCCTGCCGGACGAGTATCGGGCGATCGGCGACCGGGTCACGCTGGAGCGCAAGATGGCGCTCTTCCAGGCGATCTCGCTCACCGGCGACCACCGGAAGTTCGCCGTCGTCGACGACGGGGCCCTCGCCTGGAACGCCTCGATGAACCTCTGGGACAACGACTACTACAGCCCGGACGACGGCGTGATCTGCTCGGGCAACCTGGCCAGGCAGCTCCTCGAGCAGTTCGAGGCCGCGCGCCAGGCCTCGCTCGAGCTGTACAGGCCCCTGTTCAAGGCGGGCAAGGCGCCCGAACTGGCCGGGCAGTTCAACCGCGAGCCCTACGCCTACACACCGACCCGCCAGACCGACAGTCTGAAGGCGGGCGGACGCGAACTGCGGCTCGAGCCGGCCTCCGGCACGGTCCTGAGGGACGGCGCCATCGCCGCCCGGTTGATCGACGCCTTCGATCACCTGGAGCCCGGCGGCCGGGTGGACGTCTACCAGACGCTCATCACCGACCCCAAGCTCATCCGGAGCCTGTGTGACGCAGCGCGGCGAGGCGTGAACTGCCGGGTGTTGACCGACGCCTACGAGAACGTCTACGGCCAGGACACCGCCTTCATCCACGGCCAGGCTTTCCGCGAGTTCCGCGAGTCGATCGACGACGGGGGCAAGCTGCAGGTCAGGGCAGTCGTGCCCAACCCGCTGGTGTCCGAGATGCACCGGAAGTTCGCGCTGGTCCAGGGAGACCGAGACGACGGCGCGGCGGAGCACTTCCTGATGACCGGCTCGGCCAACTTCACGGTGCACAGCGCCGACGGGACCCAGCTCGAGCAGGACATCCTGTTCGAGGAAGGCGCGGTGAAGGCCCAGGCCCAGGCCTGGTTCGACGCCGCCTGGTCGAACAAGCTGGAGGGCGAGCAGAACATGGTACCTCGTCTGATCCGCAAGCCCTGGACGCCAAAGGACCTCATCGGCACCGGCAAGACGCAGAAGACCTTTGCCGAGGTGGAGAGC
>CAZSVK010000269.1:0-8545 GCA_964610245.1 uncultured bacterium
GCTGGTCGGACTTGAAGACGCTCTTGATCGTGTCGATCAGCTCGTCGTTCGAGAACGGCTTGATGAGGAAGTCGCGGGCGCCGGCCTTCATCGCCCGGCGGATGAACTCCTGGTCGCCCTGCACCGAGGTCAAGATGACCGAGACGCTCGGCAGCTCGCTGTTGACGATCTCGGTCGCCGTGATGCCGTCGATCACGGGCATGTTGATATCCATGATCAGCAGGTCGGGCCTGCAGATCTTGGCGACGTCGATCGCTTCCTGACCGTTCGAGGCCTCGCCAACCACCTCGATGGACTCTTCGAAGGAGAGCAGCCGCTTGATGTTCTGCCGGAGCTCGATCTTGTCGTCGGCCAGCAGGATTCTTATGGTTTCAGCGGGCATCGAGATGGGATTCCGGAAAACGGCTCACAGCGAGAGCCTCGGGACGTGCGGAACGCTCGAGAGTGGCAGGATAGTAACACTGTTGGGCTGAGTCCAGCAACCTTCTTCTCGGTGAAGAGTACGCGCTGGAGGCTCACTTGGCATCGGAAATGCCACGATCGATCTTGTCGAAGAGGTCGTCGATCTTCCTCGAAACCCGTTCGATGTTGTCCTCCGCGACCGGGGAGGTCCGGACGACCTCGGCCGGGGGCACGGGCATGCCGCTCGAAGCCACCATCTCGGGGAAGGCCGTGCTCGCGGGTGCCGGGATGGGTGCCGGCCCGGCCATCAGGGGCAGCGACGCGTCGTCGCCCGGTTCCGTGAGGGAGGTCGCGGGGCGCGGCGTGACCGGCCGGGGAACTCGGGCGACGCGGCGGGGGACAGGCGTCGCCTCGGTCTCGCTCTTGAGCTTGCCGAACATCGCCCTCACGCGGAGCTGGCGCTCGGTGAGTTCGGCATCGGGGGCGCTCTTCTGGCCGGTCGAGGAAGCGGTGTCGAGCTTGGCCAGCCTGGAGGCGGTCTCGTTGCGGGCCCGAGAGATCGCCGAATCGGCGGGCGTCTGGACCGGCGCGCTGGCCATGGAGGCGTCGACCGCGCCCTTCTTGCCACCCTTGTTCGCGGCCTTCAGATCGGCGTCCGTGGGGCCCTGGTCGCCATACTTGGAGTTGGCGAACATCTCGTCCTTCCTCACGGCATCCAGGAGGCGGGGCGTCACGATGGCGACCGTCTCGATGTTCTGCTTGCTCGTCGTCTTGGTCTGGAAGAGGCGGCCCACCCACGGGATGTCGCCGAAGAACGGGACCTTCGTGACTGCCAGCTGGTCCTTGTTCTGCACGAGTCCGCTGACGACGATGTGCTCGCCGTCCTTGACCGTGACACGCGTCTCGGTGTCACGGTTGGAGGTCTCTCCGGCGATGCGGCCGGCGTCGCTGACCGAGATCTGGACCTTGGTGTCGATGTTGCCGCGGTGGTCGACCACCGGCGTGATACGCATCTGGGTGCCGTAGCGCAGCAGTTGTACGCCGGTGACGCCCAGGCCTGCCGCCGTCGGGATGGGCACGGTGCCGCCGACGTCGATCTTGGCCTCCTGGCCGCTGCGGGTGATGATCTTGGGGCTCGAGACGAGCCGCGCCTTGCCGGTCTGGAGCGCCCAGTTCACGCTGAGAAGGAGGGGATCCATCCGGTTGAGACGCTCCATCGGGAAGGGGAACGGGAGCCACCAGTCGTTGCTGCTGAGCCTGCCACCGGTGTGGGTGAACTGGCCCAGGGTGTTGCCGACCGGGGTCTCCATGAAGTTGATGCGATTGAAGTTCGTTTCCGGGATCGCTCCGGCGGGCGACTGGAACTCGGCACCGGCCTGGGCGGCCACCTGATTGGTGCCCCACTTGAAGTCGAACTGGCGGCTGTTGTCATTCTTCAGTTCGAGCAGCATCCCTTCGACGAGGACCTGCACCGGCTTGACGACCTCGATGTGATTGATGACCGTGGCCGCCTGCCAGTTCGCGCCGATCGAGCTGGCCGCGAAGAACGCCTTGGTGATCTCGTCGGCCCGGGCCTTGTCCTGCTCGTCGTCGACCGTGCCCTCGAGCAGCACCATCACCGTCTGCGGCGGGGCCGCCGTCGGGAGGCCGGGGGTCGAGGACTGGCTGGGCGCGACCGGCCCGGGCGCCGAACCGGCGGAGCCGAACGAGGAGGCGGTCTGACTGCCCGAAACGTACATCGGCGGCGTGATGGAGAGTCGCTCGTTGGTGGCCTGCGGGGCCTGCTGGACGGCGGGCTGGGCCGGCGCGAGTTGCGCCGCGCTGGCCTGGAGTGCCGTGTTCACGACGGTGATCTTGACGTCCGGCAGGTTGAGGAGCTTGATGAGCGCCTCTTTCGGGTCCATCGCGATGCCCTCGACCTCGAGCAGGTCCAGGATCGGCGCGCCGTAGAGGCCCGCGATGTCCTTGGCGTAGTTCTTCTCGGTCGGGTTGCGGACCTTGCCCCGGAGGATCGTCCGGTTGTTGATGTACTCGATGGCGATGTTCGGGAGGTTGATGTCTTTCTGGATCTGCTCGGCGATGAGCTTCTCCTCGTTCCTCGCGATGACGACGATGCGGATCTCCTTGCGGCCGTCCTTGTCCCAGAAGTAGGCCGAGGTGCGTCCGCCGAGGCCGCCCTTGTTGGGCAGGACCATGATCTCCTCGGGCGATACGATGACCACGTCGGCGACGTCCTGGTTGGTGATCGACACGCGCTTGAGACCCTCGACCCGGATGATCTTGGACTCATTCGGATAGAGGCGCAGCACGTCCGGCACGATGCCGTGCGCGGAGTCCAGGCGCGGGTTCATGACCTGCTGGCCCGGAGTCAGAGTCAGAGTCCCGGGGATTGCGCCGGAGTCCGCAGCCTCGACGGCCGTCGACGTCGCGGCGGTCGCCGGCGCGGCCACCGTCTTGACCGTCTTCGCCGGCTTCTTGGCCTGTGGTGCCGCAGACAGCGGAGGGCAGGCCGCCAGGAAGACCAGGACGGCCAGGATCAACTTGGAACCTTTGGGACCCATGACGACCTCCAGTACGTGCGACCGATTGCTCTGGCTCATGGAGCGAGGCTTCCTGTGGCTACTTCGACGTCGTGGGCGCGCCACCGCTGCTTGCGGTGCCAGTGGTGGTGACCTGCGCCGTCTGACTGGTCAAGGGGTTCTCTGCCACGGTCTGCATTTCCTTAGTTGTGTATCGGATGATCTCGTATTGATGGATTACTGGTTGTTGCGGCTGATCCGAGACCGGCGCCGTGGCGATGGGCGTCTCGAGGGCCGGGGTGACCGGTCTCTTGAACTCCCGAACGTCGTTCTCGTTGACCTCGCCCGGGGGCAACTCGGCGCCGCTCTCCTGGTTGACGATCTGCAGGAAGAGCTGGGCGTTGGCCGACGAGAGCAGCAGCTTCTCGGCCTCGTCCGGTGAGACTTCGAAGGTCACGGTCTGGATGTTGTCGATCTGCTGGAAACCCTCGGACTTCTGGGTTTCGGCCTCTTTGCCGGGCTCGGGAGCCTTCGGGGGAGGTTTGCCGGTGGTCTTCTCGATGATGTACTTGTCGTTGATGGCCAGGATCTTCACGCGCTGCAGGACCGGCTTGGTGATGACGCCGGTGACCGAACGGAAGCTGCCCAGGATGTCCACCAGCATTCCCGGCGAGACGTAGCCGCCCACGGCGTTCTCCGTGCGAATGGGGAGCGACACGGCGCGCTTGCCGCGCTGGATGACGTAGGCCATCCCGACGTCGGCGCTGGACGATTCGCCCAGCCGCTGAAGCAGGATCTGCTCCCTCTCGAAGATGCCGACCAGCGAGAAGTGATCGATCACCTGCTTGGTGTCGGTGGCCGCGTCGGTGTGGCGCAGGCTCAGCGGGACCTTGGTCAGCTTGATCATCTCTGGGCGGATCTTCCGCTGCTTGGGGATGTTCACCGTGGCCGTCACGACCAGGGAGGTCTCCTCGTCGGCCGAGGGCGCGGTAGGGGTGATGCCTCCGGGCGTTCCGTCCGAGGTGCCCGGGAGCCGCTGCGGTTCCTGCGTCCCGGTCATCTGACTCATCACCAGCAACACGAGGATCAATACGGCCGCGATTCCGAGGGTTCGTCTGGTCTTGCGGTTCATCAGTCGTTACCTCCGGATCGGGGCAGGGCCCGTCCGAGCGGGGCGCCCAGTTCCGAGAGCGCTTCGTAGAACGTCCGGACCGGCAGGCCCACTACGTTGAAGTAGCAGCCCTCCACGCGGCGGATGAAGAGCGCGGCCCGGCCCTGGATGCCGTAGGCCCCGGCCTTGTCGGCGTGCTCGCCGCTGGCGAGGTACCAGTCGATCTCGGCCGCGGTCAGCGGCGCGAACTCGACCGTCGTCGAGCAGGTGCGCCCCACCTCGCGGCCCTCGCCCGAAATCAGGCAAAGTCCGCTCACGACCTCGTGTTCACGGCCACTCAGGCTGTTCAGCATCTTGCGTGCGTCCTGGTCAGAAGTGGGCTTGGACAAAACGATCCCGGCCCTTACGACAATTGTATCGACAGCCAGAATCGGATTCCTTACAGGATCCTGAGGGCCTTTTTGTCGTCTCCTGCATTGAACGTCCCGGGCCTTTCTGCGCGCATTCTCCAGCGCCAGAGCGGGCGGCGGCAGCCCGCCGGCCAGCTCGTCGATGAGCGGAAGGTCGACCTCGAAGGGGACGCCCAGGCTGGCGAGAATGTCACGTCTCCTGGGCGACGCCGAGGCGAGGACCAGACGGGGGGATGCCAGAGATGCCGTATCCATCACGGCTTCCTTGCATCGGCCAGGAAGACCGCTGGCCTTAGGCTCGAAGCTCGGGGCCGGGGACTACTCGAGCCGGACGCAGCGCACCTTTCCCAGTTGCAGGGTCAGACCGGGGCGGGGTTCCAGTTCGGCCTTCAGGTCTGTGAAGCGCTCTCCGTCGAGTTTGAGCGCGCCGGCCGAGATCTGGCGCCGGGCGTCGGAGTTGGAGAGGTTCCAGAGCTGGGCGACCAGCTTGACGACCCAGACCTTGCCGTCGCCCAGGGTCGAGGCCGCCACCGTGCGGGTTTCCTGGGGCAGTTCGCGCTCGCGGTGGACCCGGCGAAACTCTTCGGCGGCCTGCTGGGCGGCGGATTTGCCGTGGTAGGTGGCGACCAGGCGCGCGGCCAGAGCTTCCTTCACGCGCATCGGGTGGAGCGAGTCGGCTGCGACCTGGGCCTTCAGCGCGTCGATCTCGGCGGCGGTGCTGTCGGTGAGGAGCAGCATGTACTTCCACATCAGGGGGTCGGAGATCGACATGACCTTTCCGTAGATGTCGCCCGGCGCTTCGTTGATTCCGATGTAGTTGCCCAGGCTCTTCGACATCTTCTGGACGCCGTCAGTGCCCTCGAGGAGCGGCATCGTGATGACGATCTGTGGGCGCTGGCCGTAGCTGCGCTGCAGGTCGCGGCCGACGAGCAGATTGAACGTCTGGTCGGTGCCGCCCAGCTCGACGTCGGCGCGCATCGCGACCGAGTCGTAGCCCTGCATCAGAGGATAGAACAGCTCGTGCACGCCGATCGGGCGGCCTTCCTTGAAGCGCTTCGAGAAGTCGTCTCGCTCGAGCAGGCGGGCCACGGTGTAGCGCGCCCCCAGCTCGATCACCTTGATGAAATCGAAGGGCTGGAGCCAGGAGCCGTTGTAGTCGATGCGCGTCTTCTCGGGGTCGAGGATCTTGCCGATCTGCACCGAGTAGGTGCGGGCGTTGGCCTGCACCTCCTCTTCCGAGAGCTGTTTGCGGGTCTCGGAGCGGCCGGTCGGATCGCCGATGCGGCCGGTGAAGTCGCCGATGAGAAAGTGGATCTCGTGGCCCAGCCGCTGGAGCTGGGCGAGCTTCCACAGCACGACCGTGTGGCCGAGGTGAATGTCGGGGGCGCTGGGATCGGCGCCCAGCTTGACGACGAGCGGCCGGCGGTCCTTGCGCCACTGCTCGAGCCGCAGCTTGAGTTCGGCGCGCTCGATGACGTCGACGGCCCCCTTGCAGAACACAGCTACTTCCTCATCGACCGAGAGTTGTTCGACTGGACTCAAGACCGTTCCACCTTTCGCGGCCGTTCACGCGGTCCGGCCGGCGCCTTCCGGCCTCCATCGGACTGAAGACAACCGGCCCGGAAGTCTAGGCTTCCGGACCGGTTCGAATCAACCTGGAATGTCGGGAGGGCCGGTGACAGGCCCTCAGTGCCGCGCGGAGAGGAGCTTCTTCATCGTGACGCCGATGTCGGCCGGGCTCTCGCAGACGGCGATGCCGGCGGCGGTCATGGCCTCCATCTTCTCCTTGGCGGTGCCCTTGCCTCCGGCGATGATGGCGCCGGCGTGGCCCATGCGGCGGCCCGGAGGGGCGGTGCGGCCGGCGATGAACCCGACGACCGGCTTGCCGAACTCCTTCTGGACGTACTCGGCCGCCTCTTCCTCGGCGGTGCCGCCGATCTCGCCGATCATCACGACCGCCTCGGTGCCCTCGTCTTCCTTGAAGAGTCGAAGGACGTCGAGGAACTGGCTGCCGTTGACGGGGTCGCCGCCGATGCCGACGCAGGTCGACTGGCCGAGGCCCTGGGCGGTGAGCTGGGCGACCGCCTCGTAGGTGAGGGTGCCCGAGCGGGAGATGACGCCGATGGAGCCTTCCTTGTGGATGAAGCCGGGCATGATGCCCACCTTGCACTTGCCGGGGGAGATGACGCCGGGGCAGTTGGGGCCGATCATGCGGACGGAGGTGCGCACCAGGTGCTGCTTGGCGCGGACCATGTCGAGGGTGGGCAGGCCCTCGGTGATGCAGACGACGAGGGCGACCCCGGCGTCGGCCGCCTCCAGGACGGCGTCGGCCGCGAAGGCCGCCGGGACGAAGATAACGCTGACATTGGCGCCTTCCCTGGCGACCGCCTGGGCGACGGTGTCGAAGACGGGGACGTTCTCGAACTTGGTGCCGCCCTTGCCGGGGGTGACGCCGGCGACGACCCTGGTGCCGTACTCGATGGCCTGGCGGGCGTGGAAGGAGCCCTCCGAGCCGGTGATGCCCTGGACGACCAGGCGGGTGTTCTTGTCTACGAGGATGCTCATGGCGCGATCGATTCCTTTGTGTCGAAAATAAAGTCGAAGTTGGAGACGAGGACGCTTACCCTGCCGCGTTGGCCAGCTCTGCTCTCTCTCGGCCCGCTCACGCGCCGGCTCCCGTCGCGGAGTGGGCCAGCTCGACCACTCGCCGGGCCGCCTCCGCGAACCCCTTGACCTGCTCGAGCTTCATCCCCGAGCTGGCCAGGAGCTCGGCCGCCGCTTCCGCGTTGGTGCCCTCCAGGCGCACCACCACCGGCAGGTCCAGCTCCACCTTCTTCGCCGCCTCGATCACTCCGCCGGCCACCCGGTCGCACCGGACGATGCCGCCGAAGATGTTGATCAGGATCGCCTTCACCTTCGGGTCGGCCCGGATGATCCGGAAGGCCTGCTCCACCGACTGCGCCGACGCCCCGCCGCCCACGTCCAGGAAGTTCGCCGGCTCGCCCCCCGCCAGCTTGATCAGGTCCATCGTCGCCATCGCCAGGCCGGCCCCGTTGACCATGCAGCCCACGTTACCGTCGAGGTGAATATAGTTGAGGTTATGCTTCGACGCCTCGACCTCGAGCGGGTCTTCCTCGGCCAGGTCGCGGTAGGCCAGCGTCGACTGGTGGCGGAACAGCCCGTTGTCGTCCAGGTTTAGTTTGCAGTCCAGGGGCACGATGCCGTCCTGCTTCGTCAGCACCAGCGGGTTGATCTCGACGAGGCTCGCGTCCTCGGCCAGAAACACCTTCACGAGCGCGTTTACGATCGACCCGAACGGCCGCACCGCCGCCTGCGGCAGCCCCAGCGCGTAGGCCAGCTTGCGGCCCTGGAACTCGCAGTAGCCCGTGCCCGGATCGATGTGCTCGCGGAAGATCTGCTCGGGCGTCTTCGCCGCGACCTCCTCGATCTCCATCCCGCCGGCCGGGCTTGCCATCACGACCGGCCGCTGCTTCGCCCGGTCGAGCACCACCGCCAGGTACAGCTCGCGAGCGATGTCGAGCACCTCTTCGACGAGCACCGTCTGCACCAGCCGCCCTTCCGGGCCGGTCTGCGGCGTCACCAGCGTCATGCCCAGGATCTTCTGCGCCGCGGCGCGCGCCTCCGCCGGCCCGGCGGCGAGCTTCACGCCGCCGCCCTTGCCGCGGCCGCCCGCGTGGATCTGCGCCTTGACGACGACCTTGCCGCCGCCCAGCTCCTTGGCGACCTTCTCGGCCTCCTCCGGAGAGCGAGCGATGGCCCCTCGCGGGACCGGTACGGCGTACTTCCTCAGAATCTCCTTGGCCTGGTACTCGTGAATCTTCACTGGTCTCTCCTGGCTCAGCTCTTGGGGGTGGATAGTTTCTGGATGCGCTCGCGCAGGGCGTCCAGCTCCAGACTGGCCGGCCGCGCGAACACGTAGTCTTTCAGGTACTTCTGCGCCTTCCCCGGGTCCTTCAGTTCCTTCTCGTAGAGGTCGCCCAGCTCCAGCATCGCCTCAGGCGCCAGCGCCGAGCCCGCGTACTTCTCGAGCAGCAGCTCCAGCGAGCGCGCCGCCTCCGCCGCCTTGCCCTGCTTCCGCTGCG
>CAZSVK010000270.1:0-8515 GCA_964610245.1 uncultured bacterium
GGCATGGTCGCACTTCATGGGGAAACCGGAAGGACCTCGAGTTGTCTCTCGGGAGTTCCGCTCCCGAACCCACGCCAGCCAGTCTCTTGGGCGGGTGCCGGCCATAGTAGGGGTGAACTTCACCCCTGCTGGGGGCTGGGGCGAAGCCCCAGGAGAAGGCTTGACGCCATTACTGAGAAGGTCCCTTCTAGACCCGCCCCGCTTGCGTGTCGGGCGCCTCGGGACTACCATCACCGCTGGCGGGCGGGAGTGGCGTTGCTGACGATACCGGGATACAAGCTTCTCGAGCAGGTGGCCTCGGGGGCCTCGGGCACGGTCTACCGGGCCGAGCAGTCGAGCCTGCGCCGCATCGTCGCGGTCAAGCTCCTCAACGCCGGGCTGTTCGACGCTGCCGAGACCCGCGCCAGGTTCCTGCGCGAGACCCATATCCAGGCTAGCCTGTCGCACCCGAACCTGTTGCCGCTCTACGATGCGGGCTTCGCCCGCGACAGGCCCTACCTGGCGACCGAGTTCGTCGGAGGCGGCACGGTCAGGGACTTGCTGGCGGAGCACGGCAGCCTCTCCGTCCTCCAGGCCGTGAGGCTGGCCCGGGCGATCGCCTCCGGACTGGACGCGGCCCACACCGCCGGCATCGCCCACCGCGACCTGAAGCCCGAGAATGTGCTGCTCACGGACGCCGGGCAGCCCAAGGTCGCCGACTTCGGCCTGGCCAGGGCGGTCTCGGGCGGCGAGAAGCGCTTGACCGCCTCCGGCGTGATCCTGGGGACGCCAGGATACATGGACCCGAACGCGGTCGAGACGGGCGAGGGCGGCGCGGCGGCCGACCTCTACGCGCTCGGCGTCATGCTCTACGAGATGCTCGCCGGCCGGCGGCCGTTCGCGGGCGACGACGTGGCAGACCTGCTGTCGCGGCAGCTCCGCGGAGAGTTCTCGCCGCTCGGCCAGGCAAGGAGCGGCTTGCCGCCGGGTCTGGAGGAGCTGGTCCACCGGTGCCTGGCGAGACAGCCACGTGACCGGCCGGCGTCGGCCGCGGAGGTGGTCGCCAGCCTCGAGGCGGCGGAGGCCGCCGGCGCGGGCGCGCCGGTCCGAGCGGCGCGTACGGTCGCCGGGCAATCCAGAGAGAGGAGAGCGGCCTCCGGAGATGCCACGGTCCGGCACAGCCGGCCGGCCATCCCGGCCGGAACGACGCCCGCTCCGCCGGCTTCGGTCCGGGGCCCGGCGGCAGCCCTGGCGCTCGCGGCGATGCTGGCCGGCCTGGGAGTCCTGGCGATCGGCCCCGGCCGGGCGTGGCTCCGCGCCCCCGGCATTACGGACGCCCCGCTCGCTACTGTTCCGATCGTCCGGCCGGCCGCGGCGCCACCGGCGTTGCCCGCGATCCTCCGGGTCACCCGCGGCGCCACCGCCGCTCGCCTCTGGCTGGCGCGCCCCGCGCCCGCCGGCGCCGTCATCCGATGCCGACCCGAGAAGGCCTCGTCGCAGCGAGAGGAGAAGGCGGTCGCCGGCAGCGTTGAGCAGTTCATCGGCGGCCTCCAGCCGGCCACTCGGTACGAGGCCGCGCTGGCGGCGGGAAGCACCTCGTGCCCGGTGCGATTCGAGACGCTGGCCGCGCTCGTGGGCACGCAGGGCGCCCGCATTTCCACGGGAGACTGCGAACAGGCCGTACTGCGGGCCCGGGGCCAGCACGTGGCGGTCGCCTGGATCGAGAACTGGAGTCGCCCCACGGCCGCGGTGCTCGTCAGGGAGAGTTCGGACGGCGGTCAGACCTGGGACGAACCGCAGCGCCTGTACGAAGGCGAGACCGGCGGGCCGACTCTGGCCGTGACCGCGATCGGCACGGTGGTCTGCTGGCCGGCCCAACCCCGCCCGACCTTCGCGACCCGATGCCGCCTCGGCCAATCCAGAAGCTGGACCCCGGCGGTGGAACGTCCGGGACGCGGTATCCACCTCTCGCCGGGCGACCGGGACACCCTCGATTGCCTGCTTCAGGATGGGGATGCCGACCGCTGGGGATACCGTCAGGTGCGATTGGAGGCAGGAGGGCTGGCCGGTTTCGACGCTCTGCCCGCCTGGCTTCCGGTCGAAGGCGACTACGTGCGCCTGCTGGCGCGCGTGGGCTCCCGGCTGCTGGCGTTCTCGACCTCGACCGCGCACGAGCCTCCGCTGGCGGCGACCTTCTCCGACACGCCGGCAAGCGGGCCGTGGACAGCGCTGAAACAGGTGGTGCCCAGGTCGCTCGAACCCAGCCGGAGTCGGATGGACGCGGTGGCTTCCGGAGACACGGTGGTGCTGATCCTCGACAACCAGGGCCGAGTCCTCGCGCAGGCGAGTCACGACCGGGGGAAGAGCTTCTCGGAGCCGAGAGACGTGATGGGTACCTACTCCAGGTTGAACTACCAGAAGATGCCGGCGGTGGTCTGGGCCGAAGGCCGGTTCCACGCGGTGTTCGTTCACACCGCCGTGGGTTCGAACGCGCTGGTGGCCCTCGCCGAGAGCGCGGACGGCGAGCGGTGGACCGTCACGCGGCGGGCCCCGGTGCCGCTGTTCTTCTCCCGGGGAATCGGCATGTGCGCGGCCGTTGCCGGCAGCCGGCTGCTGGCGGTCGTCACCGGCAACAGCAGGGAAGGTCTGTCGCTCTACAGTTTCGACCTGCCTCGAGCGGAAGGGGCGGCATCGCTCCCTGCCGGCGAATGAGCGTTTCGCGGTTTCGACTGAGACGCGCGATCATCGTCACTCGAATCCGGGAACATCCCGGGAGCAGCGTCACTCACAATCGGGTGACCGCGAACGCGACGACCTCGATTCGAGGAGGCTCTCGAGATGACCCGGACCTTCACCGCGCTGCTTCTGCTGGCCGCCCTGCTCCCGGTTTGCGCCCTCGCCCTCGATGCCGCCGGCGAGGCGGCCGAGATCTTCGACGCCGAGGCCGCGGTCTTGCAGAACGGAACCCCTGAGCGCGACCCGTTTCGGGTCCTGGTGCAGGAGCCGCGGAGGGTCGAGCCTCCGCCGGCTCCCGCCGTCGACGAACAACGGCCGGTCGTCGTCCCGATCGCGCCTCCGCTCTCGCTCTCGGTCACCGGGTTCGGCGGCGAGAACGGGGCCAACCTGGCGGTGCTGCGTTACGAAGGTTCCGACTACCTGGTGGACAAAGGCTGGCTCAGCACCGATGGCGCCTTCGAGGTGCGGCAGATCCGGCCGCTCGGCGGCGGCAGCGCGGACGTGGTCGTCTACGATCGCGGGGCCCAGCGGCTTCAGACGGTGCGGTTCGACGAGCCGAGAATGGCCGGCAGGTAGAAGCTGACCCGAGCGCGGTCAATCGGGCGGGGGCGGCGCGGGACGCACGTCTGCAATCGGAGAGTAGAAGGGGAAAAGGCATGAGACGTGTCGCTCGACAGCGGCGTCGAAGCCAGAACTGGATCCGGCCGGGGCCCGCGTTGGCGTCAGACTGCGCTTACGGCCTGGCCCCGAGCGGTAGTGCCGGAGAGCCCTCGAGCGCGTGGAACCAGAGGACGTACTCCTCGAAATCGGCCAGCTCCTCGAATCGGGAGCCGGGCCCGGCTCGCTCCAGCAGCAGATCGAGCAGGCCGTGACCGAACCGGGCCCGCGGCGCGAAGCGGACCAGGTCCTTGGCAAAGAGCACGAGGTTGCGTTCGAAGCTGAGCGTGCGCCGACGGCCGAGGGAGCGAAACAGCTCCAGACCGGGCTCGTCGAGGCGCAGCCGCGCCGGCAAGTCGCCCAGGTGCAGCTCCACCACGGGCTCCAGCGCTTCCGCGAGGGTCGATTCCAGCCGATGCCGGGGAAGAAACCGGCCGTCATACTCGTCTCGCGGGTACTCCTGGACCTCCTTGGTGACTCGGCGCTTCGAGCCGATCTGCCCGTAGTGGACGGCACGGAGTTGGTCCCAGCCGGCCGCGCGTTCGCCCTGGTCGGTCAGGAATCGCGCCTCCCGGGAGCTGAGGTGAATCTCGCGGATGCGCTCCACCGCGGCCGGCAGGCCGAGGCTCCGGACGGGCACCGGCGCAACGGGCTGGTCGCCGGCCCAGCGAGTGCGGAACCGCGCCATCCCTTCGTCGGCCCTCAGCGGACCCTGGAGCAGCCGGCCGAGGGAAGGCAGGTGGTCCGTGGACCGGCCCTCGAGACGGAGCGCTGTTCGATCGGTGGGCTCGAAGCCACGAAGGCGGAGGCTCGCCAGGTAGACGGTCTCTTCGGCGGGCCAAGCCGATTCGAGAGCCACGCGATGACGCTCGAGCAGCGCTTCCTCGTCGCCGGGGGAGAGCGGGGCGGTTTGGAGGGTCTCCTCGAAGAAGGCGGGCTCGGCAGCGAGCGCCAGGCTCCGCTCGCGCGTCAAGCCGTCCTCCGGCCTCCGAGCGCTTCCACGAAGGGCCTTGTCCGCCGCCTCCAGTCCCAGCGCGCGGTGGCCGTCCCGCAGCAACTCGAGCGCAACCGCCGCCTGCGCCGCCGCGGCGAGCGGCTTTCGTGGATGTCTCTGCTCGAAGAGGGCATAGGCATGGAGCAGTCGTCTGGTGCCTCGATCGCCAAGAAGGCCGACGACCGCCTTCATCTCCAGCGCGAGGGCCTGGGGGTCGGGGTTTGACGCGCTCAGGTCCGGAGTCGGTGGCGGTTCGCCATGAAGGGCCCGGCTTCGTGCGAGCGCCGTCGCCCCCGCCGCGAGGGAGCCCGCCGCCAGGGCCGGCAGGAGCGCAGCCCCGAAGGTCCAGCCTGCCAGGGAGGCCCAGGCCAGCGCCAACGAGAAGGCGGCTGCAGCCGACAGGTCCGGCCTCAGGCGCGAGGCCAGGGGTTCGCCGGCACTCTCGGCGGCGTCCGGTGCGCTGTCTCCGAGCGAAGTCTGCCGGACGAGGGAGGTGGCCAGACAGCCGTAGATCGAGCAGCCGCCGTTGTAGCTCCAACAGTCAGCGTGATGGGGCGTGGCGCAACGCGGGCAGTGGACGACGCCGGTGACGAGAGGCTCGCCGCAGACCTGACAGAGCTGGTCGAGAAGGTTCATCCGGACGGAGAGCGTCGGGCGGCGTTGGAGACCGGAAGCTGGAAAAGCGTATCACGGACTGCCGTGGAACAAGTCGAAGACCGCAAGCGAGATTCCGAGAGCCGGCTTCACGGCCGCCCGCCGTGCCCCGCGGGGGGCTCGGGAACAGCCAGCGAACGGCTGACGAGAACCTCGGCAACACGCTCCAACAGGGCCCGCGCGACGAGCAGGCTGCCGGACCGATTGTAGTGCGTCGGATCGGTCTCGGGCTTCAGGAACAGATCGGGCCGGTTCCGGAACGAATCGACCAGGTCGACCAGGGGAATGCCCCGGCGCTCGGCCACGGTTCGGACCAGCTCGTTGAGTTGAAGGTGCTTGGGAACCCAGTCCTTGTCTCCGGCCAGGTACGGGGCGGTCATCAGCACGAGACCGATGTCGTGCTTCCGGCAGCACCTGACGATGGCCTCCAGGTTTTGCTCGAAGTCGAGCGGGCCGACCCGCTGAGTCCGCTCCGGTCCGTCGGCCCGGTAGAACAGCTGACGCAAAGCAAGTAGCTGCACCGAGAACCAACCCAGCGCGCGGGAGTGCCGCATCAACCAGGGGAGTTCGTCCGTCTTGCGATACTTCTGGAGCTTGTCGGGCAGGCCGTTGCCGGACTGCCAGTGGTCGTTCCATCCGAAGCAGGCGGTGACCACGTCGGGCCGGCCCGCGACGACGTCGCGCTCGAGAAACCGCAATCCCTGAAACGAGGTGTAGCCCGGGACCCCGCCGTTGAACACCGACGGAAGCCGCTCGGGGAACCGATGTCGCAGTTCCACCTCCAGCATCTCGGGGTAGCCCTTGCCGTCCGCCATCACCGCCACGGAGTCCGCCAGACAGGCCACCCGTGGCCACGCCGGGTCGGGGAACCGCGCAAAGGCACCGGGCTTGCGCCAGAAGAGATCCTCATCGAAGGCCGCGAGGACCTCGCCGCACACCTGGATACGGAAGGTGTCGAAGAGCGAGGATCGGTAGTCCACGGCACGCAAGAGCAGCTCCAGGCCGAGCGTGAGGACGAGGGCCGGGACGAGCGAGAACAGGACCTGTTTGGCGCGCCGTGACATGGGACAGTGCCGCTCTCGCTCCCTGACGCCGGCTCAGGCAGCGTCGCTTCGCGATGACGGCCGCCTACTCCTCCGCCTCGTAGTTGGGCCGCGCGTGCCCCAGGATGACCCAGCGATCGTAGCTGTCGTCCAGGCGGAACTCGATCACGCGGGGCACGATGCAGGTGATGACCTTCAGCGGCATTCCTGTCTTCGTGTCCACTTCCGACACGATGGCCGAGTGGCAGAGGTGGAACTTGGAGGTGCCCAGGTCCTTCGTCAGTCCGAAGAAGATCATGTCGCCGGGCCTGAACGGTTCGTTCGGCACTGCGGCGGGGTCGTGGATCTCGGGCTCCGAGAAGTACTTGAACTGCGGGCTCTTCTTCAGGAAGGGAACCAGGATATCCAGGTTACGCGAGAGGTACGGCTTGCTCTCGGAGACCCAGATGCCGGTCGACCAGCGGACCTGATCTCGGGCCCCGTGGGCGTCGAGAAGCATCTTGGTGACGGGGTAGCCGGCCTGCTCGTACGCTGAAGTGCAGAGGTCGACGCAGACCATGACCTCCTCGAGCGGTTCGTCGATGCGGCCGTCGTCGTTGTTGTCCTTGCCGTCGATCGACCACTGCCAGTGGATGCCGTCCTGCAATCCGGACGAGTCGGGGATGGCGACCTCGGAGGAACTGTCCTTGACCTCCGATGGCGGAGGACCGGCCGCCGCCTCACCCTCGGTGGTGTAGGTGTTGGCCCAGCGCGACTCGTTCACGGCGCCCTGGTAGGGCCCCTCGCCTCCGCCAATCTTGTTGAAGTCGTCGAAGAAGCGGCCGATGAAGGCGCGCGAGATCTGGACGATCTCCTGGTAGTCCGGCACGCCGTTCTGGTTGCGGTCGCTCGCGAGGAACTCGCTGCTGACCTGCACTCCCTCCGGCTGATACAGTTCCTCTGCCGCGGGCTCGAGCGTGACGTAGCGGCGGAAGACCCAGCCCTCGCGGCCGTCGGCACGCACCTTCAGAAAGTACGGGTTGGTCTCGTCATCCATGATCTCCAGCCTGCGCCCCAGATAGAAGCGCTGGAGCCGGTGCCCCTCGGCACCCGGTTTCGAGAGCAGGCTGACGGCGTAGAGCTTGACCCTGGCAAACTGGCTTGCGGCGGCAGGCCCCTGGTTCAGCAGAAGGCCCGCCGAACACAGCAGAACCAGCTTCTTGGATACCATTCTTCGAGCCTCCCGGCGCTCGCAGGCGCCGATGTGCGGCTACCCCGGCAGGGGCTACCCGAAGGCATGTTATGGCGCCAGGTTTCAGGTGTCAGGTGTTGGGGGGAAAGACAGGGGGAAAGACAGGGGTTGGGGGCTGGGGGTTGGGGGTTGGGGGTCAGGGAAAACGGCGCAACTCCCCACGAACCGGGGCGCCCCGCGACGCTGTGCGGCTCAGGCAGAGGGAGCCCAGCAAGTCAGTGCGGGTGACGCGCGTTCCGGCGCACGGTGTGAAGCCAGCGTCACCGCGGGAGGCTTGCGCAGTGCCTAACCCCTAACCCCCAACCCCTAACCCCTAACCCCTACCTTATCGCGGTGCCCACGCTCGCATTGAGCCAAAGCCAGTTCGGGAGGCAGCCCAGCAGCAGGATGAGCGCGGCCACGGCAGCCAGCGTCCACAGGCCGGAGCGATCGGCCGACGCGGGCACCGGGGTCTCGGCCTCGGACATCCACATCGCCATCACCAGGCGCAGGTAGTAGTACATCCCGAGCAGGCTGGTCATGACGCCCAGGATCGCGAGCCCCACGTGGCCGGAACGCACCGCGGCGGAGAGGACGAAGAACTTGGCGGTGAACCCGCCGGTCGGGGGAACGCCCGCCAGCGAGAGCAGGAACACCGTGAAGGCCACGCATGCGATGGGATGAGAGCGGGCCGCGCCGTTGAAGTCGTCGATCTCGACCAGCTCTCGCTTGCGGTCGCCGAACCACTGCAGCGCCCCGAACGCCCCGAGCGACGCGAGCGCGTAAAGGAACGTGTAGTAAGCGAAGGCGCTGCCGCCCCTGCCTTGATCGAGCAACCCAAGGAGGAGGTAGCCGGCGTGGGCGATGGAGGAGTAGGCCAGCAGGCGCTTCACGTTGGACTGCCGCAGGGCCGCCACGTTACCCAGGAGCATCGACAGCGCCGCGAGCCACACGAGCAGGCCGCTCCAGTGATCGAGCCCGTCAGCCATCGGCGTCGTGACGAAACGGAGAAGAGCCGCGGAACCGGCGGCCTTCACCGCTGCGGCCATCACCAGGGTCACCGGGGTGGGCGCGCCGGAATAGACGTCGGGCGTCCACATGTGGAAGGGCACCGCGGCGATCTTGAAGGCCAGACCCGAGAGCACGAGGGCCACGCCGACCAGCAGGAGCGGGCTCAAAATGAGTTCGTGCCGGACCATGCCGTTGACCACGTCGTGCCGGATGACCTCGGCGATGCCCGCG
>CAZSVK010000271.1:0-8445 GCA_964610245.1 uncultured bacterium
GGAACGTTGCCAAGCCAGCCGTTGACGTCGGAGGGCCGGGCCTGAACGTCCGGGTTGAGCGTGCCGGCGAGGACCGCGACCGCCGAGGACCGCTCCGAAGGTGCCGGCCCCCGAGGGTCGTGCGGCCAACCCAGGATGAGCCGGGAACGAAGGTGTGTCCAGACACTCAGCTCCCGGCGCCGCTCCTCCACCGTGTCAGGGCCCGGCGAAGCGGCCAACTCGTGAGCTGCCCAGTTGCGTTGCCAATGCAGGTCGAACCACGCCAGCAGGAAGGCCGGACCGGGCGCCGGGTGGGCCTTCCCGATGGCCGAGATGGCCTCGTCGAGCGTTCGCACGGCCGTCTCGGCGTCGCTGGTCAGGCGCACCGCCCTCGCCAGGCTGCGAACCAGCAGCAGGGCAGTGCCCTCCTCCGAGCCCAGCATCTCCAGGAGAGACCCGCGCACCAGCTCACTGGGCGCCGGGCGGCCCCGGTCTCGAGGCAGGGCACTGTCGACGACAGTCATCCAGCAGGCGACGCCCGCCCGCCAGCAAGCCGAGTCGCGCCCGGGAATCACGGGCCGGACGGCCTCGTGCACGAGCAACGCCGCGGAGGCCAACGCCTCCTGCAACCTGATGGCGTCCAGTCCTACCTGGATCTCGGCCGAGACGTCCCCACGGTGCTCCGGCCGACTGAACCAGAGCCGCGCCGTCCATCCGAAGCAGTCCTGCATCTCGCAGCAGAGCACCAGCAGCGAGCCCAGAAGCCGGGCCGCTCGTTCGACCGTGGCCGGCTCGCCGCGTCGGACGCCGTCCCGCATCTTCTCGAGCGACTTGCGGCAACTCCCCAGGGGCGCGGCCCAGGCTGCCAGCGTCTTGCGCATCGCGTCAGCCAGTTCCAGGCGTTCCGGTTGCTGCCGGAGCTTGCCGAGGGCCTGGTTGACCTCCTCGCGAGCGTCTCGTAGCAGCCGCTGAGCCAGCGCCAGCTCGGGCAGAGACTCGTCGCCGGGGACGGAGGGCGAAACCATCCAGGCGGCCGGCTTCTCCGGTGAGGGCCTCACGACCGGCCCGGTCTCCCCCGGCCCGGTCTCCCCCGGCCCGGGAACGCCCGGCGCCGGCCGGGACGTGCGTACCGCGGCGCCTGGCCGCGGGGCAAGTGCGGTCGCCAGGGCTGCCAGGCCGAGGCAGGCTCCGAGGATTGCCCACTTCGGGAGGAGGCCCTTCCGGGCCGCCATCGGGGCTGCCCGGAGTGTCAGCGCCAGGGCCGGCTCCCGGCTCGAGCTGGTCGCGGCGGGCAGGCGGACCTTGCTGCCGGCGCGCTGGCCGGCCGGGGTCAGGCGGGTCCCGATGGTATCCGGAGGGGCAGGCGGTAGGGCCCTGAGCGCGCGCTCGAAGGCCGCCGCGTCCGGGAACCGGTCGGCCGGGTCCTTCGCCAGGGCCGTGCCCAGCAACGCGTCGAGGCCTTCCGGCACCCGGGGCGCGAGCCCTGCCAGCGGGGGCACCGGCGTCCTGGCATGAAGTCTCGAAAGTGCCACCGGGTCTTCCGACACAAATGGCGGCCTGCCCGTCAGACACTCGAAGAGCACTAGCCCTAGCGCGTACAGGTCCGCGGCTGCCGTGACAGGCCTGCCGGCCCAAACCTCGGGCGCCATGTAGAGTGGCGTGCCCAGCAGCATCCCGGCCCGGGTCTGGACCCCCTTCGAGAGCTGGTCCTTGGCGATGCCCAGATCGCCCACGAGTACGCCGCGATCGCGCGACAAGAACAGGTTTCCCGGTTTCAGATCCCGATGCAGGATCCCCGCGGCATGGAGCGCCGCGAGGGCTCCGGCGGTGACCACGGCCACCTCCAGCGCCAGCGCGACAGGCAGGGCGCCCTCTCGCTCTAGACGGCGCTGGACCGTCTCGCCCGCCACCAGCTCCTGGGCCAGCAGCAGCCTCCCCGAAACCTCGGCGACCTCGATGACGGTGACGAGGTTCGGGTGCGACACACGGGCCGCCAGACGGCCCTCCTGGACGAAGCGCTGGCGAGCCTGCGGGTCGCGCGCCAATCCGGCCGCGAGTACCTTGAGCGCCACGGCCCGCTCGAGCGAGAGCTGGATGGCCTCGTAGACAACCCCCATGCCGCCGGCCCCGAGCAGGCGCACGATCTCGTAACCGCCGAAGACCTCGCCGGGGGCCAGTTCCTCGCCGCGGGGTAGGGCTGGCCGCGGCCCGGGGTCTTCACGGTTCCCGATCGAACCTGGTATCGCGAGCCGACCCGCGCGAGAGCACTTCATTGGTGACTGGGAAGCACGCGAGTCTCGGATCGTCCGCCCCGCGGCGCCTGGAGCCTACAATCTGCAGCCTGCAGCTCTCAGGTCCCGCTGATGCGCGAGCGCGCCCGGAAGAACAGGAACTGCACCAGGGCGAAGAGCACGAGCACGCCGGCCGAGAGCAGCGTCCGCAGCAGCGTGAGCGGCCCGGAATCCACCGGCTGGTAGAGGAAGTTGCTGAGCCAGCCGCCGCCGGATATCGCCAGCAGCGACAGCACATAGAACAGCAGGCCGAACAGCACCCCGCCGGCGACCCGATCCAGGAACACGTACCCCGCGCCGGGCATCAGCAGGTTGAAGATGGCCGCCTTCTTGAACGCCAGCGCCTGCAACTCCTGGTGCCGGTCGCGGGTGCTGATCCGCTTGCGGCCGGCCTCGTCGGCGCAGTTGAGGCAGAACGCCTTCTGGTCGTGCACCTTCTGGCAGTTGTTGCACACGATGCGAAGGCAGTGGTAGCAGCGGCGCATCAGCACGTCGAGCCGCTCCCTCGTGAAGATCAGGAACCCGACCAGTCCGCCGCCGAAGACGAACCAGCCCAGGAACAGCATCAGCGACGGGTCCATCGACATCAGACCGAGGGTGCCGGAGATGCTGAAGTAACCGCCCAGCTTCTCGTCGGGCAGCGGCGCGTTCATCAGCGCCAGCCTGGGCGGGTTGAAGGCGATCGCCTCGTAGCGGCCGAGCTGGTCCTCGGGCCGGGCGACCGTGCGGGCCCAGCGCAGGTACTTCTCGAAGTTCTCGGTCTGGGCGGCGCGCTGATAGACCGCGCTGATGTTGTAGAGCGCGGGCGTGTTCGCCGGGTTCTTGCCCAGCGCCTTGTTGTAGGCGTCGAACGCCCCGGTCGTGTCGCCCTTCAATGCCAGCAAGTTGCCGAGGTTGATGAGCGGACCTGTCTCGCTCGGGTACCTCTTCGACAGCTCCTTGAAGGTCTTCTCGGCCGAATCCAGGCCGGCCGGATCGCCGTCCTGCATCCCGATGAGCCCGCCGAGGAAGGTGGCGTTGTAGTCGCCCGGGTGGCTCTTGAGGAACTTCTCGAAGTAGTCGCGGGCTCCGGTCGTCTCGCCGGCCCGCACCCGCTCGACCGTGCGGAGCAGCTCGAAGTTGTCGGCCAGGCTCACCGGCAGCAGCATCGGCACCAGCACCAGCAATCCCACCAGCGACAGGAAGATTCGCTTCTCTTCGGCCCGCAGCATCGGCCAGGTGAGCGCTGGCAGGAACACCACCAGCCCCGTCGGGAACACCAGCACCAGGAAGATGCTGATGGCGAGCGAGAACGGCAGCAGCAGCCCCTTCTGGCGCCACAGCTCGGAGAGCAGGTGGTGCAGGTCTTCGAAGTAGCGCACCACCAGCAGCCCCGACGTCAGCAGCAGCGCCAGCAGCGTTGCCCGGAACAGGATGAGCCCCAGGTCGGTGAACAGCACCAGCCGGAACCACGGATCGCCCACCGCGGTCGAGGCCAGCTCCCAGAAGATGTAGAGCGCCTCGATCGACTGGCCGCGGCCCAGCAGGTAGCGGTACTTCACCAGGAAGTAGTTGAGACTGCGATAGTCGTAGACCCGCGCCTGATCGAGCAGGATCGCCGCCTCGTCCAGCTTGCGCGCGTCGATCAGCCTCGAGGCCGCCGTCAGCGCCTGGTTCGCGAAGGCGGTCGACCGGGTCTGGCCGCGGGCCAGGAGCAGATCGCCGCTCACCTTCAGATGGGACCGGGCGTTGTCGGGGAGCCCCCACTGGAGCGCCTGCAAACCGAGCGCGAGGTGCCACTCGGGGCTGTTCGCCTTCTGGTTGAGCAGGTCGTTGAGCGTGTCCTCGGCGGACCGTTCCATGTCGGCCTGCATCTGGCCCGAGCGGGGCGCGAACACCCGGTTGACCCAGCCGAACATGAAGCGGGCCAGCATGTTCTCGGGCCGGTTGGTGAGGAAGACTTTCAGATCTTCCACCATCTTGTCGTCGAGCTGCTCGGGCTTGTAGTACTCGCCGAAGAGAGCCTTCATCCGCGGGATCTCGCCGACGACTTCCTTCTTCTCTTCCTCGAAGCTCTTCGACATCCCGGCGTCCAGCAACTCCCCGATGCTGGAGCGCAGCTTGGTCGCCTCGGAGTAGAACAGGTCGTTCTTGGGAGCCACCTTCAGGAACTCGACGAGGCGGTTCAGCGCTTCGCGACGGTCCTGGCGCTTGATGAGCAGCTTGGCCGAGACGATCAGATCGATGGGATCGGTCTTGGCCATCGAGGTGCGCGCGATGAACTTCGCGATGTGCGGGGCCAGCACCTCCGCATGCTCGACGAAAAGGCCGACGTGCTTGACCGCCTCGGTGTTCTTCCCGAGACGCGCATAGGTCTTCGCCAGCAGGTACTCGACCAGGTAGTTCTCCTTGTGCTGGCCGTACAGCTCTTCCAGGAAGAACTGCAGATCCTGCATGTTGCCGCCGGTCAGCTTGGGGAGGATCACGCCGAGGTCGAAGAAGATCTCCGGGTTGAAGACCGCGTTCGACAGCAGCAGCACGTACTCTTCGAAGGCATCCTCGGGCCGCTCGTCGGTCACCGCCGTCTGGGCCGTCGTCAGGTGGTAGGCGCTGAAACCTTCCTTCTGCAGGCGGCCTACCAGCACCCCCTTGGCGTTGGAGGCCTGGGCCAGCAGCGAGCCCGGGGCCAGCTCGGGCACCTTCTTGAGCGCCTGGAGCGATAGCTGGATGCGCTCCTCGAACTGGCTCTTGGTCGGCGCCAGCTTGGCCAGCGAGAGATAGACCTCGCCGAGTTGCAGGTAGATCTGGCTGAACTTCGGGTCCTTGTCGATCGCCTGCAGAAAGGAATAGAGCGCCTTCTCGTAGTTGCCCTTCTCCTTGAAGTCGAGGCCGTCGAGGAAGAGCTGCTCGACCTCGATGTTGGGGCCGGTGTCGCCCGAGCCGGGAGGAGGGGGATCGGCCATCGGGATCGGCCGGTCGCCGCCCCTGGCATCCTCGTCGGGCGTCGAGACGTCGGGCCCCTTGTCGACCACGACCGGCGGGGCCACGCCTTCCTCGGGCCGCTTGGCGGGATCGACCTGCGGGATGTCGCCCTCTTCCGGCAGCGGCCGCTTGCCGGCGTCCTCCGCACGCTGCTGGGGCGTCATGGTATCGAGCTTCGACTGCATCTCGCGGGCGAAGATGTTGGACGCGTCGAGCGAGAGGATCTTGTTGACCGCCAGGCGCACCTTGTCGAGTTTCTGCAGCTTGTAGAGCGCCTTCGTGAGCAGCACCCAGGCCTGGATGTTCCGCGGGTTGGCCCGCACCGCCATCAACCACTGGATCGCGGCCTGCTCGAGCTTGCCCAGCTTCGCGTACTCGGCGCCCGCGTAGAGACGCGCCTTCACGTTGCCCGGATCGATGCGCAGGATGCGCTTGAAATAGTCGAGCGCCGACATGTGCAGCTCGGAGCGCCGGCTCTCGTCGTCGGCCGAGGTGGCCAGCTTGTGCAGCGCCAGCCCCAGATAGCCCAGGGTCGTCAGATTGTTGGGGCGGTACTTCTTGACGATCTCGTCCCACTGGAAGACCGCCTTCTGAAGGTCGCCCAGCTTCGCGAGCGAGACGCCCAGCTGGAACATCACGACCGGCACCGGCCGCACCGCGAGCACCGCCTGGAACTGCGCCACGGCGTCGGCGTGCCGGCCCTTCTCGGCATAGGCCCGGCCGAGCAGGTAGCGCGCCTTGACGTTGTTCGGCTCGGCCTCGACCCGCGCCTGCAGGTTCTCGATGCTCAGCGCCGAGGCGGTCAGAGCGGCGCACGGCGCCACGGCGACCGCCGCCAGCAGCACCGCTGCCAGCAGCCACAAGGCGAAACCACGGAGCGGAAGGGTCATCGGAGTCAGCTCGGCGAAACCTGGAACAGCGCCTGCCCGGACTTGACCGGAGTCTCGTTGGCAACACACAGCTCGACGATCTTGCCATGGATGCCGGCCTTGATCTCGTTCATCAGCTTCATCGCCTCGACAATGCAGACGACCGTCTCGGGATCGACCGTGTCGCCGACCTGGACGTAGGGCGGCTTGTCGGGCGCCGAGGCGCGATAGAACGTGCCCACGATGGGGCTCAGGATGGGCGAACGATTGGAGGGTGGCGGCTCGGGAGCCGCCGTCGCCGCCGCCGGGGAAGCAGCGGGCAGGGTCGCGGCATCGGGCGCGGACACGGCGTGGGCCGGCGGGCAGGGCCCGGTGCGAGGGGTGCGCAGGGCGCGGAAGTGAAGGCCTTCCGCCTGCACTTCCAGCTCCTCGAGCTGGAACTTCTCGGCCAACTCCAGGAGCTGGCGGGCATCTTCGACGATCTTGTTCACTTTGCTTTCCTCTTCCTACGTATGACAGCCGCCAGTTGGGCCAGTTCTTCGAGGCGATGTTGCATGCCGGACTTGGACAGCGGAGGCCGGGAGCGCTGGGCGAGGTCGGCGATACTGGCGTCCGGATGGCGCGACCGCAGCTGGGCCACGTCTTGCAGACGCGGCGGCAGGCTCTCGAACAGGCCGGCGCGCCGCAGCGTCTGGATGTCCTCCATGAGTGACGCGGCCGAGCGGCCGATGCGCGAGAGGTTGCCCACCTCGCAGTTGACGACGCGGTTGATGTCGTTGCGCATCCGCTTGGTGACGAGCAGGTCTTCGAGCGCCAGCATCGTCTCGAAGGCGCCCATCAGCCCGGTCACCTCGGCAATCGTCTCCTGATCCTTCAGATAGAGGACCTGGCTCGTCCGCCGGCTGGCCGTGAGAAAGGGCACCCGGGTGCGCCGGAGAAGCTCGACGACCGCCGGGGAGGCGGAGCAGAACTCGAGATGGCCGGCGCTGTTCAGGTAGGCGCCGCGCCACACCGCCCCTCGCAAGATCGCTCCCCGGCAGCACCTCCGCAGCCGTCCCCTCGACGCGGGCGCGCCGGCCGATAGGTGACGCGAAAGCAGCTCCTCCAGCGAGGGGGACTGATCCGTCGCCGACCTGGCCAGCGCTCGCACCCGGCCCGCCAGCAACTCGCCGCCCTCCCGGGGCCTGCGGGCGGTGCGTCCCACCGTGAGAGCGATCGCCTGCAGTTCCCAGGCGGCACAGCAGGGGTTTCCCGGCGGCATCGCCGCGATCTCCCTGCGGAGCGACTGACTGAGGTTCACCATCGACGAACCCACGGGCTGCCGAACGTGCCGCAAACCCTGGCCAGGACGGGCCAGCCGGCGTCGGGATCATAGCACAGCGAAGGGGCCCCGCAGGACGCAAGGCCTCGACCGGAGAGCGAGGTTGGCCCATCACGGAGACACGAAGACCCGGGGACCCAGAGGGGGAGTTGATTTCATGAGGGCTGCCTACTTCTCCGTGCCCCTGGGCCTCTGGCCTGCTACTTTCGATCATCATCGCAGGCTGCGACGATTTGAAGGGGGACGCCAGCCTTTCCTCCAGCCTCCAGCCTCCAGCCTCCAGCCTCAGAGCGGGCGAAGCCCGCGCTGTGCCTCCGTGATACCTGTCCTGGTTCGCGGGCAGGTGCCCGCTCTGTGGAGTCGGCCGCGCCATCTCACCGCACCCCGCCGTAGGTCGGGGCCGCAAGCGGCGGCGCCTTGCCCGACTGCAGCTCGGGACCGGGCACCCGCTCCGGGTGCTTGACCACGGACCGCACCAGCGCCTCAGACAAGGCCGAGGCTCGGTAGACCACGTCTCCGCCGGGCGAAAGCACCAGCAACGCGGGCAGAAAGTCGACCGCGAGCGGGCCCACCAGCTCCCAGCCGGGATCGGCGAACCACGAGAACCCGTAGGTGGCCTGGCGGCACAGTTGCCCGGCCTGCCGGGCCGACAGGCCCATGAACACGACCGCGAGCCGAGTGTCCTTGCGGCGGCGCAGCGCTTGCAGACTGCCGTTGACGACGTCGAGCATGGCCGATTCGGCCGGCGTCCCCAGCCCGGCCAGGATCAGCACCCGGTGGCGCGGTCCGAAGAAGCTCTCGAGCCGGACCGCGCGATCGCTTGCGTCCCGGACCGCGGGCAGCTCGGCCCGGACCGCTCCGGCCAGCAGCCCGAGAGCCCCGGCGAGCAGCAGGAGACGTGTCGAGATCGGCATCACGAGAGCTAGTGTGACGCCGCCGCCCCGCCCGCGCAAGAACTATGGGCGCCCCGGGTGCGCGCGCAGAAGGTGGGGAGCCGCTCCGGTTCGAGTTCTGCCGGGGACGC
>CAZSVK010000272.1:0-6171 GCA_964610245.1 uncultured bacterium
CGTCCCCGGCAGAACTCGTACCAGCGCGGCTTCCCACTTTCTGCGCGCGCACCCTGGTGACCGTGTCGCTTGACTGGCGGAGGCGCGGTCGTATAATTGCCCTCTTCCCCTACCAGAGGAGCGTCCGAGAACCATGTGCAGAGCCAGACTGTCCACCGCCGTTGCCGCCTCCGACTTCCTGACCGAGTCCGATGCCAGGACGCGCGCCGCGCGCGTGTCGGAGGTTTCCTATGACGTCCGGCTGGAGTTGCGCGCCGGGGCCGAGGACTATCGCGGCGAGGTGGGCGTCGACTTCTCTCTCGAGGGGGCCGGCGAGTCGCTGCGCCTGGATCTGCGCGCCTCGGCTCTCGAGCAGTTGACCGTCAACGGGAGGCCGGTGCCGGCGGGCTGCTTCGACGGCGCCCGGATCTTGCTGCCGCCCGAGACGCTCCTGGAGGGGCCGAACCGGGTGGAGGCGCGCTACCGCAACGCCTTCAGCCACAGCGGGAACGGGTTTCACCGGTTCGTCGATCCGGAGGATTCCCGCGAGTACCTGTACACCGATTTCGAGCCGTTCTTCGCGCACCGGATGATGCCCTGCTTCGATCAGCCCGATCTGAAGGCGGTCTTCCGGGTGAGCGTCGTCGCCCCGGTCGGCTGGATGGTCATCGGCAACAACCCCGCGCAGTCGGCCGAGCCGGAGGGCGATGCGGTGCGTCACGTCCTGGAGCCGACGCCCCCCATTCCCACCTATCTGCTGTTCCTGGCCGCCGGGCATTTCGTGGCGTTCGAGGACGAGGGGGCCGACATCCCCGCGCGCCTCTACGTGCGCGAGGCGATGACGCGCTACGTGCAGGCCGGAGAACTCTTCGGGCTGGTGAGGGCCGGCCTGGTCTTCTTCCAGGACTACTTTGGCTGCCCGTATCCCTTCCGCAAGTACGACCAGGTGTTTGTCCCCGAGATGAACCTGGGCGCGATGGAGAACCCCGGAGCGGTGAGCATCAACGAGGTATTCCTGTTCCGGCGCGAACCCACGCGGCGCGAGCGGGAGCGCCGGGCCGAGGTGATCCTGCACGAGATGTCGCACATGTGGTTCGGCGATCTCGTGACGATGCGCTGGTGGGACGGGCTCTGGCTCAACGAGAGCTTCGCCACCTACGTCAGCCACGTCGCGCTGGCCCAGGCCACCGAGTTCGTGGACGCCTTCGAGGACTTCCTCTTCTCGCTGAAGCAGTGGGCCTACTGGCAGGATCAACTGCCGACGACCCACCCCGTGGCCGGACGCGTGCCCGACACTAACGTCGCCGCGAGTAACTTCGACGGTATCACCTACGGCAAGGGGGCGGCGCTGCTCTCCCAGCTCGCCTTCTTCCTGGGGCCCGACCAGTTCCGCGAGGGGCTCCGGCTTTACTTCGAACGGCACGCCTGGGGCAACACGGAACTCTCCGATTTCTTCGACGCCCTCGGCCGGGCCGCGGGTCGCGACCTTTCGGAATGGAGCCGCATCCACCTGGAGACTTCCGGTGTCAACGAGCTGGCGCCGGTCCTCGAACTGTCCGGCGGCCGGGTCGCCGCCTGCAAGCTCGAGCAGTTGCCCGGGAACGGCGACCGCCGGGTGAGGCCCCAGCGGCTGGAGGTCGCCCTCTACACGCTGACGCCCGACGGCGAGCTGGAACTGCGCCAGGTCGAGCCGGTGACCGTCGATGGCGGGCTGACGCCGGTCGCGGGGCTGGAGGGCGCCCCCGCGCCGGCTTTCCTGTGGGCCAATCACGGCGATCATGCCTATGTCCGGGTGATGCTGGACGAGGCGTCGCTGAGATTCGCTCTCGAGCGGATGGAGCGGATTCGCGACGGCCTGACGCGGCGCGGAGTGTGGCTCACCCTGTGGGAGATGATGCGGGAGGGCCGCCTGGCCCCGCGCGATTATCTCGAGGCGTTCCTGCGCCACGCGCCGCGGGAGCCCGACATGGCGATCGTGCAGCTCCTGGCCCGCAACATCGGCCGGGTGCTCGGCGAGTACCTGACCGACAATCACGATGCGCTGAAGGCCTGCGTCCATGACCTGGGGTGGGACAGACTGCTCGACGCCCCGCCGGCCACCGACGCCCAGAAGGTCTGGTGCGACCTCGCCGCGGACACAGCCTTCGTCCCGGCCGCCCTTGCCCGGCTGGAGGCGCTCCTGGACGGCCGGCAGCCGATTCCGGGGCTCGAGCTGGATCCCGAGCGGCGCTGGAAGATGGTGGTGCGGCTGTGCGCGTACGGGCGGCCCGGTGCCAGCGAGCGCATCCAGGCCCAGCTCGCCCTCGACGGGTCGGCCATCGGCCAGCGTCAGGCGTTCAAGGCCCGGACGGCGCTGCCGGAACTCGAGTCCAAGCAGCGGGCGTGGGAACGGTTCACGGGCGATGCGGCGGCCAGCCTCGAGGAGCTGAGGGCGGGGATGGAAGGCTTCCACTGGCCGCACCAGGCCACCCTGACTTCGGCGTTCGTGGATTCCTTCTTCGAGGTCATCCCGGTCCTGCGGCGGCAACGCGAGCCCGAAGTCGCCGACGCCTTCGCCGAGCATCTGTTCCCCAGGTACCTGTTCGAGCGGGACGTGTTGCAGCGCACCGGCGCGTTCATCGGCAGTAACCGCGAGCTGCCGGAAGACGTCTACAAGCCGCTGGCGAACGCCGCGGACGAGCTGGCGCGCGCGCTCAGGCTGAGGGAGGCTTGAGGCTGGAGGCTGGAGGCTGGAGGCGTGAGGCTTGAGGCCCGAGGGCGAGAATCGGGCCGGGGCAAAGGCCCTGAGACTCAGCGGCCTCGTGGCATGCGCAGGCGCACGACCACCGGATAGTGGTCGGTGATCTGCCGCGGGTCGTGCCCGTGCGGGATCTTCGCCAGCACCACTCGGGCCGCCAGTTCCGGCGAGAGCAGCACGTGATCGATCTGGGAGAGTTCCGTGAGCCCGTCGATCTCGTTGTTGTGGTTCCTGTCCCAGAAACAGGTGTAGCGCTCGGCCTTCGGCATCAGCGAGGCGGCGTTGATCAGCGACACCGCCGGGTTGGCCGCGTCGAAGGCGCGGATCCGCGCGAGCACGTCGGTGATGGGCCGGGCATCGGTGTGGTCGCGAGCGTCGTCGGCGCCGTCCAGGTCGTTGAAGTCGCCGAGCGCTTCAGGTCGAGGGCCATCCCTGCCAGTGCCTCCGCCTGGGCCTCGCGCATCAGCTTGCGCTGGGCCGAGGCCGGGTTGGACCGCAGGTGCAGACCGATCATCCCCAGCTTCAATCCGCCCACGTCGAAGCGCGCGACGTAGTCCTTCGTCACGGGATAGGCGAACCGGCCCGTGCGTCCGATGCGCCCGTCGTACTGGAGCTTGCCGTCGACCGGATCCACCCGCGTGAGGATGCCCACGTCCTGGCCCAGCTCATGGTCCTTCCCCTCGATCAGATAGCCCTTGTATCCCATGCCTTTGAGAAACTTGCTGTTCATCAGTTCGATCGCCTGGAGGTTCTCGACCTCCACCAGGTTCAGGATGTCGGGGCTCTCCTTGCGGATAACCTCGGCGATGAGCCGCATGTGCTCGGCCGCCTTCTCGGGCGAACCCTTGTGGGGAAAGTCCGCGATGCCCTGCTCCGGCGGCAGCCCGTCCCAGAGGAACTCGCAGTTCCAGGTCATCACCGTGAGGCGATTGGGCAGCGGGCGGCGGTCTCCGGCCTCCGCCGGCACGGTCAGGCAGGTCAGCCAGAGGACGGCGATGAGGACCGGAACGAGCAGTCGGGCGATGCGAGTGTCGGCGAACACGGAGACCTCCTCAGGTCGGAGACGGCGGGGGCCGCGCCCGTGATGGCGCTGGGTCCTCGCGCGAGGCCACGAAGGCCGGAGCGGTCTCCGGCCGGCAGCGCTCAGTATACCTGGGAGGCGCGAGGCTGGAGGCTCGGCGCGGCTGAGGCTCGAGGCTCGACAGCGCCCGGCCGGGCTGGCTGTGAGAGGGCCCTCGCGAGCTATACTGGCCTTCCTCGATCCCAGGCGAATCCTATTCCTCGCAGGAGGTGGTCCCGGTGTTCCGATCGATCAACCTGACGATGTCGCTGGCGGTGGTGGCCGCGCTGTGGATGCTCGTGGCAGCGCCGTGCGCGGCCCAGTTCGGACCGGCCCCCGTGGTGCTCGAGACGGTCCTCGAAGAGCCGGTTGCGCCGACCATCCTGCTGCCCGGGACCGCCGCGTCGGTGCGCCACGCCAGCGTGGCGGCGGCCGAAGAGGGCCTGGTCATCGAGCGGCTGGCGAGTTTCGGCCAGCAGGTGAAGAAGGGTGACGTGCTCCTGCGGCTCGACCCGGCCAGGGCTCAGGCCCGGCTGGCGGCCGCGCGGGCCGAGGAGGATGGGGCCCGGGCCCGGCACGAGCGCCTGGTCGCCGGCGAGCGGTCCGAGAAGCTCGAGTCGCAGCGGGCGTCGCTGGCCCGGTGCGAGGCCACGCTCGAGGATGCGCGAGCCAATCGCGATCGCGTGCTCGAGGTGTTCCGCAGGGGCGCCGGCACGCCGAGCGAGCGGGATCAGGCCGAGGCCCGTTTCAAGGAGTGCCGGGCGCAGGTGGATTCGACTCGAGCAGAGCTGGCTTCGCTGGTCGCCGGCAGTCGCAAGGAGGAGCTGGCGGAGGCCAAGGCGGCTCGCGAGAGGGCCTGGGCCCTGACCCTGGAGGCGTCCAAGGTGCTGCAAGACCAGGAGGTCCGCGCCCCCTTCGACGGCCAGGTCGGCGAGGTGAAGGTGGAGGTCGGCGACTGGGTCGCCCGCGGGGCCGCCGTGCTCGAACTGTTCGACAACTCGGAGATGGACGTCGTGGTGCTGGTGCCGGAGGCGCGCATCGGCGAGGTCCGTCTTGGCGAGCGGGCCTCGGTCAGCTTCCGGAGCGCGGGCGCCGAGCGCGTGGTCGAGGGCCTGTTGGTGGCCTCCTCGCCGGAGGCGTCGGCCAAGGGGCGGATGGTGCCGGCCGAGGTGCGCATCCTCAATCCCGGGGCTCTGGTGCGTTCGGGGATGAGCTGCGAGGCGCGGCTGCCGGTAGGCAAGGCCGAGCGGCGGCTCGTGGTGCCGAAGGACGCCGTGGTGCGCGGGCCCGACGGAAGTGCCATGGTCTACGGCGTCGCCGACGGGAAGGCGGTGCCGCATGCCGTCACGCTCGGGCAGGAGACGGGCGGGAAGCTCGTCGTGCTGTCGGGCTTGACCGCGGGTGCCGCGGTGGTCGTCCGGGGCAACGAGCGGCTCAGGCCCGGAGCGCCGGTCTCGCTCGAAGGGAAGGGCCAGGGGTCGACCGGGCCGGCGGAGGTGGCCACGGGCGTCGCCGGAGAGGCCGGGGCCGCGAAGGGTGAGGCGCCGTGAAGCTCGAGGACAGGGCGGGCGCGGCCCCGGAAGCTACCGGTAGCGGGCTGCTGCACTACGTCATCGCCAATCCCGTGACGGTGACGGTGGGCGTGCTTCTCGTTGCGCTGTTCGGGCTGCAGGCGCTGGTCGCCGTGCCCATCCAGCTGACGCCGGACGTCTCGCGTCCGGTCGTGATGGTCAGGACGGCGTGGCCGGGCGCCAACCCGGCGGAGGTCGAGAAGGAGATCGTCGAGCGGCAGGAAGAGGTGCTGAAGTCGCTCGAGGGGCTGCTCTCGATGGAGTCGCAGTCGATGCCGGCGATGGGCGAGGTGCGGCTGGAGTTCAAGCAGGGCACCGACCTGGACGCGGCGCTGCTGAAGGTGAACAACGCGCTCAACCAGGTGCCCTCCTATCCCTCGGAGGTCGATCGGCCGGTGCTCTCGAGCGGCGGCGGCGAGGAGGACGCCATCGCGTGGTTCATCGTCACGGCGAGCGGCGAGAAGCCCGGGGTCGACGTCGAGAAGTGCCAGGAGTTCGTCAGGGACGAGGTCAAGAGCCTGGTCGAGCGGGTGCCCGGCGTCGCGGCCGTGAACGTCTACGGCGGGCGGGAACGCCAGCTCGAGGTGATCGTCCGGCCGGAGGCGCTGGCCGCGCGAGGTCTGACGCTGGCCCAGGTCTCGGCTCGACTGGCGGCCGAGGACCGCGATCTTTCGGCGGGCCACTTCGACGAGGGCAAGCGCCGGTACGTCGTGCGCACGCTGGGGGCGCTGGACGAGCACTCGAAGCTCGAGCGCATCGTCGTGCGCGCCGACCCGCACGACATGGTCTACCCGCGCGACGTGGCTGAGGTCCGATTCACCTAC
>CAZSVK010000272.1:6181-8411 GCA_964610245.1 uncultured bacterium
GTGCTCAAGCGGACGGGCAGCAACATCCTGGAGGTGATGGACGGGGTCGTGGCGACCGTCGACGCGCTGAACGCCGGCGTTCTGAAACGCGAGGGGCTGCGGATCACGCTGGCCTATGACTCGACCGTCTACATCCGGCGGGCGCTGCTCCTGGTGCGCGACAACATCGTCACCGGGAGCATCCTGGCCATCTTCATCCTGTACCTGTTCCTCTTCGCCTGGGTGCCGACGCTGATCGTCTCGGTCGCAATCCCCATCTCGTCGGTGGGCACCTTCATCTGCATGTACCTGCTGGGACGCAACGTCAACATCGTGTCGCTCGCCGGCATCAGCTTCGCCGTCGGCATGCTGGTCGACAACGCCATCGTGGTGCTCGAGAACATCGTCACCCATACCGAGCGCGGCCACGGCCCCCGAGAGGCCGCGGGGCGAGGCACGATGGAGGTCTGGCTGGCGGTGCTGGCCTCGACCCTGACCACGGTGGCGGTCTTCCTGCCGATCTTCTTCCTCGAGGCTGAGGTCGCCCAGATCTTCAAGGACATCGCCATCGCCATCTCGTGCGCGGTGCTGCTGTCGCTGGTCGTCTCGGTGCTCGTGATCCCGGTGATGTCCTCGCACTGGATGGGCGGCAGCCGCCGGTCGAAGGAGGCCCCGCTCTGGGCCCGCCGGCTGCTGCTGGGGACTGTCGGCTGGGTCCATCGCATGTGCGGCTCGGTCAAGGCGCGGGTGCTGGTGGTGACGGCGATGACGGCGCTGTCGCTCTGGGGCTCGTGGTTGCTCGCGCTGCCGGCGGAGTATCTGCCGGGCGGCAATCACAACCTGCTGTTCGGCATCCTGATTCCGCCGTCGGGCTACAACCTGGAGGAATTCACCCGCATCGGGAAGTCGATCGAGGCCGATCTGGCGCCGATGTGGAGCGGGCCGGATCCGAAGATCTCCGAGTTCTTCTACATCGCGTTCGGCCGCCAGGTGTTCATGGGGGTGGGGGCCACCGACGACGAGAAGATCGGCGAGCTGCGCGGGCCGGTGCAGGCGGCGCTCGGGAAGATCCCCGGGATGATCGCCATCGTGCTGCAGCCGGGGCTCTTCGACCAGGGCGTCCTGGGCGGGCGCAGCATCGATCTGCGATTTCAGGGGCCGGAACTGGAGCGGCTGGTGACGCTGGCGCTGCGTGGGTTCATGGCGGCGATGCAGGAGCTGCCGGGGGCGCAGACCCAGCCGATTCCGGGCCTGGAGCTGGGGCAGCCCGAACTGCAGGTGTTTCCGGACCGGGAGCGGTTGGCCGAGGTGGGCATGAGCGTGGCGGAGCTGGGCTTCGCGGTCGACGTGCTCAACGACGGCGCCCGCGTGAGCGAGTTGCGCACGCCCGAGGGCCGCAAGATCGACCTGACGTTGAGGGGGAACCGGACCGGGCTGACCCATACGCAGGACCTGCGGGGCCTGCCGATCTTCGTCCCCAGGGAGGGGGTCCTGCCGCTCGGGGCGCTGGGCCGTTTCGAGCTCACACTGGGGCCGGACGTGATCCAGCACTACGAGCGCGAGCGCGCCTTCACGCTCAGGATCACTCCGCCGGCCGAGATGCCGATGGAGCGCGCGATGGAGCTGGTTCGCGAGAAGCTCGTCGCGCCGCTCGAGAAGGAGGGGCTGCTCGCCAGCCCGTACCAGTGGCGGATGAGCGGGACGGCCGACAAGCTGACCGCCACGCGGCAGGCGATGCAGGGGCAGTTCCTGATCGCGTTGCTCATCACTTACCTGCTGATGGCGAGCCTGTTCGAGTCGTTCCTCTATCCGCTGGTGGTGATGTTCTCGGTGCCGCTCGGGGCCCTGGGAGGGATGCTGGGCCTCAAGGTGGTGAACCTCTTCGTGGAGCGACAGTCGCTGGACGTGATCGCGATGCTCGGGTTCATCATCCTGGTGGGAACGGTGGTCAACAATGCCATCCTGCTGGTCGACCGCGCCCTGCGCAACGTGCGCGACGAGGGCCTCTCGCCGCGCGACGCCGTCGCGGAGGCCGTCCAGGCCCGCATGCGGCCCATCTTCATGACCACCCTCACGTCGGTCTTCGGAATGGCCCCGCTCGTCGTGATGCGCGGCCCCGGGTCCGAACTCTACCGCGGCATCGGCTCGGTGGTGACGGGCGGTCTGATGGTTTCGACGATCTTCACTCTCGTGCTGATCCCCGCCCTGCTGAGCCTGGTGCTCGATCTACGGCAGTGGCTGTTCCCGGGGC
>CAZSVK010000273.1:0-8314 GCA_964610245.1 uncultured bacterium
GGAGCACGAGCTCCTCGGAAAGTTCGAGATCCTCGAGGCGAGTCTCCCGGTGGCTGCTGCCGGCAATCATCAGGAGGCTCATGGCCTTCGCCTTGACCTCCGCGTCGGGATCTCTCAGCGCCTGGAGGACGAAGGCGACCAGATCCTGGTGTGGCGCCAGCCGGGCCGCCAGTTCGAGCAGCTTCATCCGCACGTCGCGGTCCCGGTCGGCCCAGCAACCGGCGAGGAAGGGCCACTGGTCGGAGCCCCCCAGGGCGGCGACGCTCTCCAGCAGGGCCTTCCGCACGGCCGGCAGCTCCTCGACCGGCCACCGCCGCTTCAGGACCGGCAACACCGCGGCGTCTGCGGCGAGCGCCAGAGAACGCACGCAGCCGAGGCGCGTGGAGAGATCCGGGCTGGCCAGCCCGTCGAGCAGGCGTGCCAGGGAATCGCTGCCAACCGGCGGGGGCGCCTCGAGCGCCGCGGCCGCCAGGGCCCGCAGGACCGGGGAGCGAGCCTCACGGGCAACCTTCCTCAGGCGCGGGCCGGCCTCCTCGCCCAGTTCCAGCAGGCGCTGGAGCAGCAAGAACTCCGACGGCTCCTCGGCCCAGGGGTCGGAAGGCATGGGGATGCACACGTCGCTAGCATAGCCTAGCGGAGGCGCGAATGCGCAGTGAAAACCCTATTTTGCCCGGGTAGGGAAACATGCCCTCCCAGGTTGGGCGATTGCATTCACGACGGCATGGGGTCTATACTTTCTTGAACTTCCATTGCTGGTTTCGGGGGACTGATGCGCTATCTGACAAACGGTAAGGAAATCTTCGTTCCGACCGGGGATGTGATCAACCGAGAAGGCGAAGATGTCGGTGAAGATGCTGTCTTCTACGTGATGGAGGGCAAGGTCCGGCTCACCCGGAACCTGGCGGGTGGCTCCCGCTTCCAGTACAACGTGGCCAAGGACGGCTTGTTCGGCATCGTCTCGGCCCTCGGGCCGGGAAAGCGGCTGTTCAGCGCCACGGCCGAGACCAACTGCCAGCTCTACGTCTGGAGCAAGCAATCCTACGAGACGGCGCTGAGCCTCTACATCGAGTTCGCCAAGCTCAATATCCAGGAGCTGTCGCGGTATCTGCGGGCGATCAACCAGGAAGCCGAGAAGGTGTGGATCAACTATGTCCGCTAGCCTCGTCGCCGAAGACCACCGCGAGTCGCCCTCCGAGGAACTCGAGGAAAGTCTGCTGCAGGTCGCTTTCAGCGAGATCCAGGACACCAGCCCCGAGATCTTCGGCCAGCTCGGCCGCACCTATCGGCCCGGCGAGATCCTCTTCCGCGAGAACGACAACAGCAAGGAACTCTTCATGATCGTGAAGGGTCAGGTCAAGATCAGTCGCGGCGACGGAGAGAACGAGAAGATCCTGGCGACGCTCAACTCCGGTGAGATCATGGGCGAGATGTCGCACTTCGACAACTATCCCCGCTCCGCCACCGCCACGGCTCTGACAGAGGTCCAGGTCCTGGTCTTCACCAAGGCCAACTTCGCCTTGATCTTCGAGCTGCACCACAAATGGACTCTGCAACTCGTCCACTCGCTGTGCCAGCGCATCAACACGACCTTCCTGCGCATCACGCAGGGCCACGACCTGATCGCCTCCCAGTCGGCAGGCCATTCGGCCTGAGACCACTGCGGACGGCGCTGGTTCTGACGCTGGCCCTGCTGTCCCTGGCCGCGGGGACGGGCGGGCTCGTCGACCTCAAGTTCCGGGAGGTCGAGCTGCCCGACGTCTTCCGGCTCATCGCGCGGCTGGCCAACCGGAACATCCTGGTCGGGCGGGAGGTCCGCGGCAAGTTCACGATGGACCTGAAGCAGGTCGAGCCGCTCAAGGCGATCGATCTGGTCGCGGCCGTCAACCGCTTCCAGGTCATCGAGAAGAACGGCATCCTGGTCGTCGGCTCGCCCGAGACGGTCGACTCGGTGCTCGGACCGGCGCCGGTCGAGACGATTCCGCTTCGCTACGGCGATGCCGCGGAGCTGGCCGAGAAGCTGATGCGCCTTTACAAGGGCAAGCTCGATATCGTCGCCGATCTGCGCACCAACAGCCTGCTCATCCGCAAGCTGGGGAAGTAACGAGCGGCACGGCGGCCTGAGAGCCTATCCAGGAGCCCTGGCCGTGACGAGGCCGAGCGAGGGACCACCAGCGGAAGGCCAGTAGGGCGGGGCTCTTGGATAGGTCCCAGGCGTCTAGAAGAGTTCGCCGTGTTCTCGCGAGGCCTCGCGCTCACCGCGCCCCTGCCGTCCCGAGACGCAGGTGTCGGCGCAACAGCGGTTCCAGCTCTTGCGCGGCCTCCTCGTTCCCGGCGCCACCGGGGCCGTCGAAGAGAATCTCGGTCGTCGGATCGCCTCCCACGATCACGATTCTCCGGGGTGGCAGCTTGTACCAAGCCAGCTCGTTCTCCGTCGGCACGAGCAATGATCGACTCAGCCGCAGAGTGTCGGCATGGTTGCGTGCCAGCAGGACGTAACGATGTCCCTCCGAGGTGAAGGGCTCGGCATTCCCGAGGTACAGGCGCTTCACGCCGTAGTCTGCCCCGTCCAGGGCTTTCATGTCCCGCGCAACGTCGAAGGTGCTCAGCAACAGCCAGCGCGGTTGGTTGACGCCGACGTTCAGCGATGCTGGCCGGGTGGCCAGCCCCAGCCAATCGACAAAGCGGCCCGGCCAGTGATACGCCATCTCGCCTGCCTGGAAACAAACAAGCTCTCCCGTCGTGGAGAGACTTCGGGCCACGTGGCGGGCGACCCGGCCATCGAACCCCGGTAGCCGGCCCTGCTCTGATCCTATCGGGTTGCTCAGGTTCTCCAGCAGGATCTGGGGCTCCCCGCCGAGAGCGGTCCGAAGGGCAGGCGCCAGAGGAGTCAGCCTGAGCGTCTGCCGATAACGCGACGATTCCGGGACGTAGATCGTGTTTCCAGCGAGCGCCAGCAGGGCAATCACCAGCGGAAGGCGACGGCCGGCGGCCGGCTGCCAACAGATCAGGAAGTCCTGCGCCAGCAACGCCAGGAGGGGAACCACGTAGAGCAGGAAGCGCCAGCAGGGCTGGTGGCCGATGTCGCCGCCCACGATGACCACCAGAGCCAGCATCACCAGGACGACGGCGGCCATCCGAGCGCTCTCTCGCCGTCGCCACGCGGCGGCCACGCCGGCGAGGCCCAGCAGCCAGGCGAGGTTGGACAGCAGCCCGGCGCTGACATAGAGCAACCCGGGGTAGAGCCGCTGTTCGAAGCCTCCGCGATCGGTCAGTAGCCGAGAATAGTAGACGTACGGAACGGGCGACCCGAAGCTCAGCCAGCGCAGGCCGGTGTAGAGCGCGAACGGGACGAGGAAGGCCGCCAACCAGGCTACCCATGCGGGGTCGCGCGAACTCCGTGGGCGCCCCAGGAGACGGAAGGCCGTGATTCCCAGGAACAGGAACCATCCGTCTGCCCTTGAAGCCGCCAGCAAGAAACAGAGCAGGGCCGTGCGACGCACCGCCGGCAAGTCATCTTCCCCTTCGCGGGCCCAGCTCCAGGCGGCGGCGGAGACCAGCAACATGGCCAGACTGGTCTCCATGCCGCTCGAGGCGTAGCGCGCCACGCTGACATTGGTTGCCAGCAGTGCAATCGGAACCCATGCGTAGGCGCCTCGCCCTCCGGCGATCGAGGCAACGAGTGCCAGAGTGCCCAGCGTGCAGACGAGCCCGAGAAGTGCGGCGGCCCGGGCCATATCGGGCTGCAGCGGGTGGCTCAGGGCCAGCAGCAGGACCCAGAGCATGCTGGAAAAGCCCTCGACCCCCTGCTCCCCGGGGTTGAAGGTCAGGCCGTGGCCCTCCGCCAGGTTGCGAGCGTACCGGAACGCGATGAAGGCATCCTCGTCGACCCGCGGCGTCATCAGTCCGGATAGCACGGTCAGGGTCACCGCCCCGGCCAGGAAGACCTTCCTCGGGAACCGTGACGTCGGCGCGCTCGCTTCCACTCGGGCCTCGGCGGCCCGCCACCATCGGCCCAACGCCAGCATGACGGTTGAAAGCAATCTGCCCGCCGCCCTCGGAACGAGCAGCATCGCGTCCAGGAGAAACGCCAGGTCGGCGAGGCAGCCACGCAGGTGCTCGGAAAGCCGGCGAAGCCCCGGGCCCCTCGCCTGAGGCTCGGGCTTGCTCTCGGAGAGTGAGTGCGCGAGCCGGATCTCTGCGCCCGGGCCTGCCGTCGGGACTGGCGAGCCCAGCAGGAGCGAGCCGTAGACGAGCAACCCCGCCAGGACAAACCACCCCGTCCAGGTGCCTGGCATCCAGCTCGTCGCCGCGGTTCCACCGAACCTCGTCGAGATAGTGGCCAGCCTGGGTAGCCACGCAAGCAATCGCGAGTCCGCATCTCTCGCAAGGGTCCAGACCGGGTCCCGGCGTTCCGCTCCGGGCCGAGCGGCCGAGCCGGGTATCCAGAGGTTGCGAAAGCCGCGCAGGTGAACGCCCGACAGCCTGCCCGAGGAACGGCTCGCGCCGCCGGCGGCCATCGATACGAGTTCGACAGACCAGCCCCGGGACAGGCGGCGGCGCGTCTCGGCGACGGACAGCCAGCCTGACGGCCCGCGGCAGGCCACGCCGTGTCGAGGTTCGAGCAGGGCCCACTTGCGAGCCCGCGGCAGCCAGACTTCGACGTACCCGACGGTCCGCGGCTGCAGCAAGCCCCCATCCTCGGTCGCCACAACGCGGCAGGACAAGCCGGCTGCCTCACCCAGACCCGAGACCAGGCAAGCCAGCGACAGGTCATCGAGCCATCCAATCGACAACAACTCCCGGGCAGCTTGCTCTGCGGCAGGCACGTCCTCCAGCAGCCAGACCCTGTCGTTCACCGCACGGCTCGGCCTGGCGGCCAGGAGGTTCCTCACCCTGGCGGCAATGAAGGCGAAGCTCTCGAGCCCCGGTGCCATCGCTTCCGCCTGCGACACGACGTCCAGCAACGATTTTGAAGCGGGTCGCCAGGCGATCTCCCGGGCCGGCCCGGGAGGGGAATCCAGGCTCTCGGCGGAGACCACCCGCGGTCGATGGAGCTGGCCTTGGAGCCACCCGACCGTCAGGCCAACCAAGATGAAGAACAGGAGGAGCCTACGAATCCCGGCGAGCCGCCAGAAGCCGGGTCGACCTGGCCTCGAATCGGCGGTTCCCGTCACCATCCGTTCCCCGACCTCGCCCGCTTCGCGTGCTGCGCCGTCATCCTTGGACGCGGGGGCTCCTCCCCCGCCCCCGCTCGCCCCCTCCGGGGGCTCGCCCGGCAAAGCGCCGCCGGCTGGCGTGCCCGGACAGCCGCGGCCACGCGGGCCCTCCCAACGGAGCCTCCAGCGAGGCCACATCCACAAGACGCCGGCGTAGGTTGCCAGAATCGCCAGCGCGATCAGGAAACCGGTCGAGGGCAGCTCGAACGGGCTGAGGAACTGCGCGCGGCCCCTGAGCTTGGAGCCGGCCGACAAGACCAGCCAGGGCCAGGACCGAGCCCGGCCATCGTTCACCAGACCCCAGACGGGCTGGGACGCGCCTTCGCCCGTCAGCTCGCCGGATAGATGCAGCCAGACGTTGCGCGTCGAACAGGCGTATTCCCGGCACCTCGAGTCGAAGCGGGACGTGGGCGCGGGAAGGGCCACCGGAGTGTCGCTCACGAGTTCCCCGCAGCTCAACCGTTCTCGCAGTTCCATGACGGACAGCCGGCGGTGCGGGGTGTTGAAGGTGAGGCCCATGCGTGGATCGACGAAGATCCAGGAGTTCTGAATCGGGCACCACACCTCGAGCCCGGCGGCCCAAACCCCGGTGAAGGGAACTCCCTGGTCGGTCACCACGACTCGGCAGACCAGCCCCGCCCGAGCCGCCACTCGGCTGGCCAGGGAGGCGACGGCCAGAGGCGACGCATCCTGGCCGGATCGCCAGAGGTCCCTGACCTGGGCAGGGCCAGGCGTGCGTGCGAGGGAAACAGGTGTCCAGTCTTCCCGAAACTCGGGAGGCTCGGGCATGCAGCCTCTCAGGCCAGCACATAGGGCTCGAACTCGCTCGTGGGTCTCGGCCGGTGTCCGCAACTCCTCCGCGAGCCGAGACAGTTCACGGAACTCCGTGAAGGGGTCCGGGCCCGACTCTCGGCGGAACACGGCATCCGGGTGGCTGGGCGGCAGCTCCGCGATCTGCTCGGGCACGATGCGCATCTCCGCCCCGAGGCCGGCCAGAGCGGCGCCTCCGGCCGCGATCAGCACGACGAGCAGGAGGCTCCACCCGCACCATCTGCCTGATTGCACGCCACCTCCCTCGTCGGATCGTCCGGACGGCCCCTGTCCGAGGGACCGCACCCAGCATCGCACCCACAGTCTAGAGCATGGGAAGGACAAACAGGCGGTTCTCGGGCGGGGGAACGCCGGCCCGCAAGCTGGGCAAGTAGCTCGCCGGAGATGCCCCCTCCCGGTCGTCCAGCCGGCGGCCGGCCCCGTGCCCAAGTCCGATCGGAAAGACCGGCAGGAGCCACGCCCGCTTCGTGGCAACCTATCGTCGCTCTGTCCCTGATCCCGGGCCTATCAGGAGGTATCTAGTGAGGTCTGACGCTATCGTTGTCTGCGGCCTGCTCCTGTCGTCCGTTGCGGCGAACGGAAAGTAGTGTCTCCGCCGTGCCCTGCACCAGCTGAAGATGGCTCTTTCTCCGACAGGCTCCTAGACTATCCGCTGCCAGGAGAGGCGAACTCCCATGGAACTGAACGAACTCGAGAGCCAGGTGTGGCAGACCGTCCAGGCGATGAATCGCTCGTGGATCGAGGGCGGGAGCATGGAAACGCTGGGGGAGTTCTTCCATCCCGACATGGTCGCCTTCACGGCGAGCGATCGGCTGCGGCTGGACGGGCGCGAGGCCTGCCTCGCCTCCTGGAGGTCGTTCACCCAGAGGATGTCAGTACTGCTCTGGCACGAGGACGACCCGAGAGTGCAGGTGTACGCCGACGGGAAGATGGGCGTGGTCACCTACTACTACCGTCTGGTGGTGGAGGTGAAGGGCAAACCGTACGAACTGGCCGGCCGCGACATGTTCGTGCTGGTGGAAGAGGCGGGCCGCTGGTCGATCGTGGCCGATCACTTCTCGCCGTTCCCTCGGGAGGGCGCGGCTTGACCGGGCCTCCGGGCGCGGCCGGTCTCGATTCGACACTCTCGGCCGTTTAGAACCTCACTCGTGGCTTGCTCCGGCCTCGCCGCCAATCATGCCCCCGGCGTCCGAGGGGCGCACCGGCCGGTGGGCGGTTGCGACCGGACTTCACACAGCCCTCGAGCGGCAGCGCTCGGGCCCGGGAGCCGTCACTCTCCTTCGGGAGGAGGCCCGACGACGTAGAACAATCCGCTCCGATCGGTCTTGGTGGTGACGGCTGTCCCGGCCGTATGGGCCAACGCGTGCAGCAGACGCAATGGCTGGACCTCCCTGGCGGAGACGCCGAGCCAGTTGTCGCCGGGATAGGTGCCGATGATCTTGGCTCCCAGCGGCTTTCGCAATTGCGTGACGAGGTCGAAGAGCCTGCCCCGCATCATGTCGAGATTGCAGTCGGCCGGGCTGTCGGCCCCGGCCTCGTCTTCGCCGTCCTCGGTCGTGCTGAGCTGGTCGTAGGCCGCGGCCGCCACTTCCGGCAGGATGATCCGGCACGGCCGCGGGCCGCCCAGGTTGGCGTTCCTCACTGCGTACCCCCTTTCCTGCGCGTACTTCTCGATGAACCCGAGCGGCTCGACCCCCGTCACGTCGACCGTGACCGTCCCTCCGACGTCGCCGTGGAGGATGAGGTTGGCCTTCGCCTCCCGTGCGGCCGCCAGGAAGACCAGCCTGAGGTCGACCTCCCTGGTCTTGAACGTGAAGCCCCTTGCGACCTCGGCGCTGCTTCCGGGGGCGCCGGAGGTGTCCTCCTGCGCCAGGGCGAGGGGAACGAGCAGGAAGAGGGCCGTCAACGACCAGGTCAGTTTGGGCGAGAGCAGGCGAGACGACATGAACGCACCTCCAAGGCGGCCGGCTGGCATCGAAACCCAGGTCGGATTCACGTCAAGGATAGCACCGCCGCCGAGACCTCGTGCCCGTATACCCCGGGGCGGTCAGTGACGGACACCTCGAGGTTCCGGACGACCGGGAACTCCGCGGGGTCGGATCTCGCCGTCCGTGTTCCTGGCTGCGTCCGGCCTGGATACCGGGGGCCGATCGCGGCCGGCCGATCGGACTTCGTCCGCCTCGCAGCCAGCCACCTCGAACAGCTCTTGCGCTCGCTGGTGTAGACTCGAGTTGGGAAGGAGGGGAATTGGAACTTCTAAGACTGCT
>CAZSVK010000274.1:0-8279 GCA_964610245.1 uncultured bacterium
CCCGGGGCCTGGGCCGTGAGGGCCGGGCGCCGGGCCACGCCGCCCGCCTTGGCCGCCTCGTGGATCTCGCCGCCCGCCAGGGGCGACAGACGGCCCAGGAAACTCCCCACCAGCAGCCAGCCGATGCGCTTGAACACTGAGAGCGGCCTCCACGGGAACAGGCTTCGTGCCCGGCACGACCCGGCCGGTCCGGCCTGGCTCCGCCACGAAGGATACAACCCTTTCGGAGTTTCCGGCCGGAGGGGCAGGTAGCCGGGTGGGGCGAGCGCAGGAGTTCCCCCCCCAGGCAGCGGCCGACCGGCCCGAGTTCGGAGCTGCGATCGGCCGTCCCCTACTTGCGTCTGCGTCTCGGTGGACCGTACCGTCTCTCCGTGGTGTCGAGGGATGCTATGATGACCGCCTGACGCTCCCTTGGACACTCCACGGGAGCGTGTGACTTTTGGCGTCCGCGGCATGAACGACTTCGACCTGATTCCTACATCCGACACACCGACGCAGGTGCTCCTGATCGAGGACAGCCAGGTCGATCGGTTGGTGCTGCGATCGATTCTGGAGGCCGCGGGCTTCCAGGTACGCGACACCGGCGACGTCGCGTCGGCCATCGGCCTTCTCAAGCTCGAACACGTGGACGTCGTCGTCTCGGACGTCGGACTGCCCATGGCGTCGGGCATCGACCTCCTGGCCGAACTGAGCCAGACGATGCCGAACCTGCCCGTGGTGCTCGTCACTGCCTCGGAGAGCGCCTCCGTGGCGGCCGCGGCCGTTCACCATCACGCCTTCGACTACCTGCTCAAGCCCGTCCCGCGCGAGACCCTCGTCGCCGCCGTGAGCGCGGCGGCAGCCACGCGGTCCACGGCCATTCCGCGAGCCATGACCTTGGGCGTCCCGCAGGCGGCCGCCCGTCCCTCGCCCGGGAGCCACGATGTGCTCGAGTTCCTGCCGAGTGCCGTTCTCGTGTTGGACGCTCAGGGACAGGTGCTCGTGATGAACCGTCTCGCCGAGGAACTGCTGGACGCGACGCGGCCGGCGGTGCTCGGGCAATCCTACGCGCAGCTCGCGAGTTGCCCCGAGTTTCGCGACTTCCTGGCGGGCCTCGTCGATGGCTCCGCACCGGACGACAAACAGATCGTTCACGTGCAGGCCAAGGATGGAACCACGCGCATCCTGGGTTGCTCGGTCACCCCTCTGACCAAGATGACAGGCGCACCAACGGGCACTCGGCTGATCCACTTCCAGGACATCACCCAGAAGGTCCGGATGGAGACGGCCATGATCCAGGCCGACAAGCTCGCCTCCCTGGGAACGATGGCCGGGGCCCTGGCCCACGACATCAACAATCCGCTGTCGGTCGTCCTCGGCACGCTGGGGATCGTGCTCGAGGACCTGGGCGAGACTCAGCCGGAGCTGACCAGGTCCTTGCAAGTCGTCGAGCGACACACGTGGATGCTCGTCGACATCGTGCGCAACTTTCTGAAGCTGAGCCGCTCGGGGCGTTCCAAGAGCAAGCCTGTGCTGCTCGACCACGTGCTCTCGGATATCCTGGCGCTCCTGGGCAAGCAGCTGACCGCCGCCAATGTCACCGTCCGTCGGGAGATCGATCCGGAACTGCCGCCCGTGGAAGGAAGCGAAACCCAGTTCCAGCAGATCCTCCTCAACCTCATCGTGAACGCTCGTGACGCGATGGCGCAGGGCGGCTGCCTGACGCTGCGAGGGCGGCATGAGGGCCCCAATGTCGTCATCGAGGTGAGCGACACCGGACCCGGCATCCCGCCGGAGGTCCTCGCCCACATCTTCGAGACGTTCTTCACGACCAAGGAGCCCGGCAAGGGCACGGGCCTGGGATTGGCGATTTGCAGGTCTCTGACGCAGGAGCACGGCGGAAGCCTCAATGTCTCGAGCCAACCGGGCAAGGGAGCCACCTTCACGCTCCGGTTCCCGGCCGCCAGCTCGTCCAGAAAGACCGCGATCTCGGCGGCCGACGAGCCGCAGCCGAAGATCCTGACCCGCTCCTTGAACGTGCTCGTGGTCGACGACGAGCAGCCAATCCTCGAAGTCTACCGGAGGATGCTGGTGAGGGCCGGTTGCCGGGGGGCCTACTACACCAACCCGCGACAGGCCTTGAAGGAGTTCACTCCAGGCTGCTTCGAGCTGGCGCTGCTCGACATCCGGATGCCGCAGATGGACGGCATCCGGCTGGCCGAAGCTCTGCTCGCAGTGGACCGTTCGCTCGTGGTGGTCTTCGTCTCGGGGGCGATGGCCGCCGAGGTCGACAACGACCTCCTCCAGCAGTCCGGGGCGATGGGCTACATCGAGAAACCGTTCCGGCCACACAGCCTCAACAAGTGGCTCGAACTGGCCTCCCGCAGGCATGCCGCACGAATCGCCGGGGAGGGCTCCTCGGTTCGTCCCCGGATCTACCGAGTGCTCGTCGTCGGCGATGAGGGACCCTGCCGCACTCTGCGAACCGGGCTGGAGGCGACCAGCCGCTTCAAGGTCGAGACGGCTCACACCGCCCCCTCGGCGCTGGCGACTGTCCAGGCGCGCCCCCCGGACCTGATCCTCCTGGATTTCATGGCGAAGGCCATCGACGGACTCGAAGTCTGCCGCAGTCTCAAGACCGACTCTCGCACGGCCGGCGTGCCGGTAGTCCACTACTCCGAGACGGGAGGGGCCGAGGGCATGTCGCGTGCCGAGCAGGCAGGCGCCGGCAGCTTCCTGACCGCGCCCGCGGCCCCCCGAGTCGTCGCCCTCGAACTCCTCGCCAGACTCGAAGGCGACTCCCGGGCGGCCCCCCGAGGGGACGTCTAGCCGATCCCGAGGGCTCTCCTACCTCGTATACTGTCGGCGGCGGCCGCTCGAGCCGCCGGGCGTCGATCCGGAGGTAGTCCAGGTGAAGGTCGTAGCTTTCAACGGCAGTCCGAGAGGCAACGGGAACACGGCGATCTTGCTCGAGACGGTGCTGGCCGAACTCGACGCGTCGGGCATCGAGACCAGGCTGGTCCAGATGGGGCCGAACGTCCTGCAGGGCTGTACGGGCTGCTACAGATGCTTGCAGAACCTGGACAAGCATTGCGCGAAGACCGACGACGCGCTCAACGACTACGTCGATCTGATGCTCGAGGCAGACGGGATCCTGCTCGGGACCCCGACCTACTTCACGGACCTGACCACGAACATGAAGTCGCTCATCGACCGCGCCGGATTCGTCAGCCGCGCCAACGGCCGCATGCTCAGGAGAAAGGTCGGCGCGGGCGTGGTCGCCGTCCGGCGCGCCGGGGCCATCCACGCCTTCGACACGTTGAACCACTTCTTCCTCATCAGCGAGATGATGGTTCCCGGTTCCATCTACTGGAACATCGGGATCGGCCTGCAGCCAGGGGATGTCTCCGGCGACCTCGAGGGGCTCGAGACCATGAAGGCGCTGGGCCGCAACATGGCCTGGCTGCTCGGCAAGCTCAACGCCTGAAGCCGAGCTGCCCGGTAGCGGCGGACGCGACGCCCGACCCGTCGGGCCCGGGAGGAGCAAGTGTTGTGGTCCCGAAGTCCATTTGCTTATCCGTTCGGCCTGAGGAGCCCTCCTGAGCTTGTCGAAGGGGGGGGACACGCGACTCATTTCCCGAGGTGGCGTTGGTGCGAGAAATCCGCCGAAGTCAGGAAATGAGTCGCGTGTCCCCCATTTCGCCCGCTACCGTGTCGCCAGCCCCCCCATGTTCGGGACCCTGAGCGTTTCCCTGGCCACGTTCTTCGCAACCATCGGGCCCCTCGATGTCGCGGCGGTCTTCGCCGCCCTCACGGCCAGGAACTCGCCCCAGGAGCGGCGGGCGATGGCCACCCGAGCCTGCCTGCTGGCGGCGGGGCTGCTCCTCGGCTTCGCCCTGCTGGGCGAGGTCATCCTGCGGACCTTCGGCATCACCCTGCCGGCGCTGCGCACCGCCGGCGGCATCCTGCTGATGCTCATCGGCATCGACATGGTCTTCGCTCGGCCCTCCGGCGCGAGCAGCGCAACCCCCGACGAGGTCAAGGAGGCGGAAACCCGCCAGGACCTCTCGGTCTTCCCGCTCGCCACGCCTCTCATCGCCGGACCGGGCGCCATCGGCGCCGTCATCCTGCTGATGGCCGAGGCCAAGGGTGACTTCATCCACCAGGCGATCGTCTGCAGCTCCCTGCTGGTGATGATCCTGGTGACTTTCCTGGCGATGCTCGCGGCCGGCCAGATCCAGAAACTGCTGGGCGTGACCGGAATGCACGTCATCGAACGTGTCTTCGGCGTTCTCCTGACCGCCCTGGCCGTGCAGTTCATCTTCGACGGCATCAGGGCCAGCGGGCTACTGCGCTAGTTCACCGAGCCCATCAGTCGCCGGATCGACGGGGCGAGCGCGAACATCCCGACGCCGGCCACGATGCCGATGATACCGATCGGCCCGAACAGGTTCGGCAACGGCATCGACCCGTAGAACGACGCGATCTGGCCGCCCATGAACTCGCCGGCCGAGATCCCGAGGAACCAGACGCCCATCATCAAACCCGCCACGCGCTGGGGTGCGAGCTTGGTGGTCACGCTCAGACCGACGGGACTCAGCGACAGCTCGCCGAAGGTGTGGACCAGGTAGGTGAAGAACAGCCACCAGGGCGAGACCTGCTGACCGGCCGCCGCGAGCTTGGCGGCGACGGTCATCAGCACGAACCCCGCGCCGACGAACAGCAGACCGATCGAGAACTTCGCCGGGCTCGACGGCTCGCGCTTGCCTAGCCGCACCCACATCCAAGCGAACAGCGGCGCGCAGATGATGACGAACAGCGGCTGCAGCGCCTGGAAGTAGCTGCTCGGGAACTCCCAGCCGAACACCGACGTCCGGGTCGAGCGATCGGCGAACAGGTTCAGCGACGAACCGGCCTGCTCGAACTCGGCCCAGAAGATCGCCGAGGCCACGAACAGCGCGGCGACCGCGTACAGCCGCCGGCGCTCCTCGGGCGTCCAATCGCAGCCGAAGAACAGCCACGCGAACAGGCCGACGGCGAGCAGCAGCAGCGCCACGCCCGCGAAGCTGGTCACCTGCACGGCGGTGATCGGCAGCACGCCGGCGATCATCCCGGCGGCGCCCAGCACCAGGAGCGCGAGAGCGGAACCGCCCCAGGTGCAGGCCCGGCGTTTCAGTTCGGCCGCGGCCTCCGGAGACTCGGCCGGGGCCGGGTACAGCCCGGCATCACCCAGGTAGCGGCTCCCCAGGGTGTACTGGATCAGGCCGAGCACCATCCCCACGCCCGCGGCGCCGAAGCCGACGTGCCAGTTCACGCGCTGCCCGAGGTAACCGCACACGAGCGGAGCGAAGAACGCGCCCAGGTTGATGCCCATGTAGTAGATCGAGAAGCCCGCGTCCCGCCGCGCATCCTCCGGCCGGTAGAGCTGGCCCACAATAACGCTGATGTTACCCTTCAGCAGGCCGGTGCCTCCCACGATCAGCGCCAGGCCGAGATAGAAGGTGCTGACCGACGGGAAGGCCATGCTGAAGTGGCCACAGGCGATCAAGATGCCGCCGTAGAGCACGGCGCGCCGCTGGCCGAGCAGGCGATCGGCCAGCCATCCGCCCGGCAGGCTGGCCACGTAGACCATCGACCCGTACAGGCCGTAGACGGCGCCCGCGAGCGCCGTGTCGACGCCGAGGCCCCCGGCGGCAGCCGGCGCGGTCATGAACAGGATGAGCAGCGCCCGCATCCCGTAGAAGCTGAAGCGCTCCCACATCTCGGTGAAGAAGAGGGTCGAGAGGCCGCGCGGGTGGCCGAAGAAGGACCGATCGTACTCGGAGGCCGGCGCGGGGCCGGGGGCCGCGGAGGGGGAGACGTTGCTCATGGGGACGAAGTGTACCAGCGGGCGACGTCGCCGTTACCTCCAGGCGACGCCTGGTCGAGATCCAGGCTTGGACAAGAGCGCGGTGGACATCGGAAACCTCGCCACGAGCAACTTCCCGTGGCCGTCACTGTTGCTGTGCTCGGGTCGCCGTCGGGCTGCGCGCGGACGACTCCTCGAGGCCGGTGATCAGACCCTGGGCCTGATCGAGGCGGGCCCGAGCGACCGAGTCGTCGCGGCGGGCCTGGGCGAGATTGGTGCGCGCGACCGCCAGCGCGAGCTGGGCATCGAGCACCTCGAGGTAGGTGCGAACGCCCTGGCGATAGCCCTCCTCGGCGATTTCCAGAGCTTCCTGGGCCAGCTGGACGGCGGTCTCGGTGGCCGCGATCACCGCCCTGGCCTGCTCCACGAGCGCCAGCGACCGCGTGACGTCCAGCTCGACCGACTGCTCCAGGGCCCGCAGCTCGGAATCCGCCTTGCGCTGCGCCGCCCTCGCCTCGGTCACGCGGCCCTCGGTGAGCCCGCCGTCGAAGAGCGGAAGGTTGACGCTGACGGTGGCCGACTGCACGTCGATATCCTCGCCGCGGACGAAGCTCTGGTTGAAGCTGCGGTCCTTGGTGCCGACCAGGGCGACGGTCGGGAGGTGGCCGGCACGGGCGGCGCGCACGCCCTGGCGCGCGGCCTCCAGCCGTTCGCGGCCGGCGCGGAGGTCGGGCCGCTCTCGCAGGGCCCGGGCGAGCACGTCGGCCCGGGCGGGCACCGGCGCCAGCGGGAGGAACGCACCGGCGGCCTCCAGCGGCGTGCTGGCGTCGAGCGCCAGCAGGTTGGCCAGCACCTCGCGGGCTATGTCGGCACCGTAGTCGGCGCGGATCAGGTCGGCACGGGCGCGAGAGAGCTGGACCTCGGCGCGCAGTTCGTCGAGGCGCGGCGCCGTACCAACGCGGACGTTCAGCCGGGCCTGGGTGAGCTGACGCTCGACCTGATCGGCCGTGGCGCGGGTGACGCTCGACATCTCCTCGGCCAGCAGCAGGTCGTAGAAGGAGGTCTTCACCGCGGCGACCAGGTCGACGCTGGCCTTGGTGACGTCCTGCCGGGCGGCCTTCTCGAGCGAGCGGGCCGCGCGGGCACCCGCGTGGTCGCGGACGTTCAGTAGCTGCTGGCTCAGGGTCACCCTCTTGTCGCGAAGTTCGTCGACGAAGAGCTTCCCCCCGAAGAGGCCGCCCAGTCCGGGGGTGGCGACATCCGGGATCGACTGGTGGGTTTCGAAGGCTGAGATTCCCAGCGTGGGCCGCAGGGGAGCCTGGGCCTGGCGGCGGCGGCCCTTCGCCATCTCGGCGCCCTCCCGGGCCGCAAGGAAGCCAGGGTTGCGGCCCAGGGCACGGCCGAGCGCCTCCGGCAGGTCACGCGGACGGCGGCGAGCGGCGTGGCGGACGCGCTCCCGGAGACGGTCGCACTCGCCACGGCCGACAGTGCGACAGCGGCGGACGGCGGCCCGGCGGCGGGCAGCAGGAGCGGCGCGAAGGCCGGGCAGAGCGTGACGAGGAGGAGGGCGGGCAACCGGGGAATCGACGAGGAGGTTCTCATGGGAGGGCCAGGATGGCTCGCAGGTAGAGCCGGTAGAGGTTTTCGACCCGGCGGACGAAGACCGTCTCCGAGTAGGGACGCGCGACGGAGATGCGCTCGTGCAGCAGGACCGTGTTCGAGATGCCGTGGAACGTCATGGCGGCCGTCGCCACGTCGAGGTCGCCGCGGAAGACGCCCTTGCTCACGCCCTCCCGGAGGACCTCGCGGAGGGTCGCGAGCGAGTGACGCGCCGTGCTGCGGACTCGTCCGTCGAGCGGCCGCTGGAACAGATACTCGCGAAGAGAGACGCCGATGAGGGCGCGGTGACGGCAGAAGAAGTGGGCCTGCTGGCGGCAGAAGGCGAGCAACTTCTCGCGAGGGTCGTCGACCAGGTCGAGGAGCTGTTCAAGCTGCCTGTAGTCGCTCCGGGTCGTCTCGGTGAGGATCGTCTCGAGGATCTCGTCCTTCTTCGGGAAGTAGCGGAAGACGGTCGCCTCGGAAACCCGGGCCTCGCGCGCGATGGCGCGGGTCGAAACGCTGGCGACCTCGCGCTCCGAGAAGAGGCGGATGGCCGACTGCAGGATGGTCTCGCGGGTCGCGGCGGAGAGCTTTCGCATGAGGCGGGAGTGCGACGGGCCCAGTAAACGATAGCGCCTGCTATCGTAAACGGCAGCCTACGCCATCTCTGCCCACAAAGCAAGCCGCGCGCGGGAGAGTGGAGCATGTCACTGGCCTCGTAATGCTGTAGGGGCGGCCCTCGTGCCCCCCCGATGACTGGAGAGTGTCTTGCCCGCGCTCGCAGCTCGGAGTCGTCTTAAGTGTCGAGCCGGCCTCGATTCCTCTTCTCATTGCCGGGTCCAGGGTGGGGCTC
>CAZSVK010000275.1:0-8265 GCA_964610245.1 uncultured bacterium
GCCGGTACCTTGGATGCGGGCCCCGACTCCCGACTCCCGACTCCCGACCCCTCCAACCTATGCTCAATCCCAAATTCTCCTCGTTCGCTCTGCTCCTGGTCGTGCTGGCCGCCGCCCTGCCTCTCGATGCGTTCGCGGGCGCCTGGCAGATCGACCCCGCCCACTCCACGATCGGCTTCAGCATCCGCCACCTGATGATCACGAACGTGAAGGGGGTCTTTCGCGGAGTCTCCGGGACCATCGACTACGACGGCAAGGACGCCGCCAAGGCCAGTGTCCAGGCCACCATCCTCACGTCGACGGTCGATACCGGCATCGTCGCCCGCGACACCCACCTGCGAGGCGCCGATTTCTTCGACGCCGAGAAGTTCCCCGAGATGACCTTCCGGTCGACCAAGGTGATGGCGACGGGCGAGAAGACCGCCCTGATTGCCGGGAACCTCACGCTGCACGGCGTGACGCGCCCGGTGACGCTCGACGCCGAACTGCTAGGAGCCGTTCAGGACGCCCAGATCGGGTCCAAGATGGGCTTCACCGCCACCGCGGTCCTCAACCGCAAGGACTTCGGCCTGACCTACAACAAGGTGCTGGAGGCCGGCGGTCTCGCCCTCGGCGACGAGGTCAAGGTGAGCCTCGAGATCGAAGCCTCCGACGCCGCCGTGGCCAAGGCCGCCAAGCCGGCGAAGCCCGCCTCCGCGGCCGGCAAGCCCGCGCGTGCCCCGCGGAAGGGCAAGTAGGCCGGGGCAGTGTCGCTCCAGAACTTCGTCCGCAAACCACGCAGGTATCACAGAGGCACAGAGAAGTAGGTAGCCTTCATCGAATCAACTCCCCCTCTGTGTCTCCGTGTCTCTGTGTCTCTGTGATTGGCCAGCCTCGTGACCGTGTCGTGACGCCGCGGCTTTCCGGTTCCCCTGGACATCTCTACCCGGCCGCCGCTGCCCGCCCCTGGCGTGTTACCATCGTCACCTCCGGGAAGACCGCCTTCGGGGCCGTGACGGCGCGCGCCGTGCGTCCCTCCGGCGTCCAACTCCCGGATGAGGCCGCTCCGATCCGAGGAGCGACCCGGCGAAAGGTGGTTGCGGTCCGATGCGTGTCCCGTTGAGCTGGCTGTCGCGGTACGTCGAGTTAGAGCCTTCGGCCCAGGCGGTCGCCCATCTTCTGACGATGGCCGGCCTGGAGGTCGAGCTGGTCGAGCGGGTGGGCGCCGACTGCACCGGCGTCGTGGTCGGCCGCGTCGACGAAAAAGGCCCGCACCCCAACGCCGACAAGCTCAGCCTCTGCAAGGTCTCGACCGGCGGGGCCATGCACTCGGTGGTCTGCGGCGCGCCCAATGTGCGCGCGGGCGGCCTCTATCCCTTCGCTCCTCTCGGCGCGGTGGTCGCAGGCGGCACCAAGATCCGCCGGGCGAAGCTGCGCGGCGTCGAGTCGGAGGGCATGCTCTGCTCGGCCCGCGAGCTGGGTCTCTCGGAGGAGGCCGACGGGCTGATGGACCTGCCCGAGGGCACCGTACCCGGCACTCCCATCGAGGTGATCGTCGGCCAGCCCGACTGGGTCCTCGAGGTCTCGATCACCCCGAATCGCCCCGATTGCCTCGGCCTCATCGGCATCGCCCGCGAGGTGGCCGCCCTGACCGGCCGTTCCCTGAAACTTCCCGAGGCCGGGCCTCTCGCCGAGGCGGCTCCGGCCGCCGAAAGCCTGGCGGTCGAGCTGCGGGCGCCCGACGGCTGCCCGCGCTACTCGGCCCGCGTCGTGACCGGTGTCAAGGTGGGCCCCTCGCCCGACTGGATGCAGCGCCACCTGCGCGCGGCGGGCCTGCGGCCCATCAGTAACGTCGTCGATATCACGAACTACGTGATGCTGGAGACCGGCCATCCGATGCACGCTTTCGACGCGCGCTTCGTCCACGGCGGGCGCCTCGTCATCCGCTGGGCCGCCCCGGGCGAGAAGCTGACCACCCTCGACGGCACCGCCCTCGAGCTGACGGAACAGGATCTGCTCATCGCCGACGCCGAGCGCGGCATCGCGCTGGCCGGCATCATGGGCGGCCAGAACAGCGAGATCCGCGACGACACCTCCGTGGTCTTCCTCGAAGCGGCCTACTTCGACCCCGTCACCATCCGCCGCTCGTCGAAGCGGCACAAGCTGCACACCGACTCGAGCCACCGCTTCGAGCGCGGATGCGACCCCGGCGCGCCTCCGGCCGTGCTCGAGCGGGCGGCCTTCTTGCTCCAGCGGCTGGCCGGTGGGAGCGTCGCCGCGGGCTGCCTCGACAGCTATCCGGCCCCCATCGCGCCCCGAGCCATCCGGCTGAGGCCCGGCCGCGTCAACAGCCTGCTGGGCATCGCTCTCGAGGCCGGCGAGATGGCCCGTCTCCTGGGCCTGCTCCAGCTTCCCGCCGCCGTTGCCGCCGACGGATCGATCGACGTGCTGGTCCCGACCTTCCGCCCCGACCTGGAGGGCGAGGCCGATCTGGCCGAGGAGATCGCGCGGATGATCGGCTTCGACGCCATCCAGGAGGCGCCGGCGATGGTGCCCGCCCAGCCGGTGCACGAGTCGCCACTGGCGGCGCTCACTCGCGAACTCAAGCAGGTGCTCGCCGACGCCGGCCTGTGCGAGGCGATCAGCTTGAGCTTCGCCCCCTCCGCCACGCCCGCCGCCGTCGTCGTGGCCAACCCGCTGGCCGAAGAGAACGGCGCGCTCCGCCGGAACCTGGCCGACGGGCTGCTCGACGCGCTGCAGTTCAACCTGCAGCGCCAGAACAAGCCTCCCCGGTTCTTCGAGCTCGGCCGGGTGTTCAGCCCGGACAAGGCGACCGGCCAGGAGAGCCCGTTCTCGTTCGCCGGACTGCCGATCCAGCCGTATCACGCCGCGTTCCTGCTGGCCGGCGCCGCCGGCTCCGATTGGCGTCATGGCAACCGCCCGGTCGACTTCCACTCGGCCCGGGGCCTGGTGGAGTCGTTGGCTGTCAGGCTCGGCCTGCCTCTCGCCGTGCGGCCCGCGCTGCCCGAGGGCGCCGAGCTTCCGGCCTTCGCGCATCCGCTGAGAAGGGCCGGCATCTACGCAGGCGAGAGCTGCATCGGCTACGTCGCCGAGCTGGCGCCCGACGTTCCCTTCCTGAAGAAGTTCCCCGTGGCGGTGGCTTTCGGCGAGTTCGACCTGGAGCAGGTGGCCGCGCTGCCTCGTCCTCGGGTGGCTGCTCGAGCGATTCCGTCCATCCCGAAGGCCCAGCGTGACCTGGCCTTCCTGCTGCCCTCCACGACGCGGTACGAGACGGTCGAGACGGCGATCCGCTCCGCGGGGATTGCGACGCTCGAGTCGGTCGCGCTCTTCGACCTCTTCACCGGCAAGAGCCTGCCGCCGGACCGCAAGAGCATGGCGTTCAGCCTCTCGTTCCGCCACCCCGAGCGCACGCTCACCGACGAGGAGGTCGAGGCGGCCGTGAAGACGATCGTCGAGCGCGTCCGGTCGGTCGGCGGCGAGCTGAGGTGACCCCTTGGCCGCCGCCACGCCAGCGCTGAAGTTCGCCGACCTGAAGCTCCGCCTGACCCGGGGCCAGCCGCTGGCGCCGGTGATCCTGCTCGCGGGGCCCGAGCCCTACTTCAAGGAAGAGGCGCTGGGCCTGGTGGCCGCGGCGCTCGAGAGGCAGGCGGGAGGCGCGCTGAACCGGGTGGGGGTCGACGCGGCCTCCGCCGAGCTGGAGGGGCTTCCGGCGACCCACTTCTCGCCTTCGCTCTTCGGGGGCGAGAAGCTGGTGGTGCTGCGCGGGTTCGACAAGGCGCGGGCCGCCGAGCGGAAGAGTTTCCTCAAGACGCTGGGCGGCTGCCACTTCCCGCCGGGGATCCACCTGGTGATCCTCTCGGAAGAGATGAAGTCGGCGCCGGCCGAGCTGAAGGGCCTCGACGCGATGACGGTGGTCTTCTACGTGCCCTGGCGCTCCGAGCTGCTCACCTGGATCGGCAAGCAGTTCACGGCGATGGGCGTGCGCTGCTCGCAGGAGCTGGCCGAGCGGCTCTACCAGCTGCACGGCAAGACGGTGCCCTGGAAGGCCGATCTCGAGGTCGATCTCTTCAAGCTGGCGGGCTCGATTGAGCGGCTGGCCCGGCACGTCCAGGCGGGCAAGGGCAAGACGCTCGAGCTGGAGACGGTGCGGCAACTCCTGGGCGGCCGGGCGGCGCCGGATGTCTTCGGGATGGCCGAGCTGCTGGGCCAGCGCAGTCCGAAGGCGCTGGCGGCGCTCAGGGCGTTCCTGGCCGACACCGGCGAGAACCCCATCGGGCTGGTGGCGATCCTGCTCGAGCGTTTCGAGAAGCTGTTGCGGGTTCGCTCGGCCGCGGCCACGTTGCCGGCAGCCGTCTGGCGGGAGATCCTGGCCACGGCGCGCGCGAGTTCCACGGCGGTGCGCGGCGACGTGAAGAAGGCGCAGCAGGCCGAACTGTCGGGCCTGCTGGCCGGGGCCGGCGAGGTGATGGCCCATAACGTCGCCGATATCAAGGACTACCAGCGCCCGACTGTCGTGCTGCAGGCCGGCAACTACACGGAGGCCGAGCTGGCCGGCGCGCTGTGCCGGCTGGTCGAGCTGGACCGGCGCCTGAAGAGCGGGGCCGGCGACGAGCGCACCGAGGTCGAGCTGTTCGTGGCCCAGCTGCTTCGCAGCTAGGGGTTGGGGGTTGGGGGCAGGGGTTGAGGGCAGGGGTTAGGGGTTGGGGGTTAGGGGTAAGGCGCCGTGCGCGGTCCGCTAGATTCGGTTGGTCTTTCCAATTCGGAACCGTTCGAGTTCGTCGAGCTGTCACCCGGCTCCTAACCCCAAACCCCTAACCCCTAACCCCTGTCTCACCACTGTCTTACTCGTGGTAAATCTTGATCAGGTCGTCCAGCGGCGAGCTGCCGGCCAGCACCTTGGTCTTGCAGGAGTCGTGCAGCGTTCGCATGCTCTCCTGGACGGCCGACTCGCGGATGGCGATCAAGCTGGAGTTATCGATGATGAGCTGGCGGAGCGAGTCGCTCATCAGCATCACCTCGAAGATCGCCTCCCGGCCCATCACGCCGGTGTGGTTGCACGAGTCGCAGCCGCGTCCCTTGTAGAAGGGATAGTCCATGTACTGGTCGATGTCGAGGCCCGAGGCGATCAGCTCTTCCCGGGTGACGGAGGTGCGCTCCTTGCACTCGGGGCAGATGCGCCGCACCAGTCGCTGCGCAACGACGACGTTTAGCGCCGCCGCGAACAGGTAGCTGTCGATGCCGATGTTCTGGAGACGGCCGATCGTGTCGACCGAGGTGATGGCGTGGAACGTGGAGAACACCAAGTAGCCCGTCAGCGATCGCGGGCGTCTCGTAGTCTCGGATCTCTCCGATCATGATGACGTGCGGGTCTTGCCGCATGATGGGGCGCGGCGCCTTGGCGAACGTCATGCTGCGCTCGGGGTCGGACTTGTTGATGCGCACCTGGGTCTGGTGGATGCCGGCCAGCTTGTACTCGACCGGGTCCTCGACGGTGATGATCTTGGTGTCCCGCTTGTTCAGCGTCGACAGCGAGCTGTAGAGCGTGGTCGTCTTCCCGGAACCGGTGGGCCCCGTCACCAGCACCCAGCCGTACGGCCTCAGCATGCCCTTCTGGTAGCGAACCAGGTCGTTGGGCTCGAACCCCAGCTCCGAGAGCTTCAGCTCCAGACCCGAGGCCCCCAGGATCCGGATGACCACGTTCTGCCCGTAGATCGAGGGCAGAATGCTCACTCGGAAGTCGATGTTCCGCCCCTTGAGCTTGACCTTGAAACCGCCGTCCTGCGGGATGGTGCGCTCCGTGATGTCGACGTCGCAGAGGATCTTGATGCGCGACAGGATCGCGTTGTAGTTCTTGCGGTCGACGTGGGTGCGGTCGTAGAGCAGACCGTCGATGCGGTAGCGCACCAGCACGTCCTTGAGCGTCGACTCGATGTGAACGTCGGTGGCACGCTCCTGGATGGCCTGCAGCAGCAGCTTGTTGACGAACTGCACGATCGCGCCCTGGTTCGACTCCTTGCGCAGGCTGTCCAGGTCGACGCCGTCGAGCCGGTCATCGTCGTCCTCGCGGCTGGCCACCTCCAGGTTGACCTGGTCGAGCACCTCGTCGATGTCCACGTCGGCGAGCGTCTGCTCGGCGCTCGAAGTAACCTTGGCGATCATCTTCTGCAGCGCCGTCTTCTGCGCCACCACGAACTTGACGTGGAAGCCGGTCGTGCGCGCGATGGTCTGGAAGCCGGCGATGTTCGTCGGGTCGTGCGTCACGATCGTCAGGACGTTGCCGTCCAGCTTCACCGGTAGCACCTGGTGGATGTTCACCAGGTCTTCGCTCACCAGCGTCGACATGTCTTCCTTCGGGACGAAGTTGGCCAGGTCGAAGTACTGCACGCTGTACTGGGCCGCGAGCGCGCGAGCCAGCACCTCCTCGGTGATGATCCCCGCCTCGACCCAGATCTCGCCGACCCGCTTGGTGCGATCTTCGCGCTGGATGCGGAGGGCGGTCTCGAGCTGCTGGGGCGTGATGAGCCCCTTTGACATCAGGATCTCGCCGATCTTCTTCTTCTGGATGAATTCGCTCGTCATGGGGCGTGGGGTTCGAGGCTCGAGGCTCGAGGCTGGAGGCTTGGGGCTCGAGGCTTGGGGGGGGGCTCCGGCCTCCCCGGTCTTGCGACGCAGCCTACAGCCTACCGCCTGTCGTGTCAGAAGTCACTGTAGGGAACTCCGGCCAGCGAGACGCCCTTCGAGCTGCTGCGGACGTCGTAGATCGCCTTGTAGGTGACGACCCGCAAAGGTGCGTTGGCGGCGTCGCCGCGGCACCGGAAGCGGAACGTTCGCGTCACGTAGCGCGGCACCCAGGTCAGGATGTTGTCCGGCTCGTAGAGATTGGTCGGATCTCGCGGGAACTGCGCCGAAGAGGGAATCGCCGCGCCGCTGTCGTCCGTCAGGGACTTCGTCCCCAGATAGCCCCTCTCGACCAGCGCCTCGAGCGTCGGCGGATAGATGGGCATCCCGTCCTCGTCCAGGTTGCCGTCCAGATCGTCGTCGCACAACCCATCGCCATCCAGGTCGCCGGCCCCGTCCTCGCCGGCCACCCCGTCGCCGTCCAGATCGCCCGGGACGGTCGCTCCGCACGGACTCACCAGCGTGGTCGTCTCGGAGGCCGAGTAGCTGCGGATGGCCGCGCGGATCCGCGTCAGGCGATCCCTCAACACGACCTCGGTCTGCCGGTCGCGGTAGGTCTCGGCCATCGGTACGGCCATCAGCGCGACGATCGAGAAGATGACCAGCGAGGCCAGCATCTCGACCATCGAGAAGCCGCGGGAGAGGCTGGAGGCTTGAGGCGCCAGGCTGGAGGCTGGAGGCTGGATGCGTGAGGCGCCAGGCTTGAGGCGCGAGGCTCGGGGCTGGAGGACCAGGCGCCGCGCGTTGGCCGAGCCGTTGCGCAGCCCAGAGGCGTGCGCCACTCCTGGCCCCCGACCCCCGACCCCTGACCCCTCACCAATCAGAGTACTTCGTGCCATCGCTCGCCTCGGCGACGTTCCAGCTCCGGACGTCCACCAGCTCCGAACAGTCCTCGTCGACGCGGCCGTCCCCGTCGTTGTCTTTGCCGTCGCGCGGGTCTTCATCCACCAGCGGCGTGAAATCGCTCGCGTTCAGGCCCGAGATGGCCGGCACCGGGTCGGGCAGGCGAGGCTTGATGACCTTGGTGATGACGGAGGGGTGCAGGCCGCTCGTGTCCGGAGGCCCGACCACGATGGTCGTCGGCTGGCCCGCGGCATCCTTCGCCGTGGAGCCCCAGTCTCCGTCGTTGTTCAGCCGCAGCAGCACCACTCGCCAGCTCGCTTCCTGCGTGGAGGGATCGATCGGGATCTTGCCCCGCAGAAACCCCATCTTCGATACCAGGTCGTTGAGATCGGTCGCGAACGCCTCCTCGTCGATCAGTCCGTCCTCGTCGTCATCGGCCCGGAAACGCGTGTCGAATCGCGAGTTGGGACGGCCGTCGGACAGCAGTTGTGACTCCCCGGCGGCGTCGACGTCGACTCCGCGGCTGCCGTCGCTCACCCCGCGCAGCCCCGGAAAGCCGTCGTGGTTGTCGTCGCCGCGCGGATCCTCGTCGATGCGGCCGTCGGAGTCGTCGTCCAGCCCGTTGCGTGGATAGTCGTGGATGGCCATCCGCATCACGAGCAGCGTCTCGCGCAGGGCGTTCTCGCGGTTACGCTGGTAGAGCGAGCTGGCCATCGGGACCGCGGCACTGGCAAGGATCGCCAG
>CAZSVK010000276.1:0-8153 GCA_964610245.1 uncultured bacterium
GCCGTCGCCTGGGCCCCGACCCGATCAGCCCCGCGCCGCACAACATCAGGCTCAGACCGGTGTTGTAGACCGTCGGCACCGCCCCTGCCACCAGGGTGAACGGGCGCCCCAGGTGCCAGCCCGCGACTGCGGCGGCCCCGATCGCGAAGGCGACCGTCCCCAGGGCGCCGATCGCCGCGTCGGCCCGGGAGAGGGGCGTCAATCGAGTTTCGTCGCTTCCGTGCATCGCTCCTTGATCGATGTTATCGGATCGAAGTCTGCCACTCTCGAGTCGAGGGGCCGAGCCCGGCGGGGGGCGAGCGTGTCGGCGGAGCCGCGCCCGGACGCGGCCCCGCCGGCCTCTCTCTCAGGAACCCATCACGCAGGCGAGGTCCTTCGCGGCGTCCGTGCCGGTGAGCCGCAGGTCGAACTTGTCCTGCAGGATCTTCAGCACGTTGGGAGTGATGAACGCGGGCGGGTTGGGGCCGATGCGGATGCCCTTGACGCCGAGGTGGAGCAGGGTGAGGAGCACGGCGACGGCCTTCTGCTCGAACCACGAGATGACCAGGGTCAGAGGCAGGTCGTTGACGCCGCACTTGAAGGCCCCGGCGAGCGCCACGGCGATCTGGATGGCGCCGTAGGCGTCGTTGCACTGGCCCAGATCCAGCAAGCGCGGGATGCCGCCGATCGTGCCGTAGTCGTGATTGCGGATGCGGTACTTGCCGCAACCCAGCGTGAGGATGACCGTATCGGCCGGCGCCATCGCGGCGAAGTCGCTGAAGTAGTTGCGGCCGGGCTCGGCGCCATCGCAGCCGCCGATGACGAAGAACCGCTTGATGGCCCCGCCCTTGACCGCCTCGACGACCTTGTCGGCCAGCCCGAGGATGACGGAGTAATGGAACCCGATGGTCGAGACCTTGACCTGCTTCTCGGATAGCGGCTTGCACGCGAGCGCGCAGGCGATCAGCGCCGAGAAGTCGTTGCCCCGGATGCGGGTGCCGCCGGGGACGCTGACGCTGTGCGTTGTGAAGACCCGGTCGCGGTAGGACGGCGGCGGGGTCAGGATGCAGTTGGTCGTGGCGAGGATCGGCCCCGAGAAGGCGTCGAACTCCTGGACCTGACGCTGCCAGGCGTCGCCGTAGTGGCCGACCAGGTGCTTGTACTGCTTCAGGCCCGGATAGCTGTGGGCGGGCAACATCTCGCCGTGCGTGTAGATGTTGATGCCCTTGCCCTCGGTGGCCTTCAGGAGATCCTCCAGATCGGCCAGATCGTGGCCCGTTACGAGGATGCCGGGGCCCGCCTTGGTGCCCTCGGCCACCTCGGTCGGCTGGGGCGTTCCGAAGCGCGCGACATGGGCGTCGTTGAGGAGTTGCATGGCCTTCAGATTGATGCGCCCGCACTCGAGCACCATCTCGAGAAGCGCCTCGTTGTCGAAGCTGACGTTGGTCATCGTGGCGAAGAGCGCCTCCTCGATGAAGGAGTTGATCTCCTCGTCGGTCTTGCCCAGGCGGCGCGCGTGGGCCGCGTAGGCCGCCATGCCCTTCACCCCGTAGAGCAACGTCTGCTGCAGCGACTCGGCATCGGGGCTCTTGCCGCATACTCCGACCTCGACACAGCCGGTCCCGCGGAAGGCCTGCTCACACTGGTTGCACATCATGGGGTTCTCCTCCTTCGGAGTCGAGTGGGAGTCGCCCGGCGCTGGCCGCCGGCCGGCACTCCCGTGGACGTCTGGGCACGGGGTGAATCGATTGGTCTCGCTCCGCGCCATATGCGATGATGTTACATCCACTCACCGGCCGCCTTGACCTGGATCAAGCAATCGCGGGTTTCTGGCAGAGGGCCCCTTCCGGATGGACGCCAGACACGTTCTCGAGAGCTGCAGCTTCTTCTCCGGCCTGGATCCGCAACGTCTCGCGCTGCTGGCGTCGGGAGGGCGATTGCTGCAGCACGCCAAGGGAGAGACGATCTTTCGGCAGGGGGAGGCCGTTCCGGGCATCTACGTCCTGGGCTCGGGGCTGGTCCGCGTCTATCAGCTCGGTGCGAGCGGGCGCGAGCACGTGCTGCACCTGGTGGGCCCGGGTGCGACCTTCGCCGAGGTCGCGGTGCTCGGCGACTTCCCGGCTCCGGCGACCGCCCAGGCCAGCCGCAGGAGCCAGAGCCTGCTCCTGCCGGCCGCCTGGCTCCGGGCCAAGCTGCGGGAAGACCACGAACTGTGCCTCCAGTTGATGTCGAGCATGGCCTTCACGGTCAAGCGGCTGGTCGGGCAGATCGAGGGCATCGTTCTCCGGGACGCCGCCGGCCGGGTCGCCCACTACCTGCTGCTGCAGACCGTCATGGCCGACGGGTCGCTCGAGCTGCCCACGCGGAAGAAAGACGTCGCCAGCCACCTGCACCTGACGAGCGAGACGCTGTCGCGCACGTTGCGGCAGTTGCAGACCCAGGCGGTCATCGAGAGCAGGCCGCGGCAGAGGATCGCCATCACCGACCGGAAGCGGCTGACGGCCATCGCCGAGGGTTCGTTCCCCAAGGTGTGAGGAACCGGCCGGGGGTTGAAATTCCCGTGCGCACGCCTGATACTGTTGTGTAGCCCACTGAAGCCACTGTCATCGTCGCTGCGGATTGCCGGAGGGTCGCCATCATGCGCGGAGTTCTCATCGCCACGGTCGCATTGTTGCTCTTCACGGGTCTGGGCCTGTGTTCGGCCTACTCGCTCTACTACGAGCACATGGTCTCGCTCACGATGCCCGCGGTCTCCTCGGGCAAGACCGTGGCCTCCGCCGAGGCGCGCATCGGCGTGCTCACGGGCCGCAGGCTGGGGCCCGGCCAGCTCTTCCCGCGCGAGCCGTTCGTGCCCTATTGGGCCGGCGACAAGGTCGTGAAGCTGGAGAAGAAGGGCGATCGCTTCGTGGCCAAGGCCAGACTCAGCGTCAGCGAGAACGATGCCGGTCCGACCATGGGACCGGTCATGGTCGAGTACCGGCTCACCTTCACCGACGGCGAGTCGCTCACGATGCGGGCCCAGCCGCTCAAGGTCTCCAACTCGTTCACCTCCTCGTCGCGCGAAGACTATTCCACCGCCCTGGCCCGTGAGCAGGGACGGTTCAATGACAGTCCCATCCCCACCGAGTCGAGCTGCGTCTCGGTCTCGCTCTACGTCCGGGGGCTCGAGTACTGAAACCCGATCGCTACGAACGAGGTAAGCCGCTCACCAAGGAGGGGCTGTTCCAGCTCGTCGCCGACGAGGTGTTCCGGGATGGAAAGGTCGAGCCGCAAGAGAACGAGATGCTCAAGCGGCTCGCCGCCTTCCTGAAGCTCGATCCGAAGGTGGCGCTGGCGACGGCTGCCCGGTCGAGCGAGAAGTTCAAGGCAGGCGAACTCGGCCAGGAGCGCAGCTTCGACACGACCGCCGCCTACCGCCGCATCGTCTCGTATTTCCGGTCGGGTGGGCCTGTCGACGAACTCGCCGAGCAGATATTGACCGGCCTGCGGATGCTCTTTCGGATCTCGGCCAATCTGCACGAGCAGTTGATGAACGACCCCGACTTGCCCAACGCCTGGTCCCGCGCGATGACCCCCGTCGATCTGGTCGCCCTCGGTCTGCAACCGCCGCCGGATCGGCCGGCCGAGCCTGCCCGGATGCCCGCTCCGCCCTTGCCCCCTGTTCCGGCGCGCGCCGCCGCGCCCGTCGAACCGGAGGCCGCGGCCCTGGCTGACTGGTGCGCGGCGGGCGAGAAGGCCGACGCCGCCTATGCCGCCGGCAAGTTCCGGGAGGCCAGTCTCGCCTACCAGGCGACCTTCGATTGGATGCTGGCCACGCGCAAGGTCGACCTGTTCGTGGCGGGCAAGGTCGTCCTCGGGCTGCTCCTGTGTCACCTGAAGCTGGGCGAGACCCAGCAGGCCTTCACCCTGTGGACGGCCCCCAAGGACTCGCCGCTGTGGTTCGGTATCCAGGGCCTCGAGCAAGGCCAGGTCTCGGCCAGGGATGCGATCGTCTACAAGATGATCGAAGGGTTCCTGCACTCGCTCTCCCTCGGAGACAAGCAGCAGGCCGCGAACGCGGTGAACAAGATCATGTCGACGGTGAGCGACTACTCGTTCGAGCACGAACCCGACTGGCTGCCGCAGGTGCTCAGCAACTGGCACAGGCACCTGGCCGAGGTCTACGAGAACGGCTCGCCTCCCGAGGCGGTGGCCGCCGGTCTCCAGCGGGCCGTGAAGCGTTCGGGACACGAGTTGCCTCTGTGCGCCATCGATTTTCCCCAGCCCGCGCGCTGGGTCATCGACTGGCTTCCCGAAGGCCAAGCGGCGGCCGGCGCGTCGGGAGTGCAGCCCGCGGCCGGAGGGCCTGCCGCCGTGGCGGGGGCGGTGCGGACCGGCGAGTCCTCGTCCGCCCGCTGCGAGCGCTGTGGGCAAGAGTTCACCACCGCGAGACTGCTGTCGATCCACTCCAAGCGCTGCAAGTAGAGGGGCGCGAGGCCGCCCGGTCAAGGCGTGCCGGCCGGGACGGGCGAGGCCTCCCTGGGCTTCACCAGGCCGACCACGAGCGCCGCGGCAGTGAGCGCGAGATCCTCCAGGAGCAACCACGCACCGAAGGCCCGGCCACTTCCGGTGACGCTGAAACAGCCGCAGTTCTCGAGATCGATGCCCCGCGCGAGGGCCAGTCCGATCGCCGCGACGAACACCAGCATCATCGCCGCCGCCAGGAGGGCCGCCTCGCGGCGCCACACGCCCGTAAGCAGCAGCAGGGCCGTCACAAGCTCGACCCAGGGGAGGGTGATCGCGAGCAGGTTGGCCCATCGCGGTCCCAGCTCCTGGCTCGGTCCGATCAGCTGATAGCGATAGACGATGCGGGCGAAGTCGGCCGGATGGACGAGCTTGTCGTAACTCGCCATCAGGAAGACCGCGCCGAGAACGAGTGCCAGGACGCGATGGAGGACCGGATGGCGCAGGAGGCTCACGGGCCGTTGCCCTCCCGAGAGGGATGGCCGGCCCCGCTCCAGGCCGGCCAGCCGTCGACGAAGACCGCCGCCTGGATTCCCTTCTCCCTCAGCCACCGAGCCACCAGGTGGCTGGCCTCGCAGCTCGGACCGTCGCAGTAGACCACCAGATCGAACCGCGATCGCAGCTGAGGCTCGAGGGCGGGGAACGCCCGCTGGAAGTCGATGGACGGCAGGGAGAGCGCCCCGGCGACGTGTCCCATCCTGTAGGACTCCGCCTCACGGGCGTCCAGGAACAGCGCCCCGCGGTCGAAGCGGACCTTGGCTTCCGCCGGGGTCACCGTCTCGTCGTCGTCGCGGAGGTAGACATTTCTGTCCAGCGCCAGGCCGCGTCCTCCCAGGGAGTTCCAGCCCAGGCCCAGGAGCGAGCCCAGGACGACGATCGCCGCCATCCGCAAGACTGTCGGAATCACGGGGCCAGCCTAGCACTCCTCCGGCAACCGGGGCCAAGAGGGAAACGGCTGCGGCGCCCGATGGCGGTGCCGAAGGGCCAGGAGGAAACGGCCAGGCTCGACGAGAGCGCCGGCGCCGTGGAGATCCGCGGCTGGCCAAAGAGAGCGACGGTTCAACGAGCGTTCTGGAGCTGGTCGTTGACCGCTTCCAGCCGCCTGGCCAGCGTCCGGACCACGAACCGGTGGAACTGCAGGGCCACTTCCGGATTCAACCGCTCCAGAAGCTCCAGTTGCTTGGCCTCCACCGAGATGACGAGCCCGGCGGCGACTCCGGTCAGCAATCCCTGCCAGGCGATGAGTGGCAGGATGCCCATGGCCTGGAGGTAGTCGAGCAGCGGCAACTCGAAGAAGGCGGACCAGACCCACTCGATCAGGATGCGGATGCCGAGGTAGAAGAGAAGCCCTGCCAGGACCGGCTTGGGGAAGTAGCGCACCACGCCGGGGCACAAGACCAGGAAGGCGAGCGTCAGCAGCCCCGTCCAGAACCCCGAGGCCCGCGTCCTGGCGCCCGCGTGGAACTGGATGTAGCTCCGGGAATTGGAGAGACAGACGGCGGCGCCGCCCGCGAGTCCGCAGAGCAGGTTGGCCAGTCCGTTGGCCCGCAGTTCCCGGTCGACTACGATGCCGCCGGACTGACGCTGGTCGGACGCGGTCCGGAGTCGGCCGACGCCGGCCTCCCCGTCTCTCTCACGCCAGACCGCTCGCTCGACGGCTGCCCGCAGCTGCCCGATCCGGGCGGCCTTCCGAGCGAGCCGGTCGAGGCGATCGTGCTCGCGAGATTGCCCGGACAATCTTCCGCGACGGTGCCCTCCTGGCGGCGCACGCCCCCCGGACCTTCGATGTCGAGCTCGACCCGCGCCGAGATGGCGCCGCGCCTGTTGCTCGCCGACAGGAGCCGGACGTAGGGCTTGTTGTGGGCGTCTTCGACCGTCGCGGAGGCCACCTCGATCTGTTTGACCAGCCTCCTCTCGTAGGCGTCGACCGCATCGAGGCGGTGGACCATGTGGTGCCTGTCTACGTGGGTGGCCGAATAGCGCAGGGTGCACAGCGGCTCCATCAGGCCCAGCGTTTCCTTGCCGCGACCCTGGAGGCCCCCATCCACGCTCTGCGACTCGTCCACGATGACGATTGGTTGCGTGGCGATGCTGCCGAGGGCAGCGTGAGGGGCGGCGGCCTGTCGTCCCCGTCAATCGGCGTCCACCCGGCCACCCGGCCGCTCAGGCTGCCTTCTGCATCGCGTTGACGAAGTCCCGGCCGCACATGGGCGCGGGAAGCCGCTTGCCGTCCCGGTGATACAGTTCGACGAGTTCCTCTACGAGCTGGCAGAGTTCCTCGAAGACAGCTCGTGGGTCGTCTCCGTGGCAACCTCCGTAGGCCAGCTCCGGGCAGCTGCCGATGAAGCATTGGTCTTCCTCGGACCACTCGACGAGCTTCACGTACTTGCTGCCTTCAGTCATGTCTACTGGCCTCCTCGATGGCCAGGCGCACGGCCTTCTCCTGGTAGTGCTTCGCGTCGTCTCCCTCGTGCCCCGCGATGGTGATGGGGCGGGCTACCCTCGAGTGGACGAAGTTCCGGTGACTTCCCTTGCCGCCTCGAGACCTGAATCCTGCCGCCCAGGTCAGCTTCTCGGGCATCGTTGGGCCTCCGATCTCAGTCTCCCGGCGAGCCACGCTGGCTGCCACCGAGGGCGGACGGCTTGCTCCTCGTCCGAGGCCAGCAGGCAGGTCAGTCCGCATCCTCCGGCCCCATCGGCCTCTCCTCATCCTCTTCCGCCGACTCGGGGTCCTGGAGCAGCCAAGTCGGCACCTCGATGAGGGCAACCTGCTCGGGGTTGACGAAGAAGTCCTCGCCGTCCTCGTCGGTCCAGCCGAACAACCGGCCCTGCTCCATCGCATCTTCGAGCTGGGTCTCCAGGTCGAAGAGTTCGCCCGGTTCATCGAGGCCGACCTCCACTGGCTTGCTCTCCCCGATGAAGAAGAGCCTGAGCGTGTAACCCGTGGTCTTCATCTCCGCGGGGATGTCCGTCTCCTGGGGGATGGCTCCGTCGAACAGGAGGCAGGCGTACTTGATCGCGCGCAGGTTGACGATCGCCGTCCAGCCGGTGCCCTTGATGTCGAAGCCGAAGAAGGTCGGGCCGCTGCCGGCGAAGTCCCGCTCGGGATCGTTGACGTGCCTGAACCTTGCCTGGTCGTCTTCGGAGACCTCGTAGGCCTTGGGCTCCGGATGCCCGATGAAGCCAAGGGAGATGTGGAAGTAGGACCTCGCCTTTCCGGGCACCTTCAGCTCATCTATCTCTGCCATCTTCACGAGACAGGATGCCAGGCCCGGTCGCGGGGAGCAACGTTCCAACACGAGCATGTTGCCGGCCGTGATCGCGGCGCTGAAGCCGGGGGCCCCTACACGGAGAGACGCCACACCCCCGCGACTTTCAATCTCACCGTGGCCCTCCTCGAGTCCACGTACGATAGCCCGTGGACGCCAGGGATCACGGACAGGACACCCCGCTGGAGGTCGAGCCGGATACTCAGATCGATCTGGCCCGGACCCCCACCGTGCAGTCGGTCTCGCTGCCCCCGTCAGCCCCGTGCCACGAAGCGACGAAGCCGGTGACCGGCGGTGTCGGGCAGACGGCAGATGGCCGCGTCGGGTCAGAGCGTTCCGCTACGCCCGCGTCGATGGTCGGGGCGAACACTGCCCGTAACGGTCACTGTTCTCGGCGCTGAT
>CAZSVK010000277.1:0-7875 GCA_964610245.1 uncultured bacterium
GGTCCAGGGCCGGGCACCGGTCCTGGCGAGGTCTGGAGCAGCGCTCCAGCAGGGGTCCGGGGACAGCGTCCCCGGCGCTCAGGCGGCCCGCCTACTGCGGATCGACGATCTGCTTGAGCTGGTAGTACTTCCGGGAGGCGTTCCAGTCCTGCTCCTGCAGGACGTAGAACTGCAACTTCTCGAGCGCTCCCTTGACCAGCCCCTGAAACGGCGTGAGATCCTGGCCCTTCGCCTTGAGCCCGGCGAGCGCCCCCACGACCAGGTCGAAGGTCTCGTACTTCTGGCGCTCGGCCTCTTCGCCGATCGAGTCGAGCAGCTTGGTCTCGACCGCCGCCTTGCCCTCCAGATCGCCGCGCTCGTGCGCCCTGCGGATGCGCCACATCCGGTACTTCGCCGGCACATCGGTCGTCACGTAGCCGATCACGACCTGCCCGATCAGCACGAAGGCGATCGCTCCGATCACGGTCCCGATGGCCGCTCCGGTGCCCGGGACGAGCGCCGCGCCCACCGCGCCTCCCAGCGTGAGCCCCGTGTACTTCATCCCCGAGCGGGTTGCGCCCTTGAGCGTCGCCAGCCCCACGCTGTACGCGATGCCTAGCGGACTGATGCCCTGCTCGAGCACCTTCGCGACCCCCTGGAACTGATGGACGAACTCGTAGGTCTGTTCGCCCGCGTCCTTCATCACGGTGCTGGTGGCCACCTTCACGCCCGCCGCCACCGCCTCGCCCAGGTTCTCGGTGTCCAGCTTGTCCAGACACTCGATAACCCGGCCTGCCACGAGGTCGATCGTCAGCACGCCCAGCGTCGAGACCGCCGACTTGGTCAGCTCGCGCAGGAACGGGTGCAGCAGCAACACCACGTCGAACTCGAAGCTCAGTTCGGCCTGGTCGGGCGCCGGCATCTTCACGTCGCGGAGCATGAAGTCGACCGCGATGCAGCCGTTGCTCGCCAGGTGATAGCCTTTCGCTCCCAGGATCTTCTTCCGAGCCACCTCGGGCAAGCGAGCGAGGTTCACCCGCGCGCGCCCTTCGACATCCAGGAAGACCCGGTCCCAGGAATCCTTGAAGAGGCTCTTGACCTCCAGATCCAGGTGTTCGGCCTTGTCGGCCCTGGCAATCGCCGCTCGGGCCATCTTCTCGAACCCCTTGAAGATGCGCTCCGAAAGCGCGTGCCCGATGCCGTCCTGGTCGATTGGCGCCCGCGCCTGCACCAGGCAAGGCGCCATCCAGCCCACGGTCAGACAGACCACCAGGAAGGCCGACAGCAAGCGGAAAGCCGCGCGGTGTCTGCCAGGGAAGCTCATCATCGTCGTCGTGTCGCCCTCGCGGTCGCCGGGCAAGGAAAGCCCGGAGCGCCGGGAGCCGCTCTCCATGCATGACTACGTGTCAGCTCGCCAGGGGTTGCATCCCGAGGGGTAAGCGGTTTCGCCTGGGGGCGCTGCCCCCAGACCCCCGCTGGAACTCCGCTTCAGACCTCGCCAGGGGTGAAGTTCACCCCCGATGACTGGAGAGAGTCCTGCACGCGCTCGTAGCTCGGAGTCCTCGAGCTTGCCGATCGGGCCTCGCCTCGTCTTCTCATCGCCGGGTCCAGGGCGGGGCTCCCGCCCTGGCAGGGGCTCGGGGGCAGCGCCCCCGACAGGTCATTCAAGTACCACTCCCCTCTCCCCGTCAGGAACGCCAGCCACTCCTCGAGCGCGCGGGCTTCGGCCTCGTCGAGTCCGTAGAGCCGCGCCGCCGCCCGGTCGAGCCCGGCGCGGGCGTCCTGGTCCTGGCCTGCCGAGCGGTGCAGCCGCTCGGAGAGCGCCGAGAGCCTGCGCCACCGGACCGCCGAGGGCAGGCCGCGAGGCAAGGGCAGGAGGGCCACATTCCAGCAGAGGAAGCGGAAGTAGCCGTCCTTGGCGCGAGGAGCGAAGGCGGCGAGGAACGCGCGGGCGGGCGACGAGTTCAGCAAGCCGGTCAGCGCCAGCCCCTCTTCTCGCGGCGCGTCCAGCAGATTGGCGGTGTTGAGGGGCACCGGCCATCCGGCGCCGGCGGGACCGGCCATCGGCCCGTCGACCAGCGCGGCCGACATCTCGCGGGCGATATCCTTCCAGACGACGTACGGGCCGGCCGGACCACCTCGCGCGAACGAGGGTGCGTGCCGCGACAGATAGCGGCGGGCACGTGCGCAGTCGGAACCATCGGGCCAGACGATCGAGCCGCGAACCGCGGGTGACCACGGGGCGAGTCCCTCTCCCCTGAGCAGGGGCCGCACCGCCCGCCGCTCCATCACGGCGGTGTAGGCTGCCCGAGAGCGGCCTGGCTCCGGCTTCCAGAAGCCTCCGGCGAACACGCGGACCAGGTCGGGGGTCGGCCCTTCTTCGCAGGCCTCGACCACGAAGCGGCAGTTTCGGCCGGTCTTGTTCCCCATCGCCGGCTGGAACCGTTCGCCGAGCATCGCGCCGGCCCGTCTCATCCGGTCCAGGGCTCGGCGGACCTCGGGGGGCGCCAAGAGCCAGGCCGAAGCCGAATCTCCCTCCACCGCCGGGAGGGCCGCCTGAGGCACCGTGAAGACAGCGCCGCCCATGGCGCCCTCGACCCGCACCCGGGCTTCGTGGCCGGCTGGCGGCGGCGACTTGACCGCCGTGAGGATTGCGGGAAAGGCATCCGCCCGGAACATGCGTTCGCGGCCTCCGGAGTGATCTTCCAGCGACAGCACGGTGCACTCGGCCGCCAGGCGTGACCGCAGCCCCCCGCCGTAGAGCGCCGCGAACAGCTTTGAGGGCAAAAGAAGTGAAACGATGCCGCCACTCCTGGCAAGCTCGAGCGAGCGTTCGAGGAACAGCGCCGCCAGGTCGATCTGACCGGCGCAGCCCCTGCCCCCACCCGAGAGCTTGGCGCCCAGGCGCCAGGCCGCGTCGCCGAAACACCGGTAGCGCGCTCGAAGCGCCGGCCGCGCCGACTCGGCGATGCGCTGGAGCCGCACCCAGGGCGGGTTGCCGATGACGATGTCGAAGCCGCCCGCCGCCACCGCCTCGGCGAAGTGGACCTCGTAGCTGAACGATGGGAGGCGACCGTCCTTCTCGAGGAGCTTCATCTGCCGGCGCAGGTCGGTCCGGCGACGGCGGAACTCGGCCAGTTGGAACGCGGCCCGAGGGGCCAGTCGCAGGGGGCGGCCGAAGAGGTCCCGGCCTCGAGACATCGCCTCCAGGCCGGCCGACTGCTCCTCCAGGGCAGCCAGGCGCCAGCCCAGCAGGCCGGTTGCGATCTCGCGCTCGCGCCGGGTCAGTTCGGCCGCGGCAGCCTTCTTGGCGGGACCGGCGGCCGACTCGTAGGCATCCTTCAGCCGGACCAGTTCGGGCAGCAGCCGTCCGGCCCGATCGCGGCAGGCCGCCGGCCCCGCGCCGGCCAGGTCCACCGGCGAGAAGAGGCTGTCTCCCTGTTTGACTCGGTGATCGAGGTTGGGCAGCGGCGGCACGCGATCGACGTCGGGTTCTTCCAGCTCCACGGCTAGCGCCAGCCACATGCGCAGATCGCACAGGCGGACGGCGACACTCTCGAGATCCACCCCGTGCAGATTCCTGTGGAGGATCCGCCGGCGGATGGCCCAACCCGGCTCGGCGGGAAGTCCGAGTCGCCGGCCGAGTTCCTCCTGCAGCCGCGAGAGTTCAGCCAGCATCCCGAGCAGGAAGGCCCCCGAACCGGCCGCCGGGTCGAGCACCTTGACCTCCCGCAGAGCCGCTAGCGCCTTCCGGCACAGTTCCTTCCCCAGGCCTGCCGGACCAGCCGCGCCGAGCACGAGCGCCTCGGCCTGCTCCGCGGTGAGCGCGGCCCCCCGGACCAGGTAGGCCGCCAGCGCCTCCTTGACCATCTTGTCCACGACCTCGCGTGGCGTGTAGAAGCTGCCGGACGCACCCCGCGAGTCCTCGTCCATCAAGTTCTCGAAGACCTTGCCGAGCATCTCGGGGTCGACTCCGCCCTCGTGCTCCCGCTCGGGATCCTCCCGGACGGTGAATCGGTACTTCTCGAACAGGCCGTCGAACGCCTCCTCGAAGGCCAGGTCGCCCAGGCGCATCGCGGGATAGCGCTGCTCCACCGCGTCCGGCTCGAAGAGACCGCCGTTGAGGTACGGAAACCGGCCCAGGACGAGCGCCTCCGGGGTTCGCCGGGCGAGCGGCGTGTTCAGAACTCCGAAGAAGAGCACGCGCAGCGCCTCGAAGAAGGGGCGGCCGGACTCTCGGGTCTGCCGGAGCAAGCGAGGGAGATAGGCCGGGTCGCCATCGAGCCAGCCCTTCTTCTGGATGAAGTAGAGAAACAGGAGTCGATTGAGGGTGAGCAGGCAGAAGCGGCGTGCCGTCGTCCTGCGTTCGGGAGCCTTCGCGGGCAACCCTTCCAGCCGCAGTTCGAACGCCAGCAGCGTCTGCCGGAAGGCCCGGAAGAAACGCTCGGTGACGCGTTCGCGGTCGAGCGCCTCTTCGAAGCGGAAGGCGATCTCGGCGGCCGACTCGTCGCCCGCCTCCACCGCCAGTTCGGACAGCGCCTCGACCTCGGCCTGGCAGGGGGAGGCCGGCTTCAGCAGGAGCCTGCACAGGCGCATCGGCTCGCAGCCGATCCGTCTGACGCAGAGCACCAGCTCTTGAAATCGCGGCCCGACGAACACGACCAGCTCGCGCGCAGAGGGATCGGCCCTGAAGCGCCCTGCCATCGCGGCCCGGATCAGGCGGGTGCAGGGCGCGGTCGAGGTCTCCAGGAGAAGGACGCGGTAGCCCAGGTGGCCCGTCAGGACTCGGCAGGCCGTGACCAGCCCCGGGTCGGCGCCCTGCAATCCCCAGGCGTCGCGGGTGTCATCCGGGATCGGCACCTCGGGCTCGTCGAACCCGAGCCTTCCGAAGAGACGGCGCAGACCCTCGACGCCGCCCGCTGCCTGTACATCCTCGATCCGGATCGTCCTCTGAAGCCTGACCCTGCCCATCGCATCCCGACCGCCTTTCCCCGCTCCGGCGCCGACGGCGCGGGCGAGGCGGCAAATCTAGGCCGGGGGCCGGCTGCAGCGGTCTGACACCGGCTGAACTCCGCTGACACGGCGTTCGACACCGTGAGCGAAGCGGTTCGGCGCGTCCCGCGCTCACTCCCGGTTCGAGTAGTCCGGGTAGTGCAGCTTCAGGCAATCGGGGCAGAGGCTGTGGCTGAAGCGCGCCTCGCTGTGCTCGGCGATGTACTTCTCGAGCCGGTCCCAGCTCTCGCGATCGCTGCGGATCTTGTGGCAGTGCATACAGATCGGCAGGATCCCTTCGAGCCTCTTGATGTGCGCCAGCGCCTCTTCCAGCTTCTGGATGCGATCGGCAAGCGAGGACTGGAGTTCGAGGACCCTCGCGCCGACGCCCAACCGGGCCCGCAGTTCGGCGTGATTGAACGGCTTCGCGATGAAGTCGTTGGCGCCCGCCTCCAGGCCGCTCACCAGTTCGTCCTTCCCGGCGTCACCCGTGAGCATCAGCACGTACGGCGGATCGGTCACCTCACGCGACCTCAGCTCCTTGCAGACCAGGTCGCCGCTCCTGCCGGGCAACCCGCGATCGAGCACCACCAGGCGAGGCGGGTTGGGCCCGAGCAACGCCGCCAGCGCGGCATCCCCGTCGGCCGCGGCGCTCACCTGATAGCCCCACTGGGTCAGCAGCATCTCGAGGAGCTTCGCCGACGAGGCGTCATCTTCGACCACGAGGACTCTCATCTGGATGGAAAGGCGTGGAGTTGCAATCGAGACCGGCCGGCTCCTGGGTCAGGGGCTGAAGGGAATCTTACCTGCCGTGAAGCCCGAGATCCAGCCCGACACCTCTGGAGGCAGGGGAACGGCGAAATCTTCGAGAATCCGCATCGCTCTGATATCGATACATCTTCTTCACCACGTAGAAGCAATCGCGCTCTGCTGTCCCCGCTTCAGGGACGACTCGGCCCGACCCGAGCCGGCAACAAGCGCTGAATCAGCGCTGAGGGGCCTCTGTCAGACCACCGAAGGTCGGAGGGGCCGCGGATGTGGTGGCGTGGACCGCCGGAGCCGAGGCCTGCTGGGCCCGCGCTTTGGCCCGCGCTTGCTCGGCCCGTTCGTCGAGCCAGGTGCGCCAGCCCTTCTCGGCGTCGGAGAGGCTCGTGCCGAGGGCACTCTCGAACGCCTCCGCGGTGGCGTTTCCCTGGGCCAGCGCCTCGAGCATCTTCTGGAGCTGTCCCAGGCTGTGCCGCTCCAGCAGGTATCGCACGAAGTCGTAGGATTCGGCGTAGGCCACCAGGATCATCTGCGGCGGCAGCTCTTCGAAGCTGCCCTCGATGTCCGAGAGAGGAAGCACGCGCTTCGACTTCAGCGCCGCGCCCAGGCCCCGGTAGAAGGGCTTGATGTCGAGCTTGCGCTCCTGGTGCATCGCAAACCCCTCTTGCAGCCAGGTCGCCACCGGCTTTCCGGCCGCCTTCAGCGACACCAGGTGGTGCGTGAACTCGTGGCGGATGGTGTCGACGTAGTCCTCGTCGGTCCACTTCGGGTTGACCCGCAGGTCGATGCGGTTGGCCTGATGGACTCCGCCGGCCCAGGGCACGCGAACCGCCCGGTCGAAGTCGGCGTTCGTATAGACGGTCACCCGCACCTTCTCGCCGTCCATCCCCACGCCGAACACCGGGCCCAGGTCGTCATTGGCCTGCTCGAACTTCTCGAGGATCCGTTCGGCCAGACCGGAGTGGGCCGCGTCGTCGAACTCGATGATGAAGTGGTGGCTGGAGGTCTTGGCGAACTCCTTCTTGACGGTCGCCGTGCCCTTCAGTCGCCGGTAGGCCTCTTCCTGGGCCGGTTCGAAGGGCTTCAGCTGCCGGGCCCGGTCCCAGGCCTCGAGCGCCTTCGTGTTGTCGCCGTCGTACTGGTGGGCATATCCCAGCGCCATCAGCAGGTCGGGATTGTCGGGGGTCTCGGAGATTTCCTCTTCCAGCGTGCGGATCGCCGACTGGTAGGAATTGCGATCGCGCGTCTGCCCATCCTTGATGTAGGCCGAGACGAGCTTGTTGAGGATCGCGGTCCGCAGTTCGGGGTTGGTGTTCAGCTCCCGGGCGCGCTGCAGCGACTCGGCGGCGGCATAGTAGTCGCCGGCCTCGAAGTACATCCCGCCCAGGTTGGCGTGCAGCACCGGCGTCGCGTCGCCCGCGTACTCGATCGCCTTGCGCTCGGTCTCGATGGCGTTCGGAAAATCCTTGCGCGCGTCGTACTCGCAGGCCAGCTCGTTGTGGGCCTTGCCGAGATAGCGATTCATGATCTGCTTCTCTCGATCGTTGACCGTCTGATCGGCGGCCTGGGTCAGCAGCTCGATCGCCTTGTCGAGCCGCTCGACCTTGTCGAGCGCCCCCACGTCGGCCAGTTCGCCCGTGCCCTTGTCGAGCAGCAGATAGGCCCTCGCCTGCTGGAGAAGCTCGAGACCGTTGCCGCTGAACGCCAGAACCCCCTGCGCCCCCAGCGCAAGCAGGAAACAGATGCCAAGGACCGCTCGCATCATGAGTTACTACGTTTGCGGTTGAGCAGGAGTTGCCTCCGGACTCGCCGGATTGCCGGATTGCCGGATTGCCGGCGCGGGGTTGCGCTCAGCTCGGCCGGCCACCGCCGCGGACCGCCCGGAACAGTAGCCCAGCCAGCCCCGCCGCCGCCACCGGCCACCACCCGTCGAGCCCGTCGGCTCCCAGGCCGGTTTCCATCCCCGCCAGCAACCCCAGCTTCGCCGGCGCCATCGCCTCCCGGCTGAGGACCACGCCGGCCACCAGGTCCCACCCGGCGAGGGCCGCCCCCGGCGTCGCAAACCGTCCCGCCGCCACGAGCAGCGCCACCCTCGCCCGGTAGGCGGCCGGCCTCGCCCACAGCCCCAGTCCCCAGCGC
>CAZSVK010000277.1:7885-8133 GCA_964610245.1 uncultured bacterium
ACCTCCAGTAAGAACCTCTCCTCGAACGCCGCCCGCCGACAGCCACCCGCCACCGAGCCCGCCAGCCATGCGCCCCCTGGCCGCGCCGGAACGAGGGCCACCACCCCCGCCGCGAGTGCCGTCACGCCGGCGACCGCCGCAGCCAACATGCCCGCCCCCGCACTGACGCCCCACCCGCGCGGCCCGGCCTCCGTCCCGCCGCGTCGCCCGCCCCACCACCCGACCGCCGCTCCAAGCAGCCGCGCCGC
>CAZSVK010000278.1:0-8122 GCA_964610245.1 uncultured bacterium
TCTTCCAGACCGGATGCAACCGCTCGGGAGGCGGCGGGGGCGGCGGCGGCTTCCGTGGCGGTTCCAGCGGAGGGGGCCTGCTCGGCTCGGGGGGGCTGCGGCCCGGCGGCGGTCTGACCGGTCCCTGGGCGCCCGGCTCGTCGACCCTTCCCACGACCTCCACGAGCAGCACCGCGAGCCTCACCGGCACCCCGTCGACCACGCCGACGAGCGGCGCCACGGGCACGATCGAGAACGCCGGCGTCGACCTGAGCACCGGAGACGGCAGTTCGGCCACCGGCTCGCCCGCGGCCGCCAAGGACAACCTTGCCGTTTACTTCTTCAGCGGCACCACGTGCGGCCCCTGCAACCAGATGAAGAACGGCCCCTGGCCCGCGGCGCAGGCCAAGTACGCCAACCGGGTGAACTTCATCATGATCGACGCCTGGGCCAATCCGGACCAGGCGAGGGCCGCCGGATGGGACGGGGGCGGAGTCCCCTCGTTCCGCTTCGTGAGAAACGGGCAAGCGGTGGACGGACTGGGGTTCACCGGATACTCCGACACCGAGCTGGACTACTCGCTCGAGCGCCTGGTCGCCATGTCGAGCACGGCCAGCGCCGGGGCCGCCGCAAGCGGCAACGGCGGGTGAGGCTCCGCGAACGGGCGCACGACCCACTTCCCTGACCGCGAAGCATGGCTTCGGGGTCAGGGAAGTGTCCCCAGCTACATCCGTTCGGGGGCGGGAACGCCGAGCAGGTAGAGGCCGAGGCCGAGCACCGTGCCGACGCACTCGCAGAGCAGCAGGCGCGCGTCGCGCACGGCCGGCTCGCTCTTGAGCACCGGGTGCAGGTTGTAGAAGCGTCCGAAGGCGCGCGCCAGGTCGAGCAGGTAGTTCGCCGTGAACGACGGCCGGTACTGGGCGGCCGCCAGCTCGAGCACATGCGGAAGCTTCGCCAGCAGCACCATCACCGACTTCTCCTCGGGCGAGGTCAGGACCCGCCAGTCTACCGTGGCGGGCACGGGCACCGCGGCCTTGCGCAGCAGACTGGCGATGCGGGCGCGGGTGTACTGGACGTAGGGGCCCGTGTCGCCCTTGAAGTCGAGCGACTTCTGCCAGTCGAAGACGATGTCCTTGATGCGGTCGTTGGCCAGGTCGCCGAAGATGATGGCGCCCAGGGCCACCTGTTCGGCCACCGCGGCGTCCTGCCCTTCTTCCAGATCGCCGCCGCGCTGCGCCTCGTCCATGATCTGGCGCGCCATCTCGACGCCCCGGTCGATGACGTCCTCCATGAAGACGACCTTGCCGGTGCGGGTGGACATCGCGCCGTCAGCCATCCGATAACGGCCGAAGTCGATGTGCACGCACTTGCCGGTCCAGCCGGGATTCATCTTCTCGAGCACCCGGAAGAGCTGCCGGAAGTGCAGCCGCTGTTCCGAGCCCACGACATAGAGAACGCTCTCCGGGCCGAAGGTCTCGATGCGGTAGATGGCGGCCGAGAGATCGCGCGTGGCATAGAGCGTGGCGCCGTCCGACTTCTGGATGAGACAGGGCGGCATGTCCTCGGCGGTCAGGTCGACCACCTGGGCGCCCTCGCTTTCGACGAGCAAGCCGGCGGACTTCAGCCGCGAGATGGTGTCGGTCAACAGGTCGTTGTAGAAGCTCTCGCCGGTGTAGTGCTGGAACTCGACCCCCAGCCGGCGGTAGATGCGTCGGGCCTCCTCGAGGCTGATCTCCCGGAAGGCGTCCCACAGCCGCTTGGCCTCGACGTCTCCGGACTCCAGCTTGCGGAACCACTCGCGGGCGAGCGATTCCTTCTCCTTGTCTTCCGCCGCCTCTCGATTGAAACGCACGTAGATGTCGAGCAGGAAGCGGACGTCGACCTCCTCCATCGGCTTGCCCTGGGCCCACAGGTTGAACCCGGCCATCACCATCCCGAACTGCGTGCCCCAGTCGCCCAGATGATTGACGCCGATCGTCTCGTAGCCCAGGTGCGTCAGGTGACGGACGAGGGCGTGGCCCAGGACCGTGGACCGGAGATGGCCGATGGAGAACGGCTTGGCGATGTTGGGCGAGGAGTAATCGATCACGATCTTCGCCCCATGGACCGGCAGGGAGCCGTAGCGCGCGCCTTCGCGGCGGATGCCGGGCAGGATCTCGGCTGCGATGGCGGCCGCGGCAATGCGGAAGTTGAGATAGCCGCCGGCGGCCTGCACCTGCTCGAGGAAGTCGAGCCCGCCCAGCTTGCCGGCCAGCTCCTGGGCGATGGCCGGGGGCGCCTTGCGCAGGCTCTTCGCCAGCGGAAAGCAGGGAAAGGCCAGATCGCCCATCGTGGGATCGGGCGGGGTCTCGAGAGCCGCGGTCACGGCCTCGACGGAGAGACCGGCGTGCGGGGCAAGGGCTTCGGCAATACGAGTCTTGAAAGGTTCCATGGCAGCGGCATCCTAGCAGGTCCGCCGGCGCGCGGCGAGGCCGGATCGGCCACCCGCGACCGCCTCGACCCGCTATCCTGCGAACGTGATCCTGGTCCGTGACGTGCTCATCTCGGAAGAGGCCCTGCAGGCGCGCTTCGCCTGCGACTTGACCGCCTGTCTCGGCGCCTGCTGCCGCGTGGGCGACGTGGGTGCGCCCCTGGCGCAGGGCGAACGGGCCGAGGTCGAAGCCACGCTCCAGACTGTTCTGGTGAGCCTGCCAGCCGAGAACCGGGAGGCGATCGAACGCGCCGGATGGCTCGACGAGAGCTGTCGGCGGAAGGCCCGGCTGGCCTGCTTCCCGGACGGCCGATGTGTCTTCTCGGTACCGGCGGGGGGGCCGGGCGGCCCTCTGGGGTGCGCGCTGGAACTGGTCTTCCGACAGGGGCAGAGCCGTTTCCGGAAGCCTCTGTTCTGCCACCTGTTCCCTCTGACGCTCGACGACTACCAGGGGCAGCGAGTGCTCAACGCCGAGCGCCGCCCGGAGTGCGAACCTGGCTTCGGAGCCGGCATCGGGCTGCTCGAGTTCTCGAGAGAGGCGCTGGTGCGGGCGTTCGGAGCAGCGTGGTACGACGAACTGCTGGCCGCGCTGGGCGCCGTGAGACCGTGGCCCGGCCCATGAGGCGCTTGCCGGAACAACCGCGTCAGACGTCCTCGTCGGTCGACAGCTCCATCACGAACCGCACCGAATCGAACCGTAGTTGCGTCAGATCGAAGGTCAGCAGCGACAGTTCCGCAAGCAGGGTCAGTTCGGGCAGAGGCAGGCCGAAGAAGGGCAGACGAGCGACGACGGCGGGCCCGTGGGTCACCGGCGGCACCGCCTCCGGATTCTGAAAGGCCAGGACGGCCTCCCGGGCCAGCCGCGCGGTCTCGTCGAACTGCGCGAACGCCCCCGCCGGGATCCGGCCGCCCTGCCCCAGCAACTCCAGCAGCGCCTGGGCGGAGCCGAACAGGTGCCAGCAGGCGCTCTCCAGCCGGTTGGCGAGCCTCTCGATGCGAGGCACGAGCGACTCGGTCAGGTCGCCCGCGCGCTTCCGCAGGAGAGCCTCGCGAGCCAGATCGACCGACTCCTCGTAGAGCAGGCTCACCACGCGAGCCAGCGACTTGAGGGTCTGAGCGTGCCGCGCCAGAGAGTCCCCGTCGCCCGCCCGCGCCGCGGCGACCACGTCCAGCAACGTCTTCTCGAGCCCTTCGAGCGCGTGGCGCAGACGGAAGTAGTACATCCGGCGGTACCGGAAACGGCTGAACAGGTAGTTGATGGCGGTGGCGACCGTGACCCCGACGAAGACCGCCTCCAGCCGCGTCACGGCGGTGTGGCCCAGCGTGCCGAGAGGCAGCAGGTACGAGTACAAAAGAGTGAAAAGCACCAGCAGGGAGTTCGACTCCCAGTTGAAGCGGACGCACAGGTAAGCGGCGATCATCACCGCCACCGCCAGGGTCACGGCGCTCTTGCCGCCGATGGCGGCCGAGCCGAGGGCCAGCAGGGCCCCCATCAGCGCGGCGGTCAGCTGAGAGCGTGCCTCCGCCAACCCCGTGAAGAAGGTGCCCTTGATGCAGAGCAGCGCCGTGAAGGCCGGCGAGAGCGCGTCGTCGATCCGCAGCAGCTCGGCGGCCGAGAGAGAACCCAGCACAGCGAGGCCGAGCTTGATGAGGAAGAACCGGATGGCCAGCAAACTGCGTTCGAAGAAGACCATGGAAGCGACGTGGCCCCGCCGGGGCGATGCACCCGCGAATGTACTCGAAGGGGCGCCGGTTCGCCCCGGGACCCTGCGGCCAGGGTGCAGTCGTGGAGAGTGGGGATTCGCTCTGGTTCGAGTTCTGCCGGGGACGCTGTCCCCCGGGTGCGTGTCAGGCGGGGGGGCCAGGGGCGAACTTCTCCCTGGCGAGGGTTCGAGAGCAGCGCTCCCGAGAGAGAAGTCGAGATCCTCCCTTCTTCCCATCGACCCCGACTGCACACGTCAGGTGCCGGAAGAGAGGCCTGTTCGCGCTCGCAGCTCAGTACACGCGACCGCTTCGGGGGCCGCGGCCCGGAGCCCGGGAGCAGCCGCGACGAGCATCGCGTCCAGGACGAGGAAGACGGCGAGCGCCCTCACTTCACCCCTCGTCCCTTCCACGCGGGCTTCGCCTGGCCCGGTGCCCACTTGCCGCCGCTCCAGCCCGGCTTGCCCTGGCCCGGGGCCCACTTGCCCGCGGCGGCCTTCGCCTTCCACTTCTCGGACCACGCGGCCCCGGCGGCGGCGGCTCCGGCCGCCCGACACTCGACGGCGAGCTGCTCCCGCTGTTGCTTGTACTCCTCCAGCAGGGCCTGCAGCTTCTGCTTGTGCTCCTCCTCGAGAACCTGCTTGCGGCCGCGCATCTCGGTCTCGAGCGCGAGCAGCTTCTGCTTGCACTCCTCCGTCACGCCCCCGGCGGCGGCACCCTCGACGGCCCAGCCCGCGCCGGCCAGCAGCACCAGGCCCCCGGCCACCAGCAACCCACGCTTCCAGGTGTTCGTCATCACGACGCGCCTCCTCTGCTCGCCGGACGCCAGCGACTGCCGTCCGGGCGCTTCATCCACCTAGTATGCCCATCTCCACGAACCCGCGGAAGGCCTGCTCGCAAGGACGCTCTGCCGCGTCTTCTCGAGCCTCCGATCCGCGGGCCGCTCGAGCCGACTCCGGTCGAGTTCGATATCGATGCCCACGCCTCCGCAGGACGGCAGCCACGCCTGCAAAGTCTCCTTCCCTGTCTGCGTGGTCTTCTCCTGCGTCCAGTGGGCGATGGACGGCAGGCCCGGCAGCGTCCGCGAGACGGACGTCTCCGGCACCGGATAACGCTGGAGGAAGTAGGACCAGTCCGCGGAGGACGCCTTGCCCCTGAGCAGCTTGGCCACGGCGACCAGTCGGAACAGCCCCTCGAGCTGCCGGTAGAGCGGCCGCCGCGAGGCCAGCTCCTCGAAGCTCGCAGTAAACTCCGAAGTGAATTGACGCGCCAGCTCTCCGGCGCGCCCGGCCCCGCTGAGCTTGCCCTGGTCCAGGTACTCCTCCTCAGTCAGCAGCCGGATCGGGCAAGCGTCGAGTTCGGCGATACCGGTGTCCACCGAGTAGCGGACGGTGCCCGGGGCAAACCAGAACCGGTTGAAGGACATCTCCGACGCCGGGCCGCGTCCCGACGCCCAGGCCTTGCGAGCCGACGCCAGCCGCAGCGCCGTGAGGCTGGGGATCGCCTCGAGCCGGACCTCGGCGGTGCCGTTCACGTAGGTCTTCATCTCGTAGTCGGCCTCCACCATCACGCGGGCGAAGTGCGTGTCGAACGGGATCCCCAGGACCCGCACCTGCTGCGGGCACTGACAGGTCGACTTCCAGAGCGACTTCCACTCCTCGGTCTGGGCCGGCGTCGAGGCCTCGCGCATCTTCCGAGAGCACTCCTGCAGCCGGGCGAAGACCTCCGGATCGGGATCGATGGAACAGCCCGGGCTCGAGTAGTATCGGGTGTTGCCCCGCTGTTCGGCATAGACCATCCAGGCATTGCGCAGCGCCACGACCAGATCCTCGGTTCGTAGCTCGGGAAGGCCGGGAACCGCCCGGCCGAGCAGGACGGCGTCGGCGCGCCGCTCGTCCCAGACACAGCCCTCGAGCCAGTTCAGGCCACCCAGGGTCTCCAGTTCCCCGGAGGCTGCCGGCCCGCCACGCGAAAGCTCCGTCGCGAGCGCCGTCAGCGAGACCGCGAGACCTCCCTGGGCAGCCGGCGCGGCCCAACTCCGCGACGCCAACCCCAGCCAGCCGCCAGCCGCAACCGCCAGAGCGACGAGGATGATCGCGACCCCTTGACGGACAGGAATCCGGGGCCCGCGCACGGCACACGGGCCGGGCCGGGCCGGGCAGACGGACTCTCCTGGAAGGATGCGATTTCGAACCGGGCGCACGGGCGACCTCCTGGCGAGCCCATCTTACTGCGGGAGCCGCCCCCCCGCCGGGGTCAGGGGCCGGCTCGACGGCTCGGCCTCGACGGGCGGCGCACCTGCCGGATCTTGGACTTCCCGTCTGGCCCCTTCTCGACCTCGAAGGTCGTGAAGAGCGTCTTGAACCGGTAGCGAGTGACGCCGCCATCCGCGGCGGTCGTGGTCGTCGTGGCGGGCGTGGCTGTCGTGGCCTCCGCCTCGAGTTCGGCGACATTCAGAGTCTGCAACAGCCCCGGCAGTCCGCTCGAGTAGGCCGGACACTGCCGCAGCCGCGCTTCGATCCGGGAGCGTTCGGAGTAGGCCCCCAGCGCCACGAGCAGCTCGGAGGCCGCCCAGACCGTGGCGCAGTCCTCCCGAGCCAGCAGCCGGGCGATCGCCGGGATGGCCGGCTTGTACTCCATCTGCCGCAGGTCAGTCAGCACCTGTTTGAGGATCTCGGGATCGGTGTCGTCCAGGTACGAGACCAGGATCGGGGCGACCTCCGTCACCTGCTCCATGGCGGCCGCGCTGGCGGCGCACATGGCCGTCAACTGCCGCTCCTGGGCGTCGGACGCAAGCCGATCCATGCCCGGACTGTACCCCTCCAGCATCGACCGCAGGCGGCCCAGTCCGGCCACGTGCCCGAGCTTGTACAGCGCGATGGCGTAGGCGGGCCGGGCGAAGAAGGTCGACTCGCGGTCCAGCGCCTGGATCAGGTCGGGGGCGGCCTCCTTCCAGCCGGCCCTTCCGAGCACCTCGGCGGCGGCCGTCCTCACATGCACTCCGCCGGGCAGCTCATCGGGCGTCCGCAGCGCCGCGACCAGTTCCTGCATCACCTCGGGATCCCGGACGTGCTCCAGCGCCCGGAGCCGCTCCTGACGGCGAATCCACTCCTCCTGCTGCTCGGGGGGCGCCGTCCTCGCAGCCTCGGCCGGGCCGCGCGAGAGTCTCCCGGCCGCCGGTTCGACGCTGACGGTGGCGGGAGCGCCGGATTGCCAGACAGCGGCGGCGAAGAGACCCAGCCCCAGGCCTACCAGGCAGCTGAAGGCGACCACGGGGGCCGGTTGCCGGCGACCACGGGGGGCCGGAGCCGGCGGCAGGAGCGCTTCGTTCGGCCGAGGCTGTCCGCCGGCCCCGTTTGCGGCCTTGCAGCCGTAGACGGCGCAACCCTTGTTGTAGTCCCAACAGTCGGGGTGGTAGGGCGTGTCGCAGACCGGGCAGCAGACGATGGCCCCGGTGAGCGCGGCGTTGCAGATGTTGCACACGACCTCGCCCTCGTTGCGGGCCAGCTTCCGCACGTAGGCTCCCAGGCGAACTCCGCTCGTTTGCTTCTCGTCCATCGGGAGGGCTCCTTGTCGGCTCGAACGTCCGCGGGCGGACTACGTCAATCTTGCCACTCCGGCGTGGCATACCGCCAGAACGCCACGGCGTGCGGCTGCATCCCAAGTCCAAGGTCCCGGCAAAGTCGGCGAGTCGTTTCCCGGGATCACGTAGGGGCCGGGCTTGTCCGCAGCGGCAGGGCCCTCAGACAGAACGGGGGTCGGCAGCTCGCCAGGGGCAAGCCCAATCTTGGAGCCGGGGTTTTCCAACCCCGGGTCCCCCGCCCTCGCCTGCGGCTCGGGCTTGTCCCGGCCCGCGCGGGGACGAGCCCGCCCCTACAGTACAGCTGTCGACTTTGCCGATCCCCTGCCCCCCGCTTGCGGGTGCGCGCGCGGTTCGTGGGGAAACTGGGAGGATCTCGACTTGCCTCTCGG
>CAZSVK010000279.1:0-8121 GCA_964610245.1 uncultured bacterium
GACAGCGTCCCCGGCAGAACTCGTACCAGCGCGGCTTCCCACCTTCTGCGCGCGCACCCGAAGACCGGGGCCGGTTTGACATGACGCGGCAGTCGGTCTTATAGTGCGGAGTAGATGGGAACATCCTTGACCTTTCCGGAGTTGCGCGGAAACTTCACGCCAATCCCGGACCTGCTCTTGGACGTGCTCCTCAAGGCCGAACTGTCGCGCGAGGAACTCCTCGTCACGCTCTTCCTCGTTCACGCCAACTACGAATTCGAGAAGACCATGACGCTGGTGCCGCTCGAGGCGCTCGTGACAGGCACCGACCTCGACCAGGAAGGGGTACTCCGCGGGCTACGCGCGGCGCTGGCGCGAGGCACGGTGCTGCAGTTTCACACCGAGACGTCCCCCCAGCCCGCGAGCTTCTACCTCCTCAACACCGAGGAGAACCTGCGCGTGATGGGCCCGATGCAGCCCGAGCCGTCGCTCGAGGACGAAGACGCCTACGCCGAATCTCCCGCTCCCGGACCGGCCCAATCGCCCTGGTCGGTCTTCACCCAGGAGACGCCTCCCACGCCGGCTCCCGCCGTCCGGCCGGCCCCGGCGCCTGCCGCCGCCCCGGCTCCGGTGCGACCCCAGGCCCCAGCCAGCCGCCAGAGCCTGTCGCAGAAGGTGCTCGACCGCATCGTCAACGCCCTGGGCCGGGACGTGACCAAGGACGAGAGAGAGCGCCTGGACGAGATGGACGCCAGTGAAGCCTTGCTGCTCCAGGTGATGGACAACCTCGAGGCGCGGCAGGTCGAACTCTACTCGAGCGACCTGGTCATCTACGAGTGCGAGAGCCTCAAGACCTCGACCCGGCGCGCCACCGAGGGAGAACGCCGCCGCACGGAGATGAGCGAGGCCAAGCAGCGCCAGAAGGCCTGCAAGAAGTGCAGCGGCCTGGGCTACATCTTCATCGGCGTCAACGTCGTCGAAGAGTGCGTCTGCCGCAAGACTCGCTAGCTGCCGTCAGCGAAACTCATGGATTTCCGACAGCTCCTGTCCAGCCCGGATGCCCAGCTGCGCATCTATGCCCTGATGCAACTGGAGCAGCAGCTCGACGACGTCCCCGAAGAGGACATCCGCCGCCTGCTCGCCCAGGCGCTGACCGACTCGGATCGCAACGTCCAGGACCAGGCGCGGCGTCTGCAATCGATCTTCAACCAGCGTTGCTTCGGCCGCAAGCACAACCCCGGCAACTGCGCGCTCTTCGACGATCCTCAGATGCTGGCCGAGCCAGCCTCGAACTTCTTGAAGGGTTTCGACGTCATCCAGCTCCGCACGGCCGGACACGACCTGCTCTACCCGGTCATCACGCGGCTCCATGACATCGCGCTGGGCAAGCGGCCCGGCCCCCTCGAGAAGAGCGTCGAGGCGCTCGGCGCTCTGCGCCACCCGGGGTCGCTCGCGGTCCTCGAGCAGCTCGCGCGCGGGAGCATCCCCCTGACGGTCGTGGCCGAGGCGCTGGCCCGCTACACCGAACCCCACGCCGAGGCGGTGCTCATGGAGGTGGCGTCGGATCACAACGGAGTGAACCGCGCTCCCTGCATGCAACGGCTGGGGCGCGTCCACTCCGCCGACCCGTTCCCGGTGCTCGAGGCGGGCGTGAAGGACCCGTCGGCCGAGGTCCGCCGGGCCGCCGCGATCGCCCTGGGCGCGCTCCCACCCGACCGCGCGGTGGACGCGCTCGTCAGCCGCCTCCACGACGGCGAAGAGAGCGTCGTGCTGGCCGCCCTGGGCTCGCTCTCTCGCCTCAAGAACCCGGCCTCGCTGGGTTTCATCGTCCAGAAGGTCCGGGGCAGCACCACCCCGCGCATCAAGGCCAGCGCCGCCATCGCGCTGTCCCGCATGGAGTCGCGAGAGGCCCAGGAAGTCCTGATGAAGCTGTTGCAGGACAGCGACGATCGGGTCAGGGCCAACGCGGTCGAGGCCTTGGGTCACTACAACCTCTCGTACGACTGGGCAATGCGTATCTTTCCGCCCCTGCTCAAGGACGAGCACCATCGCGTCCGCGGCAACGCCGGGCTGGCCGTCTTCCGCTTCAACCAGCAGATGGCGCTGGACACCGTGAAGCGGATGTTCGACAGCTCCAACAAGAACATGCGCGCAGCCGCCGCCTACTGCGCGAGCCAGATCCAGAACAAGGAGACCGCCGGCTGGCTGGCCACTCTGGTGCTCACCGAACTGGACACCGATGTGGTCAGTTCGGCCTTGCGCGCCCTGGAACGTTTCAACCGCAAGGAAGTCCTCGACACCTTCCTCAAGGTGACCCGCCACAACAAGCCCGAGATCCGCACGCTGGCGGCGGCCATCGTCGGCAACATCGGCTCGCCCTCCCACGTCAGCTTCCTGACGTCGATGTTCAAGACCGAGCGCGAGCCCACCACCCGCAGCGCCATCGTGAGCGCGGTGGCCAAGCTGGCCGGGGTCGAGGGGCTCAACTTCCTGCCGCAGTACCTGTCCGATCCGGACGAACGGGTCGTGGCCAACGCCATCGACGGCCTCAACCGCTCGGGCAACCTCGAGGTCATCGCCTACCTCAAGCCGATGCTGCGCCACCCGAACAACCGGATCCGGGCGAACACCGTCCTGGCGCTCTGGAACCTGGGGGACACCAAGGCGCTCTCGGAACTCCAGAAGATGCTCGATAGCCCCGGCCCGGTCTTCACCGACAGCGCCATCTACGTCATGCGGGCGATCGGCGATTCGCTCCGGCTGGTCGAGCTGGAATCCCACCCGATGCTGCCGATCGCGCTGCGCGACTACTACAAGCGCGTCGTGGAACGCGGCGACGGTCTGCGCGTGGCGCCCATCTCGCCACCCGTCAGCGAAAGGGCGGCCGACCTCTCGACCGAGAAGCTGCCGGCCAGCCCCGCGGTCGAGGCTCCGGCGCCGGGGCCCGAGCCGACCGCCTCGTCCGAGTTCCTCGACGTCATCGAGACCGCCGACATGACTCCGGCCCTGGGCACCGTCACCCAGCGGGTCAACGAGGAAGAAGAGCTGGAACGCATCCTGATGATGCTCGCCACGGATCCCGACGGGGCCCGTCAGCAACTGCAGCTCTTCATGACCCTGTACTCGCAGAACCCGTTCGCCCAGTACCTGTCGATGCGCAGCGGCTCTGCCCAGGGCGACGACAACCCGCCTGAGAAGCTCGCCGCGGCCTTCGAGAAGGGGGCGAACGACTTCCTCCCGCCTCTGTTCCTGCTCGCGCGCGTCTTCCGGAAACGCGGTGAGGTCGAACGCTCGCTGGCCGCCTACCTCCGCATCTTCAGGAAAGAGCTGGCCTTGCTCGAGAAGATGGTCGACTTCGGCCTCGATGAACTGGGCGCCGGCAATGCCACGCCTGCCAGCACCGTGATGAAGACGATCAGCGCGATCATCGGCCTCAAGCCCGATATCCACGCGCTGCTGGGCGACTTCTACCTCTCGGAGAAGTCCTACGATCAGGCCTACTCGCACTTCTACATGGCCCACGTGGCCGAGCCGTTCGACGTGGCCATATCGCTAAAGCTGGCGTTCCTCTGCGCCAAGACCAAGCGCAAGGGCCTGGGTCGCGTCCTCTGCCAGCAGATCGTTCAGCGCGAGGGCATGGAGAGCGAGAACGCCAAGAAGGCCCACAAGATCTTCGAGCGGCTGGTGAAGGGCACCGACTGAGCGGCGCCGCCGGGAATCGTCGCAGGGTGCAAGGTCTCGACCTCGAACGGGGTTGACCAATCACAGAGACACAGAGGCACAGAGACACGGAGGGGGAGTTGGTGGAAGGCGGGTCAAACACTACTCTGTGTCTCTGTGCCTCTGTGATACCTGTCTTCGTTTCCTGGGTCGAGCGGCTAGCAGCAGGAAGCTAAACGCCAGCGCTAGCAGGCTCAACATGCCGCCGGTGCGGAACGAGGCCGGCCGGTAGGTCATCTCCAGACAGCGCTCGCCGGACCGCACCTCGACTCCGCGGAAGAGACCGCACACGCGCCGGATCGGCCGTGGTTGTCCATCGACCCGGGCCTCCCAGCCCGGATGGGACTGGTCCAGGACGACGAGCAGTCCCGTTCCCTCGACCTCGAAATCGACGGTGAGCGAGTCGGCCCGGTACGACGAGATGCGGCAGGCCTTGATCGTCCGCGGTTCCCAGGCGGCCGCTCCGGTTTCCTCGGTCTCGTAGACCGCCTCGCCGGGCAGGGCGAGCAGCGTCTCGTGAGTGGGGAGTTGCTCGCCCACTGGGACGGGCACCGCGCGCCCGGCCACGAACGCCCTGGGCACGACCCCGTCGATCGCCTGCACGGCCAGCGGGCCATAGCTGCCGAGCAGCCGTTCGTCCGGGGCCGGAACGGGCGCCACCGGCCGAACGATCGCCTTCACTCCGATGGAGGCGAAGAGCCGGTTCCGCAGGGCCCGCGGCTGCCCGCCGAAAAGGGCCTGCATGCGTACGTTCGAGGCGAGCTGGACCGACATGTAGGCCAGCGCCGGATCGAGCGAGTGGAGGCTGCCCCAGAAGTGGTGCAGCAGCTCGCGCTCGAACAGAAACTGCCAGAGCACGGTCCTCTGGGCGTCGAACTCGAAATTCTTCAGCACGAGCGACCCGTAGCGAGGCGGCGGTTCCCCGGGCGCGGCCCGGCCGACCCACTCCACCGCGCGCGGCACGGCGGTCAGGAACTCGTCCTGCACGGTGGGAAAGCTGCGGTGGGTGCCGAGGGCGAGGTCGCCGGCGGTGAGCAGGGCGATCGCGGTCAGGGCGTGCCGCCGCTCCAGCTTGCCGCGCGAGACGAGGGCGAGCAGCACCCGGGCCGCCGCCAGCAGTCCCACGGCGAACATCCCGTTGGAGAGCCACGAGCGCCGCATCAGTTCGAAGAGGTTCCCGAGGCTCGGAGGGATGGCCTGCCAGATCCCGTCCGCCAGGAAGGCCTCCGGGAGCCAGGTGCCGGTCGCCAGGAGCAGCCCGAGCATCGCGAGCGTCAGGCCGCCGAGGATCTCCAGGCTGCGCTCGTAGACGCGCTGGCAGGCGCCGGCCTCGCGGCGGAGCCCTTCGAAACCGGCCGCTGCCGCCAGGGCCACCCCCAGCGCCGTGAGAAGAAGGTACTTGCTCGGGTACCGGAAGAAGGTGAGGGGCGGGATCAGCTTCACGAGCAACCCGTGGAGCGGCGTGAAGTCGCCCAGCGCAAGCAGCAGGCAGACGACCGCCAGCGCGCTCGCCGTGACGGCCAGCTTGCCCATTCCGCCCGGACAGGCCAGGAACCCGAGCGAGGCCAGAGCCAGCGCCATCACCGGCAGACCCCAGTACAGGTCCGGGTAGAGCGGCATCTGCCCGCCGCGGAAGCTGGCCAGGTACTCGCCGGTCGCCGGATCCGGAAACGAGACCGGCAGGAACAGATTGTAGAGGTTGGCCGGATGCACGGAGAATCCCGCCTGTTCCTGCGCTTCGAGCCCGTGGACACGGTTGGAGACCTGGATCAGCTCGGCGAGAGGGAGGTACTGGTAGGCCAGGATGCAGGCCGCCAGCGCACCGGCCCCCGCCCATCCGAGCCAGATCCGGCGTGGCGCCAGCGCCGGGCCCGACGCCGGCCGCATCGCCGGCAGCAGCGCCAGGGCGACGGCGGTGAAGAAGACGTACTGCGGATCGGTGCCGCTTCCCTGCACGGCCAGCACCAGCGCCGTCTGGGCGAGGGCGCGCAGCCCTCCTCCGGCGAGGAACCTGTCGAAGGCGAACATCGCCAGCGGCGCCCAGGTCAGCCCCCTGAGCAAGGTCGTCAAGCAGGTGCAGCCGATGGTGAACCCGCAGAACATCAGCGTTACCGCCCCGAGCCCCGCGGCCGGCCTGGAGAATCCCCAGCGCCGGAGCAGACAGAAGAGGAAGCTCCCCGCCAGCGGCACGTGCACGAGCGTGAAGAGGTTGTAGGCGCGGGGGAAGGGGAAGAGCAGGAGGATCGCGGTCAGCGGGTAGAAGACCATCGAGTGAGGATCGGCCTGAAAGGGATACCCCAACCCGATCTTCGGCTCCCAGAGCGGTAGACGCCCCTCCTTCAACGCCTCCGCCGTGAAGAGCGCCTGGGGATAGTAGATGTCGACCGTGTCCCGGAAGTAGAGCGTCTGCCCGCCGAAGAGCGCCGCCTGGAAGTAGAGCGCCGCCGCCAGCCACAGGGCCGCGATCCAGACGGCGTCGCCGCCGAACCGGGAGGGTGCGGCTCCCGGCCCTGCCACGGCGAGCAAGTCGGATGTCGTCGGCTGTTGCTGGTCCAGAGCCTTCATCACGCTTCCATTCGGCGGCGACTGTAGCGGACCGGGCCGGAGGCGTCAATTGGGACGCGAAGGCGGATCTCAGGAGTAGTCTGTCCTGGGGGCGCTGCCCTCAGCCCCCCGCCAGGGGGGGAGCCCCCCCCTGGACCCGGCATGGATTGCGGAGGACCTGGCCGAATCGACACTTCCGATGACTCTGAGCTGCGAGCGCGGGCAAGACACTCTCCAGTCATCGGGGGGTCAAGGTGCGAACTTCGCCCCTTGCAGGGGTTCGGGGGCAGAGCCCCCGACAGACAACTCGAGGTCATCCCACTATCCACGACCGCACGCGGAGCGCCCCGGGACCGCTCGTCTGACCTTCTCGCAGGTGTATACTCTCGCGCCGTGGAAGCACGGGGCGACAGCCCTCGGGGCGGCGGCAGCCCGCGCACGGACCTGGCGTGGGTGGCGGCGCTGCTCGCCGCGGTGATCGGGTTCTACTGGCCGATCCTGGCCGGCGGGGAGACGATCTACTTCCGCGACGCGGCAGCCTATCACTATCCCCAGGTCTGCGTGACGCGACAGGCGCTGCTCGAAGGCCGGATCCCGCACTGGGAGCCGCGGATCGGCGGCGGTTACCCCTACCAGTCGGATCCTCACTCGCTGGTCTTCTACCCGCTATCGCAGCTGCTGCTCGTCGGCTCGCCGATCACCGCCTTCAACCTCTTCACCGTCGCCCACGTTCCCCTGGGAGGGCTGTTCTTCTTCTGGCTCCTGCGACGGTGGCGCCTCTCCGGGACGGCGGCAGCGCTCGGTTCGACCGCGTTCATGTTCTGCGGCTTCCCGGTGGCCCTTCACGCGATGAGCCCCCAGCAACACGGACTGGCCTGGATCCCGGCGGTGCTGGTCGCCTTCGATCACTTCCTGGCGGCGCCTTCGGCGATCGCCTTCGCCGCGACGGTGCTCGCCCTCGCAGCTCAGGGCAGCGGAAGCGACCCTCAGTTCATGCTGTTCTCGGCGCTCTTCCTGGGACTGCTGCCCTGGTTGCGCCCGGCAAACGCAAGGCTGACGGCCTCCAGGAGCCTCCTGTGGGGGCTAGCCGCGCTGGCCGCGGCGGGGCTGCTGCTCGCCTACCAGGTCCTGCCTCTCGCGCGGTTCATTCTGCTCTCCGAGCGGGCCGGAGGGCTGGCGCTGACAGGCCCGTTCACCTACGACCTGAAGCCCTGGAACCTGCTCAATCTGGTCCTGCCGGTCAGCTTCCCCGATCCGACCTCGCCGTTCTACAAGGCCAGCTTCGCGCAAGGGTCGATCCCGATGATGTTCGACTCCTACGTGGGAATCCCGCTGCTCGTCCTGGCCATCGCGAGCCTGGCGTGGGGGACCCGGAAGGGGCAACGGCCGTCGGAAGAGGCGGCCGGCGACGGCCAGGCGCCGACCGGCGGCCGATACACGGCGCACCTCGGATGGGCCCTGGCCCTGGCCTCCGTCGCCGTCTCCCTCGGCAACAACGGCCCCTTCTTCGGCTGGCTGACGGCGGCGATCCCCCCGCTGCTCTCGTTCCGCTTCGCCGAGAAGTACTTCTCCATCGCCACGGTGATACTCCCGATTCTGGCCGCCCTCGGAGTCGACGCCCTCGCCGGCGGAGCCAGCCGACCGTTGCGTTTTGCACTGGTAGGCTCCGCGACCGCCGCGCTCAGCTGCCTGGCCGGCCTGGCCGCGGTGCGGTTCGATGGGCCCCGGCTCGCGGCGATGTTCCTGGGCGAGGCGGGCCTGGACAAGCTCGAAGGTGACGCAATGTGTCAGGCGTGGTCGGCCAACCTGCTCTTCGCCGCGGCGATGGCCGGGTTGCTGGCCTCGCTCGCCGCCCTGGCGTCGAGAGGCAAGCTGAAA
>CAZSVK010000280.1:0-8118 GCA_964610245.1 uncultured bacterium
CGGATTTCTAATCCGCAGGTAACAGGTTCGAGTCCTGTCGGGCGCGCCATTGTTTATGCCGCATCTCTCGATTTCTCGACAGCGGAAGCGGCCTCAACCGGCCGGCAGCGAGAAGCTGAACGTGGCGCCTCGATCCGGTTTCCCCTCGGCCCAGACCCGGCCGCCGTGGCGCTGGATGATACGCTGCACCGTGGCCAGGCCGACGCCGGTCCCCGGGTAGTCGCTCGCGGCGTGCAGGCGCTGGAACGCCGTGAAGAGCCGGGAGAGGTACTTCGGGTCGAACCCGGCCCCGTCGTCCCGGACGTAGTAGACGACGCTCCCCGCTTGCCCGGCCGCGCCGAACTCGATCGTTGCCTGCTCGCGCCGGGAAGTGAACTTCCAGGCATTCCCGAGCAGGTTGTCCATCACGACCCGGAGGAATCGGGCGTCGCCGGTGACCTCGACCCCGGAAGCGATGCGGAACTCGACCCTGCGTCCGGGCTCGCGGCCGGCCAGCTCGTCGGCCACCTGCCGGGCCATGACCGACAGATCGACCCGCTCCAGCCGCATCTCGCCCCGCGTGACGTGCGAAAGTTCCATCAGATCGTCGATCAGCTGGGCCGCCCGCTCGGCTGACACCCGGACACGTCGCACCAGTTGCCTGCCGTCCTCATCCATCCGCGCGGCATGGTCGTCCTGAAGGCTCCGGCCGAACGCCTCGATGCTGCGCACCGGCGCTCTCAGATCGTGGGATACCGAATAGGCGAACGATTCCAGTTCCTTGTTGGCCGTCTCGAGTGACGCCGTCCGCTCGCGAACACGCTGCTCCAGCTCCTGATTGAGCTTCCGGATCTCCTCCTCCGTGCGCTTACGCTCGGTGACGTCCACGAAGGACACGATGATCTCGCCGGTCTGCCGATCCCCCACCTGCGGCATCTCGGTGTTGACCAGGATCCAGGTCACCCGGTCGCGGTCGGGCCGGCGAACTCCGGCCAGCAGATCCTTGAGCGGCCGGCCGGTCGCCAGCGTCCGCTGGGCCGGATACTCGTCGGGGGGCATCGGCGAGCCATCCTCCCGCAGGAGCATCCAACCGGGATCGATCGGCTCCTCCTCCAGCAGTTGCCGCTCCGAGAGTCCCATGAGTTCCTGGGCCATGGGATTGGAGATCAGGACCCGCGCATCCGCTCCCACAACGATGACACCGGCCCGAACATTGCGAAGCAGCAGGCGGTACCGCGTCTCGCTCATCGAGAGCGCCCCGCTGCGCTCGTCCAGCGTGTCCAGCAACGTGTTGAACGCGGAGGCGATCGAGGCGGCCTCGTCGGTTCCCGTCAGCAGGCACCGCGCCGTCCGATCGCCGCGCCTGACCGAGCCGATCGTGTCCTGGACCGCCCACAACCTGCGGGTGATCCGGCGCCCCATTCCCCAGGCGATGAAGGAGCCGATCACGATCGCCGCGATCGCATAGAGCACCCCCGTCCGAGCGAGTTCCGCCCGCCTCTCGGCCTCCACACCCCGCCCGATTCCGACCCGGGCCCAGCCGACGTGCCGATCGGCCAGCTTGGCCGGCACGATCACGTCCACCGCGGCCGGCGTCCTGCTCAGCACCGTCTCGCGGATCTGTCCGGGCAGATCCATCAGGTAGAGCCCGAGCTTGCCGGGATCGGTGTGGGCGAGCACGTGACCCCGTTCATCGGTGAGCATGGCGAACAACAGCTCGGGGTAGCGCTGCTCGGAATCGACCAGCTCCTGCAGACCCGAGACATCCGCACTGGCAATCCAGACCGCGGCCGAGGTCGATAGCGAGTGCGCCACGGCCGTGGCCTCCTCGACCTGCCGCTCGAGGAGAATCGCGCGCTGGCGTGCCGTCAGGTCGATGATGAAGAGAGTCATCATGACCGCGTGGATTCCCGCCACGCTGAGGATCAGGCGGCCTCGGAGCGTTCCGAAGAAGAAGCTCCTGATGCCCGGACGGCTCATTTCGCCTCGACCTTTCGCACTTCCCTCTCGAACCGTTCGACATAGGTGCGGACCACGTCGTAGTCCGGATCCGAGGCCGGCAGGAACCGGGCGGTCTCCATGCCGGCGAGGATCGCCCTGCCCTCCGCGGACTCGGGCAGCTCGAACAAGAGCTTGCGAACCTGGTCCCGGAGCACGGGCGGCATGTCGTCACGCACCATCACCGAGTTGTTGACCAGCGGCTCGGTCTCCAGGAACACCCTCAGCGTCGCGGCTTCGCGAGGATGCTCTCTCTGGAACGCCCGCCAGGGAGGCGGCCAGGTGGCGCCCGCCGCTGTGTGCCCCAGGACCACGTTCATCATGGACGATTCCTGCGACCCGACGTACCGATTCTCGAGATCCCTGGTGATGTCCAGGCCAGAACGATGGAGGCAGTACTGGGGCATCATGCAGGCCGCCAGCGCCGTCGGGGCCGGATAGCTCACCGCCTTGCCCTTCAGATCTCGCGGGCTGCGCAGGCTGCTGTCCTCGAGGACCACGAGGATGCCCCGGAAGTCCCCCGGCTCGCCGGCCATGGCGAGGACGTGATATCCGGCCTTCATGGCCTGCAGCGTCTGCCACGGGTTGGGGAGGATGAAGCCGGGCTTGCGGTCGCGATACTTCTTCTCGTAGCTGGCGTAGTCGCGGGAGGCCTCGAGTGTCAGCCTGGCCCCCGCGAGCCGCGAGTTCAGATGGTCGACGAGCGGCTGATAGGCCTGCATCAGCTTCTTCGGATTGTGCAAGGGATGGATCGCAAAGGCGTGGATGGGCGCGGTCCGATCGCTCGGAGCGGCGGCATAGCGCGGCACGGGCCCCGATAGTTCCTGGCTGCAGCCGGTGAGAGCCAGCGTGAGCAACCAGAGAAGAATCCAGACTCGAGGCCCGTCGGATCTGCAGAGCTTCCGCGACCGTCGGAAGGTGTTCATCACTCCATGAAAGGTTGTCCCGGCGCCACGCGGGCCGCGTCTTGCGCCGGAGAAATCCTAGCCGCACCCCACAACAGCATGCCCCCGATCGGGCCCGTTTGTCACGCTCCCCCGGCCGACTCGGACCCGTACGGCTCGCGGACAGGTCCGGCGACGCACTTCGTGCCCCGGAGCCTGCGCCGGAGGTACAATCGAACGACCATGACAAGCCCGGGTCCGTCCTCTCTCGTGCGCCGGCAGGCGGCGCGGTTGCTCGCCCTGCTGACCCTTGTCGCCGTCTGCACCCCGGTCCGCGGAGCAGAGCCTCCCGCGGTCCGGCCGATCTTCGACTGCCGCGTGCCGTACGCACCGGTCCTGGCCAAGCTACGCGCGTCGGGCGGCGACCCGGCCCAGGTCCTGACTCTCCGGAGCCGCGCGGAGTTGCTGCGGCTGAAGTCTGGTGCCCGGTACAAGTTCTCGCTCCCGGTCGAGGGCCGGTTCGTGGTCGGCCCCGAGCCGGCGGACGCGCCTGGTAATGCCTATTCGCATCCGATCTTGTCGGGAGGCGGGCCGGTGCTCACGGCGGGCGGTATCGCCGTCCGGCACGACGGCGCGGCGGTGCTCAAGGTGACGGTCGACCAGGACAGCCAGTCCTACTGCACGACGGCGGAGAGCCTGCAGGCCGCGTTGCTGTGGCTGGCTTCGATCGGGGTGCCGCCCGACCGGCTGCGGATCGAGAACCGCCCCCCGGAGTGCCCCGAGCCCCGGCCCGACACCTGGCCCCCGGTCTGGCCCGTGGGAAGCCGCTTCGCCTCCCCCGGCCCGGCCCCGCTCGCGCTCCCGGCCCTCCTCACGCCCACCACGACAACGGCCCCGGGAGGTCCCTCGCGATGACCCAGTCTCGACCGAAAGCCCCGCCCCCCGACGTCCTGAAGCACAACCGCGAGGCCTGGAATCGCTACGTGGAAGGCGGTATCCGCTGGTCGGTCCCGGTCACGCCGGAAGCGATCGCGGCCGCCCGCCGCGGAGAGTTCGAGCTCTTTCTGACGCCGACCCGACCGGTGCCTCTCGCCTGGTTCCCTCCCCTCCCCGGCTGCCGGACGCTCTGCCTGGCCTCGGGGGGAGGCCAGCAAGGCCCGCTCCTGGCCGCGGCGGGCGCTCGCGTGACCGTGTTCGACAACTCGCCCAGGCAGCTCGAACAGGACCGAAAGGTGGCCGAGCGCGACGGTCTTCCGCTGGAGCTGGCCCAGGGCGACATGGCCGACCTCGGCCGGTTCGAAGACGGCTGCTTCGATCTGGTGGTGCACCCGGTCTCGAACACCTTCACGCCGGACGTCAGGAAGGTCTGGCGCGAGGCCTGCCGCGTGCTGCGGCCGGGCGGAGTGCTGCTCTCGGGCTTCACCAATCCCGCGGCCTACCTCTTCGACGAGACGGAGGCCGCCGCCGGCAGGTTCGTCGTGGTTCATCCCCTGCCCTACAGCGACGTCGAAGCGCTCGACACAGAGCACCAGAAGAAGCGGATGGCCCAGGGCGAAGCGCTCGAGTTCAGCCACACCCTGGGCGATCAGCTCGGCGGCCAGACCGAGGCCGGCTTCGTGCTCACGGCCCTGTTCGAGGACACCGATCCCTCGGAGCCGCTCTCGAAGTACTTCCCGCTCTACATGGCGACCCGGGCGCAGCGGCCCGAGCGGTGAGGCCCGGGCCGCCGGCCAGCTTCACTCGGCGAGCCAGTATTCGCGGCCGCCGCCCTCGCGAGCGAGCATGCGGTGGTCGACCAGGTAGCGCCGCAGCGTGACGTACTCGGTGTCGGAGTAGCTCTTCAGCAGCTCGTTCACCTGCTTCTCGGAGTAGCGCTTGCCCTTCTCGAACGGCTGAAGGACGTGCCGCAGGAGCACCAGCCGCTTCTTCATCTGGGCCGGCAGGGCGCGGAGCTTGCCCTCGGAGGTGAGGAAGTCCCGGAGCACCTTGCGCTCGAAGAGAGGCCCGTCGGTGGCGGCCTTCACCGTCTCGCGGCGGGTGTGGGAGAGGACCTCTCGCACCGCCTTCTCGAAGGGGGCGCTGTCGAGGCTGTAAACGTTGTAGTAACTCTCGGCCCGGGCGCTGACGAGCCCGACGCCGGAGAGGCGCGCCAGATGGTGCGAGACGGTCGAGGCGCTGAGCGAGAGCGCCTCGCCCAGCTCTTCCACCGTATGCGGCCGCGTGGCGAGCAGGCCGATGAGCTTGAGGCGAGAGGCGTCGGCGACGGCTTTGAAGAGCGGCAGCAGCTCGTCCATCGGGTCGGCGCCGGCGTCCTGGCCGGGAGAGGGACGGGAAGCGGGTCTGTGAGGCATGGGGGACTCCCTATCACCGTGATATCAGTTCGATGTGCGTCGAATTGAATGTACGTCCGTCGCGACCCGCCGTCAAGCCCCTTGCTCGTCGCTCGCTCCGTTCGGGACCATGGCGCCCCGGGCCGGTCGAGGATAGCCTTGAGGGAGGAGGCGACCACACATGGCATTTCCCGGCATTCCCTGGAAGGAGATCGAGAGCTTTCTCGACGGCGCCATCGGGCAGACGGTCGAGAGCATCCTGAGCGGCCAGGCCGAGCAGGAGGCCGAGATGCGAGCCCGCGTCGAAGCGGGAGTGACGCGAGGCCTGGACGCGCTGGCCGCCGAGGTCGTGGCGGAGAGTTCGAAGCGCACGGCGTTCATCGGGGGCGGAGCGGCCTTGCCCGACCTGTTCCCCCTGGGAGGCTGGCCGACGCTGATCGCGAGCATCGGCGCGGACTTCACTCTGACGTTACGGGAAGAGCTGACGATGCTCTGCAAGCTCGGCTATCTCTACGAACCGGAGCGCAACCGGGAACTGCGGCGCCGGGAGGCGATCGCCATCCTGGCCGCGGTGAAGGGCGACGAGAAGGGCGGGGAGATGGCGGGCACCGCCGAGGTGGGCAAGCTGGTGGCGATGATGGGCGCCAAGCACGCGGCGGAACGTCTCCTGATGCACGTCGGGCGCAAGTTCTTCCAGAAGAAGCTCCTGGCCTTCATCCCGGGTCTAGGGATTCTCCTCTCGGGCGGCGTCAACTACTTCTCGACGCGCAGCGTGGGCGACTACGCCATCGCCTACTACAACAAGCGCCGCAAGCAAGGACCCGGGCCGGCCGCGGCCGATCTCGAGTTCCAGCGCCTGAAGACCTCGCAGCTGCGCATCCTGGTCGCGATGGCCCGCGCCGACGGCTCCATTTCACCGGCCGAAGAGGAGTTCTACCGGGACAGCCTGCTGGTCTTCGGCCTCACGCCTACCTAGCAGGCCGCCGCCCTGGCCGACCTGCGCTCCGAGGGGCAGGGCGTGCCGCTCGAAACCGACGAGATCCGGAAGCTGACGATGGAAGACCGCGCGTTCCTCTACCGGCAGGCGGTCGCGATGGCCTGGATCGGCGGGGAGCCGGCGGAGGCAAAGCGAGCCTACGTCGAACTCCTGCGCAAGCTGCTGGGCATCGCCGAGAAGGAGGCGGCCGAGGTGACCGCCCAGGTCCGGGAGGATCTCCGGGGTTCGGGCCACGGCGGGTGAGGGCCGAAGCTCAGCGACCCGGCGTGGCGCTCTCGCGCTGTAGATAGGCCTCGCCCGAGTGGGCGCGGATGAACTCCAGCGCTTCCTGGGCGGCAAGGCCGGCGGGCTCGTCCGGGTATTCGCGCACGAGCCGCTCCAGGGTGACACGGGCGCCGGCCGCTTGCTCGAGCCTGACCTGGCAGCGGACGATCAGATCGAGCGCGAGCGCATGCTCGGTCGAGAGTTCCGCGTCGCCGGCCAGCTCGCGGTCCCAGCGCTCGAGCGCGGCCAGCGCCGCGGCGGCCTCTCCGGTGTCGAGGAGATCGGCGGCGGCCTCGAGCCGCTGCCGCGGCGTGGCAGCCTTCTCGAGCCGGCGGCCCATCGCCAACACGCGCTCGCCGTCCCAGGCGAAGTCGCGCAGGGCCCTCAACCGGGGCGGCGGCAGTTCCATGAGCGTCAGAGGCGAGGCCACCGTGAAGGTCCGTGCCGTCGGGCCTGGCAGCAGCTCGGCGCGCAGGAACCCCTGAGACTCCCAGACGCGGTGGGCGTCGGGAAGCCGGTAGACCCGCACCTTCGCCTCGCGGCCGTTGGAGGCATCGAGCCAGAGCACCGCGGCGGCGGCGGGCTTCCCCTCGGGGGCACCCAGCAACAGCGCGCCCGACGCCAGCTCTCCCCGCGCGCGCTCGAGCGCCACCGGAGAACCGTCGCGGAGGATGCTCGCGGTAGAGACCGTCTCGGGCCCGGTCCCGCTCGATTCGAAACGGAAAGGCCCGGCCACGACAGCCGGCTCGGCCGCCAGGAGGGAACCCAGGCAGACCAAGGCCAGGAGCAAGGCGATGCGAGCGGGGCGCGTGGGGGCTCTGCTGCTCACGGGAAGTGCGCGTAGGAGTAGTACGGGTCGACGTACATCTGGAAGACCTTCTCGACGGAGAGGTTGTTGCGCCGGGCCCACCAGTCGACCTCGTCGGCGTCGAGCGTCATGCCCAGGTACATCTTCATCCCGATGCCGTAGCTGACCGCGGAGAGTTCCCCCTCCTCGCCCTTCTTCGGGTCGACCCTGCGTACGAAGTCGAGCCACGGCTCGGCGTAGTCGGGGTTCCCGGCGCCGTGGTTGTAGGCCGAGAGGCTCTTCACGAGCTGCTCTTCGGGGGAGGCGGTACGGGCGTACTTGCGGTTGAGCGAGTAGGAGAGCACCGTCACCGAAGCGACGAGGTTGTGGACCGGCTGCGTCAGGATGAGCGTGACCGGCTTGGAGCGCAGGCGCTTGGACACGTCGAGGTAGTCGCGCGAGGCGAGCTTCTCGACCGTCCAGCCCTGGTCCATCACGGAGGACATCCGGGCGAGATCGACCGAAAGGCCGCGGTGCGCCACGTCATTGATCTGCGCGAAGCCCAGGTCGGTGCTGCCGGGACCGTTGCGGTTGTGGATGATGGCGCTGCCCGAGCGGTGGACGCCGCGCGACTCGTGGATGACGATCGCCTTGATGACCTCTTCCTTGGCGATGGGCCGTCCCCAGGCGTTGCGCGCCTCGGGGAACGAGGACCAGAGCCCGCGGGCATACGCGACGGCCATCGGGAGCCAGCGCTTGCCGAACTGCGGGTGGGCCACCGTCATCGAGCGCCTGCCGGTCGGATCCTTGCGGTAGGCCACCTGCGTCATGGCCGGCAGCTTGGCCGGCGGAGTCGGCACGGAGGTCATCGCGACGCCC
>CAZSVK010000281.1:0-8084 GCA_964610245.1 uncultured bacterium
GGGTCCAGGGTGGGGCTCCCACCCTGGCAGGGGTCCCGGGGACAGCGTCCCCGGCCGAACTCGAACCATGGCTGTCCACCGCTTTCCACGACTGCACCCGAGTCACCCTCGCGCCTTTCCATGATGCGCCGCGGGTGCTAGAGTGGCTGCGGCTGAAACGATCATGGGATTTCATCTCCAGCAAAGGGACGGGGTCTCCTTTCTCACCTCGGACGTCCTGGCCGCGGTGCCGGGAATCGTGCACGCCTTCTCGGCGCGGGCAACCGCCCCGGGCGGCGAGGCGGCGCGGCCGCTCGACCTGGGCCTGAGGCCGTCCGATGGGCCGGACGCCCCGGCACGAGGCAACTGGACGCGGTTCCTCGACGCCGTCGGCGGCGCACTCGACGGGGTCCACTACGTCGTCCAGAAGCACGGCATCGTGGTGCACTCGCCGGGCCAAGCCACGGCCGGCGACGCCCTCTGCACCGGCGAAGGCGACGCCCTGTTCAGCGCCGTGCCCGGGGCCGGACTGGCCATCCAGACCGCCGACTGCGTGACCGTCCTGTTCGCGGCGGCCGACGGCCGGGCGGTGGCGGCGGCCCACGCCGGCTGGCGGGGCCTGGTGGGCGGAGTGGTCGAGGCGACGCTCGACGCGCTGCAGCGCCACTGCGGAGTGGCCGCTTCGGAGCTGGCAGTCGCTTCGGGGCCGCACATCCACTCCTGTTGCTTCGAGGTACAGGAAGACGTCGCCGGCCCGTTCCGCGAGCGCTTCGGGCCCGAGGTGGTGCTGCGGGGCGAGGACGGGCGTCTGACGATCGCGCTCGACCGGGCGCTGGGGTCGCTGCTCGCCGCGCGGGGAGTGCTGACGTTCGACCCCTGCCCCGAGTGCACCTGCTGCCAGCCGAACCTCTTCTTCAGCTACCGGCGAGATCGGGGCCGCGACCCCGGACGGCTGGCCGGCCTGATCGGCAGGCGCGGAGCATCCGTCCGATGACCGGCCGGGCACCGGCTCTCCGCGGCGTTCGCGCGAGCGGGCTCGGCCTCAATTCAACGCTAGTAACGTCCTCGTAATCACCGTCGATGGGCATCAACCTCCAGAAGCTCGCGGAGGACCTCGGCCACAAGGACGAGGACATCCGGCTCCTGGCCATGCGTACACTCTGCAGGGTGGACCTGGCGTCGACCACGATGTCGAATCTCGGGCTCCTGCAGCAGATCGAACGCGATCTGAAACGGGCGATCGAGGTCGAGACCGGCGACACGCTCGACCACGCTCGCAGGGCCTACGAGCACCTGCTGCCGAACTTCGGGCCCGGGCCGGCGGCGGCCACGGCCGCCCCCACGGGCGCCCGCCCGCAGGCCGGCCCACGAGGGAGCGCCGCAGCGGTCACGTCGCCGCTGCCTCCGCCCAGCCCGCTACGCACGAAGGATCCGGCCGAACTGGCGAAGGTGCTGACAACGCTGGTCACGCGGCCCGACCCCGACCAGCACGCGCCGCTGCTCGAGCTGCTGCCCACGCTGGAGGGCCGACTGCTCGCGGTCGCGCTGCAAGCTCTCGGGAGCGTCGGCAGCGAGACCGACCTGCCGATCCTCCAGACCCATTTCGGCAGCGCCGCTCCCGAGGTCCGGGCGTTCGCCGTACAGGCCTATGCGCGGCTGGCCCCGCCCGCGGCCATCCTCCCGGCGCTGGGTCCGGTGCTGACCGACCCCGACCCGCGGGTGTTGCTGTTCGTCCTGCAGGCGCTGGCCCGGGCCGATCGCGAGGCTGTCTTCCGCCACCTGGAGGTGCTGCTGCAGTCGCCGCTTCCGGGCTCGCGGGCGGCGGCGATCCAGGCGCTGGGAGGCATCACCGGCGACAACTCCGTCGCCCTGCTCCGCCGGGCCTCCCGGGACGAGATCCCGGTGCTGCGGCTGAGAGTCGTGCAGGCGCTGGAGTACCACGCCCATCCCCAGATCCCCGACATCCTGGCCCGGCTCGCGGGCGACTCCGACGGTTCCGTGGCGGCGGCCGCGGCGGCGTCGCTCAGGCGGCGAGGGGCCGCTCCGGCCCCCGCGTCCGCGCCGGTGGCCGAGCCCGGGGCGCCGGCCCGGCAAGCTCCGAGGTTGCGCCCCTCCCCCGCCGCGCTCGACTCGGGTGACTATCCTCGAAAGGTCTTCCGGCTCCAGGAGATCGAGCAGAAGGAACTGCGCGAGGCCCGGCACGAGGTGCTCGAGGCCTGCTCCGGAACGCCCGACTCGCTCACGCTCGCGTCGGCCCTCTCGGCCCTGCGCGTGGTGGGAACCCGGGAAGACCTGGAAGAGGCCCAGCGGTTCCTGGTGCACCGCAACGACCGCGTCCGGGCCAACGCGGTCGAGACGGTCGAGAGGCTGGGGACGCGCGAGGACATCCTGAGCCAGCTCGCGCCGATGGCCAACGACCGCGATAACCGGGTGCGAGGCAACGTGCTCAAGGCGCTGGCGCCGATCGAGCCCGAGAGCGTGCTGCCGCACGTCGAGGTTCTGCTCGTCAGCCCTGACGAGGAGACCCGCGCCACGGCGCTGTACGTCATCGGCGCGCTCGACGGCCCAGCCGTTGAACCGCTGCTGACACGGGCCATCGCGGACCCGGCCGTCTCGCTCCGGCGCAAGACCGTGCCGCTGCTGGCGAAGCTTCACCAGCCGTGGTGCCGGGAAGCGCTCGAGCGGCTGGCCGAGGACGCCGACGGCTTCGTGAGGGCTCAGGCGACCCGGGAACTGGCCTCCTGGGAGGGGCTGGCGGCAACTCCCCCGGCGCCCGCCGCGCCGGAGCAAGCGCCGCGGCCTCCCTCGCCACCCGCTCTCGACCGGCCCGCGCCGGCGCCACCCGCTCTCGAGCGGCCGGCGCAGGCCGAGACCCCTCCGGCTGTTCCGGCGGCTCCGAGCGCCTCCGAAACCGGCCCGGCCGACGAGGCCCCGCGCCCCAAGGCCAAGACCGGCGAGCGTCGGTCTCGAGCGACTCGCGCTGCGGCGGCGCCGGATCTCCCGCCATTGAAGCCGAGCGGCAGCCGTTCGATCGCCCCGGGACAGCTCTTCGCCCCGACGGCGCCAGCAAAGGAACCGCCCACCGGCGCCATCGATTTCAAGGAATTCGACCCTTCGAGCGACGCGAGCGCGGCGGGCTCGGCGCCCGGGTCGGCGATGGGTCGCGAGATGGATCCCGATTCGCGCGACAGCGCCCCGTCGCGGCTGATGCTCACGCCGGAGTTGCAGGGCCAGCTCGACGCACTCTACGACCAGCTCGACGAACAGCTCGAGCTGATCGGGCGCCGGATCTGCAAGGCGATCCGCTCGAACCTGGTCACCGAGATCGACCTCATCTCCCAGGCGAGTCCGGTGAAGAAGTACGAAGCCCAGCTCGAGGCCCACAACGAAGAGACAGCCCGGATGGGGCTCCTCAAGGCGTTGTTCAGCAACCGGGAGATGGAGAGCAAGAAGGCCCAGCTGGTCTTCCAGCTCTCGGAGGCCTATCGTAAGGTCGGCGAGTGCGCTGTGGAGAAGGCCCAGACGAGCGGCAAGCGCCACGCCGATCTGCAGGAACTGTACAAGAAGGTCGACGAGCTGTTCCTTGCGGTCCGACGACTCAAGGAAGGAAAGAGCTGAGCGGCAGGCCACCCTGCGCCGGCTCGCGGGAACCTCTGGAGAACGCATGGCCATCAACCTGAAGAAGATCTGCCGGGACGTCGAGAACCCCGAGGAGGAGCTGCGGGTCCTGGCCCTGACGACCATCTGCCAGATCACGGCGACCTCGGTGGAGAATCCGGCCGAGCTGGTGGCGCTGAAGGCAGCGCTGCAGCGGGCCATCCAGAGTTCCAGCCAGGACACGGTCTTCATGGCCCGCAAAGCGATGAACCGCGTCGACGAGCTGCTCGGCAAGCTGCCCGCGGCGGCGCTGGCAAGCGCGACCCCGAGCGCACCCGCGGCCGCGGGGAGCCCGGCCCAGGCCGGTCCGTCCGCACCGGAGTTCTCGCGCGAAGACGTGCTGGCCGGGTTGGCCGTCGAGGACAACTCGGTGAAGCTGGCGACCCTGGTCTCGCAACTCGGCCGGGTCGGTGAACCGGTCGACTGGGTGCTGGCGGTGCCTCACCTGAAGAGCACCGACGCGCGCGTCCGCGCCAACGCCGTGGAACTGGTCGAACGGATGCCCGACCAGGCGCAGGTGACGGAGTTGCTGACCCCGCTGCTGTCGGACGAGAACAACCGCGTGCGGGGCAACGTGGCCAAGGCGCTCGGGCGCATCGGGGTGCCCAAGATCGCGAGATACCTCAAGTCGATGTTGCGCTCGCCGAAGGTCTCGATGCGGGAGAGCGCGGTCTACGCGATCTCGCACATCATCGGCGAACCGATGGTCGACCTGTTGATCGAGGCGCTGCGCGATCCGTACGAGGGCATCCGGCTTCGAGCGGTCCGCGGGCTGAAGCTCCACAATGCGGAGCGGGCCGTTCCGGCCATCCGGCCATTGCTCAACGACCTGGACATCGACGTCTGCGAAGAGGCGCGCAAGGCGATCCGGGTGATCCGCAAGGACCAGCCGCTCACCCAGGCGGCCGAGCTGTTCGACATCGAGACGATGGCCGCGCGAGACGCCGAGAAGCGGGCGGCCGCCGCGGCGGCGGCAGCCGAGGGCGGGGTCGGAGGGATGCCGATGCAGGTCACGGGCCCCATCGACACGTCGCAGCTCGGCTCGACCTACGCCGCGTCGAAGCAGAGAACCGCGGAATTGCTGCAGCAGCAGGCCGACAAGATGCTGGCCAGGAAGGTCGGGGCCGCGGCGCTCAACCTCGAGGGCCGCACGCGGCTCGAGCTGGAAGAGATGCTCCGGGCCGAGCAAAAGGGGCTGGGCTGGGACGTGTTCAAGCGGATCCGCGCCAACGAACTGTCGCACCAGGCGTTGAGCGTGCTCTACTACGACATCCTCAAGTGCCAGGAGACGCTCAAGCGCCACCAGGAGCGCGCCAAGACCGAGCAGAAACCGGACGCCGGGTTCTTCGGCACGCTCAAGCTGAAGCTGGGCGCCAAGCCGGCGGAGGAGGATCCGGTCACTCGGCTCGAGCGCCGTATCGAGCTGACCTACGTCCAGCTCGGACAGAAGGCGGCCGAACTGGCGAGCGCGGGCAAGCTCGACATGGGATCTCTGGATGCTCCCGAGCGCATCGGGGCCATCCAGGCTAAACTGGCAGAGTCCGGCGGGCCCCAGTGAGGCTCCACCGGCAGGCCAGCCCCGCCGAACGATGAGCCGCCGAGTCCGGAGAGAGAGCCGGAGATCCGAACCCACGATGGAAGCCCCCGACGAGGTCAACCTGCCGGAACCAAACTACTACGCGGAGGCGTTCAAGTCGGGCTACAACCTGGCGTTCCTCGCCGGCTTCGGGCTGATGGGCCTCGCCTTCAGCGGCTTCTGGTACCTGGGCGCGGCGGTCGAGATGCTGTACCTGGGCCTCGTGGCGAACAACCCCCGTTTCCAGAGGATGGTGCGCGCCGAGAAGAACCACGGCATCGGAATCGACTGGAAGCAGCGAGAGACTGAACTCTACGAGCGGCTGCCGGCCAAGGATCAGAGCCGCTACGACCGGGCCCGAAAAACCTGCCGCAAGATCGAGGAGCGGGCGGCCGCCGTCGACCCCTCCTCGAGCATCCTGTTCGAGCAGAACCTGGCCAAGCTGGGCTACCTGCAGAGTTCCTTTCTCAGGATGCTCTCGTCGCTGATCCTGCTGCGCGAATACCTGGCCGAGACCGATCCGCGGCAGCTCCTGAAGACCATCGAGCGGCTCAAGTCGGAGGCGGCCGCGGCCTCCGAGAAGGTCCGAGAGGTCAAGCAGCAGAACGTCCAGATCCTCGAACAGCGGCTGGAGCAGCTCAAGAAGGCCTCGGAGCAGCAGGAGTTCCTCGAGGCCAGCCTGGCCACCATCGAGGACACGCTGGGGCTGATCGGCGACAACGTGATGACGCTGAACAACCCGGCCGGCATCTCCGACCAGATCGACCTCGTGGTCACGAACATGAAGGAGAACGAGCAGATCCTGGGCGAGATGCAGTCGCTGATGTCGGGCGGGACCTCCGCGGCCGTGACCTCGCTGCCGGCCGGCGCCGGCGACGAGGAAGACGAGTCCGAAACGGAGGAATCGCTCCGCAAGAGGCGGAAGATCCACTGAAGTCGAGGCTGTAGACTGTAGGCTGTAGGCCGTCGCAGGAGAAGCGGAGCCGCTTGCCGCGAGCCGGAGGAACCGGCCGGTGGAGCGTGCCGGCACCTCGCGAGGCCGTGACGATTCCGGAGAGTCCGATGACGCAGGAAGCCACCCGAGAACGAACGCCCGAGAAAGTGGACACGTCGAAGCCCCCCGTGGCGGTCGTGGAGCCGCCGCGCGCGAGCGACCCGCTGGCCCTGCTGCCCGCCTGGGCCCAGGAACTGGCGCTCAAGTACAAGGGCGGCACCATCACGCAGTTCATCATCCACGGCACGGTCCACGATCTGGTGGCGCTCCGTGAGACGCCGGATCAGGTGCGGTACGTGTCGCTCCGCGAGTTCCTCGAGAAGTCGGTCTTCGGACGCCGCGACGCGGTCATCCGCTACGACCAGGCCTCCGGAATCACCTTCAGCAACCCCGAACTGATGTCGGAGTTCAACCGCGTCGTCAGCGCGGTCGACACGGCGGCGGGCACCAAGTACGCCTCGGCCTTGCCGCGGGATCCGCGGGGCGCGCTGTTCCTGATCGAGCGGTTCATCAGGGCGGCGATCCTGAGCCAGAGCCAGCCGCGGCGGCTCGCTGTCATCATCGATCACGCGGCGATGCTCGTCGCGGCGGGCGACTACGGGTCGCTCTCGAGCGAGGAGATCTCGAGCCTCATCACGCTGCTGAAGTGGTCGAACGATCCGGCGTTCCTGAAGGCCGACCTCACGATCTGCCTCATCGCCGAGAACCTGGCCGATCTGAACCAGACGATCGTCCGCAATCCGTACACGGCCAAGGTGCACATCGACCTGCCCTCGAAGGAAGAGCGGCTCGACTTCGTGCGCTACCTCGGACGGGAGCTGCCGCTGGCCGAGAATTCCGACGTGCCCTTCGAGACGCTGGCCGACCTCACCGCGGGCCTGAATCGGGTGAATCTGATGCATCTGGTGCACCAGGCGGTGAAGAACTCCCGGCGGCTGACGACCTCGTACGTCCAGTCGATGAAGAAGGAGTTGATCGAGAAGGAGTGCTACGGCCTGCTGGAGTTCCTGGAGCCGAAGTACACGCTCGACATGGTCAGCGGCTGCGACACCGCCAAGCAGTGGCTGCTGGAGGATGCGAAGCTGATCTCGGAGGGCCGGCTAGACGTGCTGCCGATGGGCTATCTCATCTGTGGCCCGGTGGGCACCGGCAAGACGTTCCTGTCGCAGTGCTACACCGGCACGATCGGCATCCCCTGCGTGAAGCTCTTGAACTTCCGATCGCAGTGGCAGGGCGTGACGGAAGGCAACTGGGAGAAGATCCTGAACGTGCTGAAGGCGACCGGTCCGGTCGGAGTGATCATCGACGAGGCGGACGCGGCGGTGGGCAACCGCTCGAACTCGGGCGATTCGGGCACCTCGGCGCGGGTCTTCTCGCAGCTCGCGAGCCAGATGGGCGACACGCGCTACCGGGGCAAGATCCTGTGGTTCCTGCTGACCTGCCGGCCCGACCTGCTGCCGGTCGACCTGAAGCGTCAAGGCCGCTGCGAGGTGCACATCCCGCTGTTCTATCCGGCCACGGCCGAGGAGCGGCTGGCGCTCTTCCAGGTGATGGCGAAGAAGAGCGGCGCCAAGGTCAAGCCGGAGGTGCTGCAGCAGGTCGCCGCCAAGACGACGCTGAAGCTGAGCGGCGCCGAGATCGAGGGGTTGATGGTGCGGGCCCAGCGCCGGTCGATGCTGGCCGCCCACGAAGAGGTGCTGCTGGAAGACATCCAGACGGAACTGGAAGCCTATCTGCCGCCGCAGTACGGCGAGGAGATCGACCTGCAGATTCACGCGGCGATCGCCGAGTGCACCGACAGGCGGTTCCTGCCGGCCGAGTTCCGAGACCTGGATCGCGGCGAGGTGGCGCTGAAGCTGGCGAAGCTGAAGCGGCGCC
>CAZSVK010000282.1:0-477 GCA_964610245.1 uncultured bacterium
GTCCCCGGCAGAACTCGTACCAGCGCGGCTTCCCACCTTCCGCGCGCGCACCCAACCGCGGCTGGCCGTTTCTTGCGGGGCGGGTGGTATCATCTGGCTAGCGCTTGCCGGCGCCGATGCCGCTGCCGTGGTATGAAGCCTCGCGAACGAGTCCAACTGACCGCCTCGACGTCACCCGCCGGAGGCGACGCCCGGGCGGATCGCGGGTCCACCGAGAAACTGGGGCAATCGGGGCCAGCGGTCTATACCTATACGCGCTGCCGACTCGAGATCCTCGGTGGCCCAGCCTCATCCTCGCCCGTCGAACTCGACCTGGCGTCGATCCGGATCGGGTCGGATCCGTCTTGTGACTTGCATCTCGAGGATCCAGCAGTGTCTCGCGTACACGCGACGCTGGAGCTGGCCGGGAACGGCTACCGGCTGCGGGACGCGGAGTCGACCAACGGCACCTTCGTCGACGGCACACGCATCACCGAA
>CAZSVK010000282.1:487-8055 GCA_964610245.1 uncultured bacterium
CGAAGCTTATCCGACTGCGGGCAGCACCCTGCAGTTCGGGCGGATCCGGGTTCGATTCGAGCCGATCAGTGAACAGATCGAGGCCACGCCCAGCCTGGTCGATCGCTTTCACGGCATTCTGGGCCGCAGCGCCGCAATGCGCCAGATCTTCACGCTACTCGAGCGACTGGCGGCCACGAGTATCTCGGTTCTCGTAACGGGCGAGACCGGCACCGGAAAGGAGCTGGTCGCGCGGGCGCTGCACAGGGCTTCGCAGCGAAGCCGGGCCCCTTTTGTCGTCTTCGATTGCGGCAACACGGATAGGGAGCTGGTCCGCAGCGAGTTGTTCGGACACGAACCCGGGGCCTTCACCGGGGCGACGGCCCAGCGCCTGGGGGTCTTCGAGCGCGCCCACGGGGGCACTCTCTTCCTCGACGAGATTGGAGAGTTGCCGCTGGACTTGCAGCCGCGCTTGCTGCGGGTCTTGCAGGAGCGCGAGGTGATGCGGCTGGGTGGCTCGGCGCCCCACCATGTCGACCTTCGCGTTGTGGCAGCCAGCCATCGCGACTTGCTGTCGATGGTCCGCCAGGGGCTTTTCCGCGAGGACCTGTACTTCCGCCTCGCCCAAGTGGCGGTACGCGTTCCCCCGCTGCGGGAACGGCCCGAGGACATCCCGCTGTTGGCCGCGGAGTTCCTGGCGATGGCCAATGCCGGTTTCCGGCTCAGCATGGCCGCAACAGGTGAGCTGTTCCGACGGTCCTGGCGCGGCAACGTCCGCGAATTGCGCAACTGCATCGAAGCTGCCGCCGCGCTCTGCCAGCAATCCGAGCTGCGGCCCGAGGATCTCCCGTCCGAGCTGCCCGCGTCAATCGAGCCAGTGGCTGCGCTCGCCTCCACCTCCTCACCGCAAGGCCTTCCCACCTTTCCCACGACCGCGTCAGCGCTGACTCCCGGGCTGCCACTCGCGCGGGTTCAGACTCCCGTCGGTTTCGCGCCCGTACCGCCCTCGTCCCTCGTGCCCCGTTCCCTGGAGGACCTGGAACGCGAGACCATCGGCCTGACGCTGCAGTCCAATGCGGGCAATCTCAGTCGCACCGCGCGCGCACTTGGCATCGCCCGCAGCACTCTGCGCGAGAAGCTCCGGAAGTACGGCCTTGGATAGCCCGGATGCCCACGACCACCTTCGCGTCTGGCAACCTACGAATCAGCTGCGGGCCATGCCAGCAGAACCAGCTCTGGAAGTGGCATAGCAGCCCCGTATGGTCGCCGCGACAGCGGCGTGGGAACTCCCGAATCCACGCCAGCCCGTCTGCTGCGTTCGAGTGTTGTCTCGCGGTGCATCTTCGACGGCCAAGGAACATCCAGCCGAGCTCGCACGGCTATGCCTGAATCGAAACGTACCTGGCTCCAATGGCCAGAGCACCTGTCATCACTCCAGCAATAGGACCTGACACAACGAACAGCAGCAACGAACTGCCCGCCAGGAGCCCAAACGCTACCCCCGGACTGTCGGTCTTGAGCGCGTAGGCAGCATACGCGATTGCCACGCCGACTGCGAACAGCAGGAAGCCAAACATCCCGGCGAGCGATCTCGTTGCTCCCTGACTCGACATTGAAACAATCCTGGCACTTGCGGCCATCACGAGCAGAGCGTGAATGGACGTAGGGACTATCAGGAACCTGACCTTTCGAGACCTCTCGAGGTTGTGAGGAAATCGAATCCGGCCTTTCTCCGGGGGCTCTGCCCCCGGTCCCCCGCCAGGGGGAGAGCCTCCCCCTGGACCCGGCACGGATTGCACGCAGTCGGGAGTCGGTTCTCCCGGCAAAGGAAGACCTGGCATGTACTCAGGCAAGTCTCCCACCAGCCATCGGGGGGTGCAGGGGCGAACTTCACCCCTGCCGGGGGGGGGCGGGGGCGGAGCTCCCGGCTGGCCTCTCTGTTTCTTCACACCCTCCCAGCCCTATTCGGCAGGGGCCCTCTGCTGGTCGAACTCGATCTTCTGCACCGCCAAAGGCCGGGGGAGCACGGTCACGGGAATCCGGACCAGCGTCCTGTTTCCCGTGCGGTCCTCGGCATGGGCCACGATGGAGTACACCGGGCCGCTCGTCTCATCCGTGGGGGCCCGAAGATGTAGGTCTGCGGGTCCCGGACAATCTCCGGTTGCGCATCGGGCCCGCGCAGGCAATGCACCTCGTGCCACCTGGTCGGGGGTTGGTAGGTCGACGACGGGTCACCTGGCACGACCTGGGCAGGGTCGTTGTCGGCAAAGTGGACAGTGATACCGCAACGCACGTCCTCGGGGACGTACAGCCGCCCCTCGGGCATGCTCGGACTCACCCCTGAGTCGAGGTTGAAGGCGTTCTGAACCGTGCCGTCGGAGCCCTGGTTGGCAGCGGACACGACCCTCCTCCGGGAGACCGGCTCGGCGGCCTGTCCCTGTTGCTGAGAGAGCGCCAGCAGCAGGTTCGCCGGGTTCAGGTAAGCGCGGCCGTTAGCCACCCGCCATCTCGTAGGCGTGCACCGCCGGCCGGCCCGTGAGACCGCCGTCGTCCGCTCCGCAGAGCATGCGATCGCCCGGCGACGGGCGACAGGCGAGCGCCGCGGAGCCGAGCCTGATCGAGCAGAGCAGCCCCGAGCGGGCCGCATCCCAGACGGCGAGCAGGCCGTCCGCCCCGCCGGAGAGCACCCGCTCGCCGGTCGACGAGAAGGCGACGCACGACACCCGCTCGGTGTGTCCGGTCAGCGCCGCCACCTGGCGCCGAGTCGCGACGTCCCAGAGCCTGAGCGTGGCGTCGAAGCTGCCCGAGGCAAGCCTGCGGCCATCGGGCGAGAAGGCCGCCGCGCCGACGCCGTGGGTGTGGCCCTCCAGGGCCGCGAGTTGCCTTCCGGTCTTCAGGTCCCACAGCGCCACCGTGTGATCCCACCCGCCCGAGGCCAGGAGCGAGCCGTCGGGAGAGAACGCCACTGTTAGAACGCGCTCGGCGTGGCCCGGAAGAGTCAGGCGCTCCCGGCCCGTGGCGACGTCCCAGAGCCGGATCAGCCGGTCCCAGCCGGCCGTCGCCAGCGAGCGGCCGTCGGGCGACACGGCTATCCCCAGCACCTGGCCAGGCTGCTTCTCGAACGCCGTCACCTCCCGGCCGGACGCCGTGTCCCAGAGGCGCACGACGCCGTCGTGACACCCCGAGGCCAGCCGCTTCCCGTCGGGCGAGTAGGCCACGGCCTTCACGCTGGAGGCGTGGCCCGAGAGGGCGTGGAGCTGCCGTCCCGTCGAGCCGTCCCACACCCGCACCGCTCCGTCCCTGCCGCCCGTGACGACGCGCGCCGCGTCGGGAGAGTAGGCCGCGCATTGCAGCTCGCCGGCCGATTCGGCCGACGCGGCCCGGCCCGAGAGCAGCACCGCCGGCGCCGGCCGGCTGACCCGGCGAAGCCACGGCCGGCCACCCGGGCGGCCGCACCACTCCTCGAACTCCTTCTCCAGGACCGTCGCCACCGGGTCGTCCGGGCCGTCGACGAAGAGCTGGTTGCGCAGCTCCGGTCCGAGGTTCGCCGGCCTCTCGTCGATGGCCCCCGCGCGACGTTCGACGGTTCGCCGCAGGCACTCGAGCCGCTCGCGCGCCGCGCCGCCAGCGAGGTGATTCGCCGCCAGCGCCGCGTCCAGGTCCTCGAGCAGCGACTGGCAGCCGAGCCGCGCCGCCTTCGCCTCGAGGAAGGCCGGTCCCGCGAGCAGTTCCACCAGCTCGCGGCTCAGACCCGCGCCGGTCAGGTGGCCCGGCAGGTGCGCCAGGGCGCGCTCGTCGGCGCGGCGTCGCCAGTCGCCGTACTGGCGGGCCAGGAGCGCGTGGTGGGCTCGGCGTTCGTCGGGAGTCTGCTGAGACCTGACGAACTCGGCAAAGGCCGGATGACGCAGCTCGAGCTGCCCGGTCCCCGCGACGAAGGGCGCCAGATCGTGCAGCGGAAGCCGCTCCAAGCGCCGTCCGAGGAGCAGCTCGAGATCGGGCACCGGGAGCGGTTCGCGAGCCTCTGCCAGCAGGGCCAGCAACACCCGGAGCGTGTGCCGGCCCTCCCGCCCGCTCGCGGTCCAGAGGTTCTGCCATAGCCCGGCCATGCCGTCGGGGAGAGGCTTCTCGGGATCGAGCAGCCCGGCCCTGACCTGCTCGATCGCGCTCGCCAGGACCAGGCCGGTGCCCGCGGCCGCGGCCAGGGCCTCGGTAACGAAGCGGCCGGGCAGCTCGAGATCTCGCGCCAGTTCGCCGAAGAACGAGGCCGACTCCTCGGCCGAGAGCGGGCCCACCTCCATGACCGTGCAGTCCGCGCCCGAGAGTTCGAAGTGGGCGTCGCTCCCGGAGCGGCAGCTCCCGATGAAGTAGACGCCGCGGGGCAGACGCTCGGGCAGCAGCCGGCAGAGGGCCGGGAGGGCCTCCGACTGCGAGCCCTCGTCCAGGCCGTCGAGTACCAGGACCAGCCGCTCGTCGGGGGAGAGCCACTCGGACGCCTCGGACAGCAGCAGCGCGAAGGCCCCGGAAGCGGCTTCGGAGCTGACCGGGCACTGGACGGGGCGCTGGAAACGGCCGCCGACCTGGCGAAAGAGCGACCGGAACACGGCGATCGGCGAACCGTCGGCGGGACGCGCCGAGAGGAAGTGGTAGACCGCGCCGAGACGCCGGGCCAGTCGAGCCATCAGCGTCGACTTCCCTCGCCCGTCCTGTCCGTGCAGCAACAGCAGACCGGAGCCGCGCGAGCCCAGCCAGCCGTCCACCGCCTGCAGCAGCTCCTGACGTCCAAAGAACCGCCGATCGAGCGCTTCGAGGCGCTGGCGCTGGTGCTGGGGCTCGTCCGGCTCGGACGGACCGGCGGCGCCGGAGGAGGGGCATGTCAGCAGACCCGGCAGACGCGATGCCAGGACCTCGGCCAGCTCGCTCGACGCGAAGCAGCACCCATCGAGGCAGTCGTCGAGGACGAGAGCGTTCGTGCCGGTCTGGCGGCCGGCGGCCAGGAAGAGCCGCGCCGGCGACGGCGTGACGCGCCAGGGACCGGGCAAGGGCGGCCGGAAGACGGCGAGAGGATGCAGGGGCAGGATGCGGGCGTGGTCGGCCGAAACGAGGTAGACCCGTCCGGTCGCCAGCGGGACCGGCAGCCGGAGCGGAGCGGGCGAGGGCTCGGGAGTGGCGCCCGAGAATCGCAGGGCCGGTTGCGCGGCGTCCGCTCCCTGCGATGGGGCCGTCTCCTGCACGGCGACGAGCGAGTACCCACGCAAGCACGTGACGCGCTCGAGGAGCGTCTCGACCAGCGAGCCCAGCTCCGCCAGGGCGGGCGCCGGCCCGGAGTCGTCCTCGGGCGACTCGAGGGACTGCACCGTCTCGCGGGGCGCCGGCAGCCGGGATGCGTCGAGACCGTCCAGGAACCGCGTCAATTCGGGAATGAAGGGCGGGGTCTCGCGGCCCGCGGGGGATTCCAGGAGGGACCGGATGGCGGCCAGGGTGGCCCCGGGAGAGAGACCGGCGTCGAGCGCGCCGGCGCAGTGCTGACGCACCGGGTCGTCGAGCAGCTCCTTGCCGCGGTTCGCGAGGTCGCCGGCCAGCACTACCCAGACGAAGCGGAGCACCGACTCGACGAGGAAGGCGGCCTGCGTCATGGCCCTCCTCGCCATCCCGGGTCCACCGTCGAAGGACTGCACGTAGTCCTGATAACGCCGGGCGATCGGTTGCGGAAGCTCTTCGAGCCAGATCCGCTTCAGCTCGGCTTCCGGGAGACGGCCGGCGGCCACGGCCTGTCTGACGCGGGCGGCGACCAGCACGTGTAACTGCTGCTCGGAGCGCGTCAGGCCGGCCCGGGCGGCCGCTCGCGAGAGCCCTCCCACCGCTTCCAGCCGGAGCGAGAGCTGGAGCGACTTGTCGTGGCCGGCCGCGGCCATCCTCGCCGCCGCCGCGTCGAGCTGTTCGCGCTCGGCCGGCGTCAGCACCGCAAGCAGCGGCTCCGCCGGCGTGGGCGGTTGGGGCGCCATCTCGGCGCCGGGAGTGTCGGAGCCGGCACCGGGTGGCGAGTCTTGACGCGCGGCGCGGACCACCGTCGGATCGGAGTCGGACTCGAGACGCTTCAGGAGTTCGCCCAGGCCCGGCCGGTCGATCTTGTGGAGGGCCCAGGCCGCGGCCCGGCGGTCGACCGGATCGGGGGAGCCGGCGAGGGCCTCGAGCATGGGCCGGACGTTGAATTCCTCGACGTGCCCGAGGGCCACGGCGACGTTGGCGCGAACGCGACGGTGCTCGTGGCGGCGCAGCGGGAAGAGTGCGTCATGGACCGCCGGATCGGCGCTGCGGCCCAGCGCCTCCACGGCATTGGCCACGACGCGGGCGTTCTTGTGCGTCAAGAGCCGCGTCAGAGGCGCCACCGCCTGGGCGCCGCCGAGCTGGCCGACGCTGACGGCGAGGGTCGCCAGGACCTGCGCATCGGTCTCGTGAGCCAGGAGCCCGAGCAACACACCGAGCAGATCGGTCTGGCCGGAAGAGCCGGCCTCCTGCACGGAGCGCATCCTGACCCGCGGGTCGGGCGAGGCCAGGCCGGTCATCGTCGACGAACCGACCGGCGGACGGTTCTCGGCGGGCGCGGGAGCGCCGCCGGTTCGCGTCAACTCCTCGCGAGCGCCCGAGACCCCGTCCTGGGCGAGTCGCCGCAGGGTGCGGGCCGCCCGGTCGCGGGCGAGAGGCGAGCGGGCCGCGGTGGCGCGGCCGGCCAGCTTGACCACCTGGGCGCTCGGGCGCACGGTGGAGAGCGCGTGGGCAGCGGCCTCCTCGTAGCTTCCCTGACCCGAGTCGATCATCCTCTCGAGCACGCGGAACACGAGATCGGGACCGGCGCTGGTCAGCAGGCGCGTGCAGACCGTCTTGACGTGGCTGTCGGGGTCGGTGAGCCCCTTCACCGCATGGACGTAGACCAGGCTGGGCTCCAGGAACACGAGCGCCTCGAGCGCGGCCGCGCGCACCTGGGGAACCTCGTCGGCCGTCAGACGGGCGAGGGTGGAGGCCTGGCGCGCCGAGCCGAGCCTGCCGAGCGCCGCGGCGAGGGAGGCCCTCGTCGCCCCGTCCGACTCCGCGACCAGTGCCTGCTCGAGCAGCGGGAGTGCCTCCGGGTCGCCGGCCAGGGCGAACCACTCGATGGCGCCCAGCCGGCGCCGCGGGTCGGCGTCGAAACAGTCTCGCCTGGCCTCGACCGGCCCGTCGGGCACGGTCACCAGGCCCTGGCGCGGAAACGGCAGACGGCGCCGGAGATCCTCCAGCACGCGCAGCGCCTCGAGCCGCACGTCGCGATCCGGATCGTGGAACGCGAGCTTGCGCAGGACCATCGCGCCGTGGAGGTCGGTCGACGCGGCGAGCGCATGCACGGCCTCCCGGCGCCGCGACGGCGACAGTTCCTGAGCTAGCCTCTGGATGGCGGCAATATCCACGGCACTGCGACCCGGTTCGAGATCCCCTCCGGCCACGAATTCTCCCGTGGCCGGGGGCGTACGTCAAGCCGACGGGCCCGGAAGGGGTCGCTTGTGGGTGCAGTCGTGGAAAGTGGTGGACGGCCTGCCGGGGACGCTGTCCCCGGGCCC
>CAZSVK010000283.1:0-8054 GCA_964610245.1 uncultured bacterium
CGAAGTCCCCGACAGGGATTGAAGTTCAACGAGGCCCCCTGGATGACATGCTCCCTTCAGCCTGCAGCCTCAGTGCGGGCGGAGCCCGCGCTGGGCTACGATGCAGGCGATGACCACGAATCGTTACCGGCGGCCCACCTCGGCTCTTCTCCTGGCCCTCGCGCTGGTCCTGGCTCTCGCGGGCAGGGCTGTCGCCGCCGGCGCCGAGGCGCCCCGCGCGATGGTGGCCACCGATCACGAACTGGCCTCGCGGGCCGCCGTCTCGATCCTGCGCGATGGCGGGAACGCGATGGACGCCGCGGTTGCGGCCGCCTTCGTGCTCGGCGTTGTCAACCCGCAGTCCTCCGGCCTCGGGGGAGGGGGATTCCTGCTCTACCACGAGGCCGCCTCCGGCCGCGTCTTCGCGCTCGAGTATCGCGATCGGGCCCCCCGGCGCGCTCCGGAGGCGCTCGAGCGCCTGGGCCACGGAGGCAAGCGCCGGTTCAACGGCCTCTCGGCCGCGGCGCCAGCCGAGGCGGTCGGCCTCGAGGCCGCGCGCCTGCGTTTCGGAACGCTGGGAAGGGCGCAGCTCCTGGCCCCGGCAATACGCCTGGCTCGCGAAGGGTTCCCGGCGGGAAGGCTGCTGGTCCTGATGGCACGCGACTACCTCGACAACAGCGCTGCACGCACGATCGAAGTCGATCGTCTGGTCACCCGCCGCGGCGCCAGGGGGCGCCTCCGCGAAGACGACTGGCTCCGGCAGCCGGCGCTGGCCCGCACGCTCGAGCTGGTGGCGTCGCGCGGGCCGGGCGCCGTCACCAGCGGCCCCCTCGCCCGGGCCATCGTCCGGGCGGCGGCGCGGTACGACGGCGTGATGGAGGAGGCCGATCTGGCCCAGGCCTCGGCCCACTGGGTCGAGCCTCTGCGCCGGCGTTATCGAGGCAATGACCTGTTCGCGATGCCTCCTCCGGCCTCGGGGGCGGTCACGCTGATGGCGCTGCGGCTGGTCGAACCTGAGCCGCTGCCTTCGATGGGGCCGGGCTCGGTGAGCGGCACGGCCGCCCTGGCGCGGGCCCTGCAACGGGCGATGGCCGCCAAGTGGGCCCACCTGGGCGATCCGGCCTTCACCAGCGTCCCGCTCGACACGTTCCTGGAGGAAGCGCCCGCGCGGGGGACCGAACCGGGCGCCTATGCCGACGAGGACGAACCGCAGGCCAGCGAGACGACCAACCTGTGCGTCGTCGACGAGCGCGGCAACGCCGTGGCGATGACCACCTCACTGGGGGCTGCCTTCGGCTGTCGCGTGCTGGTGCCGGAAGGCGGCTTCCTGCTGTCGAGCCACGTGGCCGACTTCGCGCCGGCGCCCGGCAAGCCCAACGCCTACGGGGTGCGCTACGGGCCGCCGAATGTGGTGGCTCCGGGCAAGGCGTCCGTCTCCAGCGCCACCCCGATGCTGGCCTTCCGGGACGGCAAGCTGAAGCTCGCGGTCGGCGGCTCGGGCTCGGGGCGCATCGTGCCCGCGGTGACGCAGGTCCTGGTCGACGTGCTCGACTTCGGACTCCGGCCCGGCGAAGCCGTGGCGAACCCCCGGTTCCAGGTGTCCGGCCGGTCGCGGGCGATCTGGCTCGAGCCGGACTACCCGCCCAGGGCCAGGCTGGGGCTGCCGCTGGCGGGGCTGCCCGTGAACGCCGGCGTGAAGCGCGCCTCCGTCACCGCCGTCGAGGCCCTGCCCGGCCGCCTGCTCGGAGGCAGCGACCCTCGCAAGTTCGGCGTTCCCCTGGGATACTGAGAGCCTATCCAAGAACCCTGGCCGTAACGAGGCCGACGCAGGGCCCGAGCCGTGACGCCTTCTCAGCCATCAATCCCCGACCCCCGAGCATCCGGCGAGCCGGATCTCCCCGCCGTCCTCGACGTCCACGTTCACCTTGCCGGGCTCGGCGTCGGCGGGTCCGGCTGCTCGGTCTCGCCCAGGATGCGCGATACACTCGTCTTCGGCATCCTCCGGCGCTGGCTGCGCCTCGATCCCGACGATCCCGGCGCCGACGAGTCGTTCGCGGGCACACTCGGCCGGCTCGTCCGCGAAGCGCAGGGAGTCGATGCAGCGGTCGTCCTCGGCATGGACGGCGTCTACGATCCGCAGGGCCGGCTGGTGCCTGACAAGAGCCACCTGTTCGTGCCTTCGGAGCACGTGTTCCGGGTCTGCCGCCAGTTCCGAGAGCTGCTCCCGGGACCGTCCATCAACCCGGCCCGAGCCGACGCCCTGGACGAGCTGAGCCGCTGCGACGAGGCCGGCGCGGTACTCGTGAAATGGCTGCCGCCGTTACAGCTCTTCGATCCCGCCGACCGGCGGTTCGAACGGTTCCTCGAAGAGATGGCCCGGCGGCAGATTCCGCTGCTGAGCCACACCGGCTGCGAGCACACCTTCCCCGACGTCGCCAACGAGCTGGGCCGGGTTGGCCTGCTCGATCGCGCCCTCGACCTGGGACTCACCGTCATCGCCGCCCACTGCGGCGCCGCCTGCCCCTTCCACAAGGCCCACCAGCAGCTTCCGCAGGTGCTCGAGCTGATGCGCCGCCGGCCCAACCTCTACTCCGACACCTCGGCGCTGGCGAGCCTGCTGAAGTTCCAGCACCTGAGCCGCATCCCGTTCGGCGAGATGCCGGGGCGCTTCGTCCATGGCTCCGACTACCCGATCCCGTCTCTGGCGATGCCGTTTGCCGGGAAGCTGGGAATCGGCCGGGCCCTGCGCATGACTTTCGGGGGCAACCCCATCGAATCGGACGCCGCGATCAAGCGCAGCGCCGGTCTGCCCGACGAGGTCTTCACCACCGCCGGCAAGCTGCTGGCGCCGCGCATCCGCCGGTGGCGCGCCCTCTGCGCCGGGTCTGCCTGAGTTCGGCGGATTGCTAGTCCTCGGCGGCAGGCAGCGCGGGGCCGAGATGGTTGTTGTCGTCCGGGTGGTGGTAGCCGATCAGGAGGCCCCTCTCGGGATGGTAGACGCCGTTGTCCACGTCTTCGTAGCGGTAGACGTTCGGGAACCGGCGCTCCGTGACGTCGCCCGGCTTGCGCGGCTCGTACCGCTCCACCATGCAGTAGATCTTGTGGACCTCGGTGCCCACCGGGCAGAACTGGCGCAGGCGGGTGATGTTCTCGTTCGACACCCGGACGCAGCCGTGGGAGAGGCCATACTCGATCCCGTCCAGCGCTTCCCGGTAGTGCCGCTCGCTCTCGTCCGGCCGGCGCTCGCGAGGGGTGGTCCTGCGGATGATCCAGTCGCCCAGCTCGACCGGTCCGACCGTGCCGTGCAGGTGCTGGTAGAGGGCGTCGGGGCCCAGGAGGGCGGTGTGGAGGCCGAAGGCGCCCTGCCAGATGTCCTCGGTCCACGGCACCGGATGCTCCTTGGTGCGGTAGCCGGTGCACCAGCTCTCGAGCCTGTAGCTGCCCAGCCGGGTCATCGTGTTCTCTTCCACCCCCGGATACCGGTAGCGGCCGATGGCCACCGGGCACTGGAAGACCAGCTTGCCGTCGGCGTAGCCGCGCAGCAACCGGGCGGGCAGGTTGACGACGAGCACCGGCAGGGCCTTTCCCTCCAGCAGATCGTGCCGGGGTTGCCGAAACTTCATCGCGGCCCGGGCCGGCGAGGCGGCTGCCGCAAGCAGCAGGACGAGCCCGGCGAGCAGCAGCGGTTTGTTTCGAAGGGAATGGCCCACTCATCTCTGATGATCGGCCAGTTCCCGCGTCTTGCGAATGGCGCGGTGGCATAGACACCACCCGAGCGGTGCGCTACAACTTAGGCTGCCCCATGTTCTTCCACAGCCCGCCTCGCTCTCCGCCGCGCGCCGTCGACCGTCGCCGGGCGTTCTCGATGATCGAGGTGATGCTCGCGGGGGTCCTGGCCTTCGTGATGAGCGGGGTCTACGTCGGGATGAACCTCTATCGCGCCCGGCAAGATGTCGGGGTGACGTCGCGCCTGGCGGCCCTGGACGAGGCCCGCGCCGCCCTCGAGACGCTCGTGGCCAGGCCGTTCGACGAACTGGCGCCGTCCTCCGCGCCGGTGGCCATCGTGTCGCTGCCGCGCACCTCCGCGGCGGGCCCGGCTCCCAGCGCTTTCCGCCAGCTCCCCGGGGCCCGGCTCGTGTGCCGGCTGGCCCCGTACTCGGGCACGATCCCCGGCGGCGGCGGCCGCGCCCTGGAGATCTCGGTGCAGGCCTTCTGGAAGGAGGACGGCGTGGAGCGGCGGCTCGAGCTGGTCACGGTCAAGGGGGACTCGTGGATGGTGACCCAGCCGTGAGAAACCGCCGGGGATTCAGTCTCGTGGAGGCCACGATCGGGATGGCGCTCGGACTGGCCACGCTGGCGGCGGCCGTCCAGCTCTCCACGCTCTACCGCAAGCCGTCGGACAAGCGCGAGGCGGTGCGCTCCGCGCGGGCGGCGCTGTCGCTCGCGATGGAGGCGGTCGTGCGCGAGGTGCGGGAGGCCGACGCGACGCTCGAGGCGGCCGGCCCGACCCTGTTGCTGCGGGCGCCCGACGGCCGCGCCGACCTCTTCTACTGGAGGCGAGGGGCCGAGCTGGAGCCCTCGGGCATTCCGATTCCGAGCGAGCTGGTGCTGGCCCGAGACGTCTTCGTTCCCGAGCCCGGTTCCGTCCCCGGGGCCACGCCGCCGCCGGCCTCCGAGCAGGTGCTGGCCACCGGGCTGTCACGCTGCTCTTTCGAGCTGGCGCCGGTCCCACCCGCGGCGCCGGCCCCTCCCTTCGCGGCGCAGCTCTCGCAGGGGCGGCTGGAGCCGCTGGCGCCTGCGAACCGGGTCGTGACGGTGCTCCTCGAGACCGTTACGGTCGGGCAGAGGGTGCCGGTGTCTACGGCCGTATCGAACCGCAATGGACAGTGGTGGGTGGTGAGGCGATGAGGGACCGTCGCGGACAGATCCTGCCGCTGGTGCTGGTGGTGCTCTCGCTCATCATCGCCTTCGTGGCCATCCGCACCTTCCTGGGCGACAGCGACCTGGCGCAGGCCCGCCACCTCATCTGGCACAACCAGGGCACCTACGTCGCGGAGGGGGGCCTGGAACTGGGCCTGCTGGCGTGGGAGCGCGCCGAGGGCAGTGGCCCGTGGATCTTCGACCTCGGAGGCAACGACGTGCTGGTAGAGGAGCTGCCCACGGACGGCTACGTGGTCGAACTGCGCGCGACCGCGAAGGTGGGCGACGTGACGGTCGTGAAATCGGTGCTGGTGAAGCCTCCGCTCGTGCCTGGCGGACATCCCTGAAACCGGACCTGGCGAGCGCCAGAAAGGGGCCCTGGAGATGAACAAGACACGCTGGAACCTGCTGCTGGTGGCGCTGCTGCTGGCCAACCTGATCCGCTGGATGCCGCTGGGGCCGCTGGTCTCGCCAGCCGGGGCCCACCCAGCCTTTGACGATCCGCCCCCGATGCCCGACACGGTGATCACCGCCTACGACGAGGAGTGGGACGCGGTCGAGGTGGCCGGCACCTGCGAGAACAGCCGCCAGTTCCTGGGCATGCCGGTTCCGCGGGCCCCCGGCTCTCCGACCTGGTCCCCGGAGCGGCTGGGCGTGGCCGCCGTCTTCGCGCGCGAGGAGGGCAGCCCGCCTCCGGGCCATCTGGACGCCTTCGAGAAGAAGGAGTCCGCGGTCGGCGCGGCTGCGACGCTCGTCGTGACTCGCTGGCGCGTGCGCGGGCACATGCACCGGGGGAGGGGCCGCCCGTGAGCCACGCTCTGCTGGCGTTGCTGCTTGCCGCCGCGCTGCTCTGCCCGGCGTGGCCGGTCGGACGGACGGCGGCTTCCCCGGCCTCGGCGCCGGTCGGCTCGGTGGAGAGCGCTTCCGGGTCCGAATTCTCGGGCGATGCGGAGGATGCGTTGAGTGGTTCACCCGGCTGGGCCCCGCCCTCGGGGGCGCGCGTCCGGGAGCTGAGACGCCAGGCCCAGACGCGGGCCCTGATGGGTAAACAGGAAAGTTACACGTTCGAGGTGGCGGTGGCCTTCCCCGCGCGGTCCGGCGCGGCCGGCGCCACCGTCCCGGGCCACGGGCACTGAGCGAGCGCCGTGACCGACGCCAACCGTTCATCAGCTCCGAGCCGGCCGGCGGGCGACTGGCCCGGGACGATCCTCCGCCTCGGCGGCGTGGCCGAGTCGGAACGGCTGGCCGCGGTCGCGGAGCTGAGCAAACTTGGCGAGCCGCAACTGGTGCGGATCCTGCTCGAGACGGTTGCCGAGCAGGACTCCAGCCCGCCGGTCCGGAAGGCCGCGCAGGAGGCGCTGCGCGAGGCGGGCGGGCCGGTCTCCGACGGCCAGGACCTCCTGGGCCGGCAGCTCGTCCATCGTAACGCTGCCGTGAGGGAGATGGCCGCCTGGGCCGTCTGCGTGGCCCGCTGCCAGGACCTGCTGACGGTGTTGAGACAGCGGCTGCGCTCCGAGACCGAGCCCTCCGTGAGGGTGGCGTTGCTGCATGCGCTGGCCGCGATCGGCACGGCGCCGGACGTGATGGTCGTGTTGCCGTTTCTGGAGGCGAAGGAGAAGCAGGTGCGCCTGGCCGCGCTCCGCACGATCTCGATGCTCGCGGGCGCCGACGCGAACCCGTATCTGGTGCGGGGGCTGACCGACCCCGCGGAGGAGGTCCGTTCGCTCGCCCTGGGTGTGCTCGGCGCCAGGGGATGGGCCTCCGTGAAGGAGTTGCTGACCCTCATGGGCCGCAGCGCCATCCCGTGGCAGGCCGAAGCCGCCGCCGTGGTGCTCGGCGGCACGAAGAACCCCGAGGCGGTGGCGGTCCTGGCGCCCTTGCGGCAGCACGGCTCGAGCCGGGTGCGCGACCTGGCCGATCGGGCGCTGGCCCAGCTCGCGCGCGCCGGCGTCACGGCCGCGGAGGAGCTGCTCCGTTCTCAGCCCGGGTCGGCTCCCGCCTCGGAAGGCGAGCCCCCGGAGGGGGCGGCAGCGGGGCCGGGTTCCCGGGAGTGGAACGCCACGATGCGCCTCTCGAAGCTGGGGCACGAGCTGTCGATCGAGGCCCCGGACGCCCGGCAGGAGGACGTGCGATCGTGGGCCGGTCAGCTCCTGGCGGAGGGGCGGGCAGAACGCTGGGGTGAACTCGCCCAGAAACTCGGGGTCGAGACCGTGCCGGCCGTGGCGGCCTACCTCGTGACCTGCCTGGGGCGGCTGGGAGCCAACGCGGCGGTGCCCTACCTGCTGCCCTACCTGTCTCATCCCGACGGCCGGGTGCGGGCGAACACGGTCGAGGCGCTGAGGCTGCTGGCCCGCGCCGATCAGGCCGAGGCGCTGCTGCCCTGTCTGGAGGACGCCGACAACCGCGTGCGAGCCAACGCCATCGTGGCGCTCGCCCACCATCCGGCGGTCGACCCGCTCGCCAGGCTCTCGGCGATGGCCGCCAGCCCCCGCGAGGAGATGCAGCTCTCGGCGCTGTACGTGGCGGGAGTCCTCGGCACGCCCGAGGCCGCGCAGGCGGTGCGTCACCTGGCGGCGTCGCCGGTGGAGAGCGTTCGCACCAACGCCAGGAGCCTGCCGTTGTTGACCGGCGGCCGAATCCGGGCCCCGCGACCGGCCGTGTCCTGGGCCTGGCCGCCCGTGGTGTTGCTGGTGGGGCTGGCGCTCGCCTGGGCGATGGGAGGCCGCGGAGGGGAGGGTTCGCTTCCCGAACTGCCGAGGGCGCGCGTGGTGCGGGGAGACGTCCGCGCCTGGACGCCCGGCGTGCCGGCGGCGCGCGACTTCTCGGCGGTTTCGGGTCGCGCGGGCGGGCGTCAGCCGCTCGTGCTCCCCCCGGAGCTGATGAACGAGCTGAAGGAGGTGCAGGGCTCGTCGACCTCTCCGGCGACCTTCGGCGGGCGCTGGACGCTGCTCTACCGGGTCCTCTTCCTGCTTCCCAAGGAGCTGCGCGCCGACATCGCGAGCCTGGCCGAGATGGCCCTGCTCCGCGGGGCTGCCCGGAGCAAGCCCCAGGAGGCTTGCACCCGTCTCGACGAATGGCTGCGCCAGGCCTGGGACCTGCTCTCACCGCTGGCGAAGGCGGCGTCGCAGAGCGCAGAGGCCGAACGATGAGCCACG
>CAZSVK010000284.1:0-7289 GCA_964610245.1 uncultured bacterium
TTCGTCCACCAGTTGTGGAGCCGGCCCGAGGCGTCGAAGAGGGCCCCCTGGTCGTCGAAGCTGTGACTGATCTCGTGCCCGATGGTCGCGCCGATGTCGCCGTAGTCCATCGCGGCGGGCCGGGCCGCGTCAAAGTGAGGCGGCTGCAAGATCGCGGCTGGGAAGTTGAGGGCGTTCATCACCGGTAGGTTCAGGGCGTTGATCTCCTGGGGCTTCATCGCCCACTCGGACCGATCGACCGGCGTGTCGAGCTTGGCCAGGTTGCGCCGGTACTCGAACAGTTCGGCGCGCACGACGTTGCCGTGGGCGTCCGTGCGGCTGATCTCGAGGTCCGAGTAGTCGACCCACGTCTCGGGATACCCGACGCTGACCCTGAGCGTCGCCAGCTTCGCCCTGGCCTTCTTCTTGGTCTCGGGGGTCATCCACTCGAGCTTGTCGATGCGCTGCCCGAACGCTTTCACCAGGTTGGCCACCATCGCCTCGGCGCGGGCCTTCTCCGCCGCCGGGAAGTAGCGCTGGACGTAGAGCTTGCCGACCGCGTCGGGGAGCGCGAAGTTCGTGGTCCCGATGGCTCGCTTCCAGCGCTCGCGCAGCTTCGGAGTGCCAGAGAGCACCTTGCCGTGGAACGCGAACCTCTCCTCGACGAACGCCTTCGGCAGACATCCCGCGAGATGTTCGAGCGCGTGGAAGGTGAGGTAGTCCTTCCAGGCCTCGAGCGGCTGGCTGCCGCCGAGCGCCGCGATGCCGATGAGGGCGCTCGGCTGCCAGACGACGAACCGGTTCTGCCGTTCGAGGCCCGCTGCCGAGAAGAACGCCTGCCAGTCGAGGCCCGGCGCCCGCTTCTCGAAGTCGTTCCGAGTCCAGTGGTTGTTGGCCTTGCGGACGTTTCCCGACTCTTCCCGCGGCCAGTGCGCCTTGGCGATCAGCTTCTCGAGCGCGAAGACGCGGGCCGCCCGGATCTCGGCGTCCGCAATGTGGGCCAGCTTCAGGATTGCGGCCACATGGGCCTGGTACTTCACCCGGATGTCGGCCATCCACTGGGCCGGGTCGAGGTAGTACTCGCGATCGGGCAGGTCGAGGCCTCCTTGCAACAGGAAGGGCGAATAGCGGCCGGGCTCGTCGAGATCGGCCGCCACCCATAGCCCGAACAGGTTGTCGGTCTCGAAGTTGGTGTTGTTGAGCGCGTCGACGTCCGCGCGCAGGGTCGCACCGAGGGCGCTCGCGAGCTGGCCCCTCGAGGAGATCGCGGCGATGCGGTCGAGCGCCGGCCGCACCGGGTCGAGCCCCTTGGCCTCGATTCCCACCTCGTCCATGTAAGCCGCGAAGAAGTCGCCGACCTTGCGGGCGTCCGGGTCGGCCAGCCCCTTCGCCTCGGCCAGCGGACGGATCAGCTCCTCCATCCGACGATCGGTGAGTTCGGAGAGCACCGCGTCGGGGCCGAAACTGCTTCGATCGGGCGGTATCACCGCGGTCTCGATCCAGGCGCCGTTGGCAAATCTGTAGAAGTCGTTTCCCGGGGCAACCGCGTGATCGATGCCGCCGAGGTCGAGCTTGGAACTGGCCACCGGAGGGGCGGCGAAGGCGATCGCGCTCATCGCCGTTGCTGCGAGGCCGGCGAGTGCGGCGAGACGAAGAGTAAGGACCGGACGGTTCGAAGCGTTCATGGGTATCACCTTGTCACGTTGTTGCGACCGACGTTCACTGCGGCATCCTACAACCGTACCTGTCGATCGAGGGCAGAATCCTGGGCGCGCCGAGAAGAGCGGGCCGGTTCGGACGGGCAATGGGCCGTTCGCTGTGGCACCCTGACGGGCGTATGTCTTCCTATCAGAACTGGTACGACCGGACCTATCCGGAGCTGAGCCGGCACGGCCTCTGGCTGCGAGGCGGCGAACTGAACACCCTACCGCCGGAGGAACGGGAGAGACGGGATTTCCGCATCCTGTTCGCTCGCCTGTCCACCTACGAGGACACCGGCTACTCGTTCACGCACCAGCTGCTCTACCAGCTGGCCTCGAGGCTGCCGGGAATCTACCCCGACCTGGCCTACCTGCCCCCGCCGCGCGACGGCCGGATGATGACCGAGGCGAAGGTGCCGTGGCTGCTCGGCACGCAGTCCAAGCGCGGCCCGGAGGATTTCGACGTCATCGGGTTCTCGAACTCGATCGTCCAGGAGCTGGTGAATCTCATCACTCTCTTGACTCGAAGCGGGCTGCCGCTCGGCAAGCGGGAGCGGCTGAGCAGGCCCGACTTGCCGCTCCTGCTCCTGGGAGGCGCGAACGCCCTCTACACGTCGGCCATCTGGTGCGATGACCCGCCGGTCGACGGCCTCTTCGTGGGCGAGGACGACGTGACGGTCGCGCGCCTGCTCGAGACCCTGCGCGACGGCAAGCGGGCGGGCAAGAGCAAGGCGCAACTGCTGGAGGAACTCGAGCAGCTTCCGGGCTTCCTGCAGCCCGAGCGGCCCCGGCTCACGGCGAAGAGCTTCGTCCCCGACCTGGATCGAGGGCAAGCTCTCGAAGCCGGCCCTGTCTACTACCTCGAGGATCAGGCCGGCTCGAGCCATCTGCAGCTCAGTGAGGGCTGCCCGTGCTTCTGCAGCTTCTGCGCCGAGAGCTGGGACCGCAAGCCCTATCGCGAACGTTCGGCGCCGGTCCTGCGGGAGGTCGCGCTGCGCGCCAAGGCCGCGATGGGCCTGGATTCGGTCGACCTCTACAGCTTCAACTTCAACATGCACTCCGGCTTTTACCAGGTGCTCTGGGACCTGGTGCCGCTCTTCGGCTCGATCGGTCTCAAGAGCCAGCGGTTCGATCTGCTCGCACACGACCCGCAGATGGTCGAGTTCCAGCACGCGATCGAGAAGGCCAGCCACACCTGCGGGCTGGAGGGCATCAGCCCGCGCCTGCGCAGCTACCTCCACAAGAACCTCGAAGACGCTCAACTGCACGAATCGCTCGTCGCGATCTTCAGGTCGCGCGCCCGGCAGCTCAAGGTGTTCCTGATCGCCACGGGTCTCGAGGAAGAGCAGGACTTCGTCGCGTTGCGCGACCTGCTGCAGCACATGAGCGACCTCCGGGAACACTGCCACGCTACCACCCGGGTGATCATGTCGCTCACGCCGCTCGTGCGCTTTCCGTGGACTCCTCTGGAGTTCGAGAACGCGCCGGAGACGAGCAAGCTGCAGCCCATCTTCGAGACCGCGGGGCGGCTCATCGAGGCGGCCGGCTTCGAGTACCGGGCCGCGGCGAACCTGCCCGAGTACTGGCTGTCGCAGGTCCTGGTGCGAGCCGACTCCCCGGCCGTCTACCGGGCGCTGCTCTCGGCACTGCGGGAGACCTCGTTCGTCTACTATCGCGACGTGCCCGAGTCCTTCCGCCAGGTGTTCGAGAACGCGCTCGCCGGCGAGGGGGCCGACCTCGAGCGACTGCTGAAGGGCCACTCACTCGAGGAGCGCGAAGCCAAGCCCTGGGCGAAGATCTCGACCGGGGTCCATCCGGAGTTCCTCTGGGCCGAGGTCGAGCGGGCGCGCCACTATCAGGAGATCGACTACTGCCTGGGGCGCGCGTGGACCAAGGCGAAGTGTTTCCACTGCGGAGGTTGTCCGACCAGGGCTCACGTGAAGGCCATCGTGCTCGCCCGCCAGGACAGGCCCTACAAGCTGGACGCCTTCAAGGCGCGGGTCGCCAGGTCCCGGGCCGAGCGAGAGGAGGTCTCGATTCTCACCGAACTCGGCCCCTCCGCCGCCGGCGTGCCGCGCGCGCTCGCCGGGGCCGCCGTGGCCAGGGCGCTGATGCTGGCGATGCCGGCACTGGCCGAGCACTACGCCGGTTACGCCGGAAGCGTCTGGCAGCCGGCCGGTGGCGGTCCCTGCCACGTCATCGGACACGACGTGCTGCGACTGGTGTTCGGACGCCCGGCGTTTCCCCTGCTGCAGGCGCTCTGGCGCGACCCGGAGGCGCTGGCTCGGGTAACCGGCCATCTGGGCCACTGGGGGAGATCGGTGGGAGCTGCGCCGGCCGGCTGGCACCCGTCCGAGCTGGAGTTCGCGGCCGCGTTTCCGTACGCGGGCGATGCCTACCTGACGAGCCTGCATCTCCCTCACGTCCGTAAACGCTCGGGTGAGCACTCCTTCCGGTACGAGTTCCCCGCCAAGGCGATCGCAAAGGGCCTGGTGCGAGGGATGACCGTGGAGAGCCACGCCGGCTCGACGAGGGTCGTTCTCCAGCTCGGACCGAAGTACACGAAGCTCGAAGTCGACGGCCTGTGCAAGAACCTCTTCCGGACGAGTGGAAGGAGCGACTGGGTCCGAGTGCGAGTCACCAGCCGGGGGCCGTCGCCGGGCAGGTAAGAGGCGGCCTGGGTCGCAAAGGTCAGAAGAAACGACCTGGCCCTGTGACGCATCGCGGCACCTCCGGCCCTCATTGCGCCGTGGCGATTGCCGCGATCGGTAACGGCCCCACGAGGCTGTTCCCCAGCACGCGCGCCTCGTGCTGCAGCAGCCAACGCTTGACCGGCAGTCCACCGGCATAACCGGTCAGACGACCGTCGCTGCCGACGACTCGATGGCACGGGACGACGATCGTGAACGGATTGCGGCCGTTTGCGGCGCCCACCGCCCGGGTCGCCGTGGGCCGCCCCAGCGCTCGCGCCTGTTCTCCGTAGCTCCGGGTCTGTCCGAAGGGAATCGCGAGCAACGCCTTCCAGGCGGCAACCTGGAACGGGGTGCCTTCCAGGCGCAGCGGCAGGTCGAACTGCCGCCGCTCCCCACGGAAGTACTCCTCCAGCTGCCTCGCGCTCTCGCGCAGGACGGGCTCGCCGGGACGTTCCTCACCCGCGACAGCGGCCGGGTCGTGATGGCCGGGCAGGTGGATGCCGCACAGGGCACCCTCGACGGCGACGATTCTCAGCGGGCCAATGGGGCTGGCGACTACGGAATAGATGGTGTTCATGAGACAACTCCTTTCGACAGTGCGGTCCAGAGGTGGATGACGGCATAGGAGCGCCAGGGCCGCCAGGCCTCGGCGCGTTGCAGCGCGGCCCCGGCCGAGATGCCGCCGAGTGCCTTGCGGAGGCCCAGGTCGCTGGCCGGGAACGCGTCGGGCTCGTGGAGCGCGCGCATCGCGACGTACTGCGCCGTCCAATCGCCGATCCCCGGCAACGCGATGAATCGGCGCCGGAAGTCGTCCGGATCGACGCCTCGCTCGGCGGTCAGCGAGTTCGAGGCGAACGCGCGGGCGACGGCTTGCAAGCTCTCCGCACGTCGGTGGGGCAAACCGACGGCCGCAAGGTCCTCGAGCGAGGCCTTGGCCAGTTCCACGGCGCCCGGAAACGTGTGCGTCAGGTTCCCATCGGACGTCGTGAACTCGGCCCCGAAGCGACGTGCGAGCCGGTTTGCCTGCGACGCTGCGGCGCCCACCGAGATCTGTTGCCCGAGCACCGCCCGCACTGTGGTTTCGAACGGGTCGAACGCGCCTGGCACCCGCAGTCCGGGCCTGCTCGTCACGAGTGGCGCGAGCAACGCGTCGCATCCGAGATCCGTCGCGATCGCGGCGGGCTCCGCGTCGAGATCGAACAGAGCGCGCAGCCGCGTCACGACCTTCATCAAGACCCCGGCGAGATCGAGCGACACGTCAGCCCACAGGGCCGGCCGCGAGGGATCCGGACGCACCACGACGGTACCGGCGCTACTCGCCAGCCGGACGGTCCGGCGATACTCGTTCGTCCCGACGCTCTCCACCCCCGGGATGGCTCTGACCCGCAAGAAGTCGAGCAGCTCGGCCCAGCCGAACGGTGGACGGAAGTCGAGCCGCACCCGGATCGAATCCGCCGCGTCGCCGGGCCCGCACTCCCGTCGAATCGCGGTCGGCGCCCGTCGGAACTTCGCCTGGAACAGCGCGTTGAAGCGCCGGACACTCCGAAATCCGCTCGCGAACGCCAGCTCCGCCAGGTTCAACCGCGTGTCGTGGAGCAGTTGCTTCGCGAGCGCGAGCCGTCTCGACTGGGCCAGCTCGACCGGCGAGACGCCCAGCTCGTCTTCCATCGCCCGACGCAGATGACGCGCGGTGACACCGAGTTCGCCGGCGAGCGCCTCGATGCTGCCCTCGTTCAGGAAGCCTTCTTCGATCAGCGCGACCGCCCGGCTGACGAGCCGCGACACGGCGTCGATGCGTGACGGTCCGGGCGCCAGCTCGGGACGGCAGAGCAAGCACGCCCGGTAGCCCGCCTTCTCAGCCTCGGCGGGCGTCCGAAAGAACGAGCATCTCTCCCGGCGCGGCAAGCGCGCGGTACAGATGACGCGGCAGTAGATGCCGGTCGTAGAGACCCCTACGTAGAATCTCCCGTCGAAGCGAGGATCCCTCGCCTCCATGGCCTTGTAGCAGAGATCGGCATCCAGCATGCCCTCGATTCTAGGCCAGCATCGCCTTCCTGTCTGGCCGTTTTCGGACGTGATGGCAAAAGAGTAGACGGCCCGTCCGGCAGCCCTCTCCGATGCCGGCGGAAGCGTCGCGCGGCGCGGTCCTACCGCCGGGAAACGGAGAGCGGGACCGCGAGCAGCCGGCCACCGGTGTTCACTTCGAACAGCAACAAGCGGTCGGAAGTTGCCGCGAGCTGGATCGGCTGGGAGGCCCCGGAAGGCGGCTCAGGCAGAGGCCATTGTTCGACGAGCTTCCAGTCCGACCCGCTCGCCGAACTCCACAGATCGAACGTCAGATGCCGCTCGGAAGCGCCTTCCAGATTCGCGAGGTAGAACACGTTGCGGAAGCAGGTCAGCAAGGGCGGCGACGCGGTGCCACAGACACGCTGCGGCGGCGACCAGTCGCCGCCTCGCGCCGGACATCGCCGCGTGACGATCTTCCCCTGGATCAGCGGCCGCACCGAGCCTTCCTCGTAAGCGGCAACGACGTGCTCCCGGCTGACCGCCACGTCGGTCCCGCCGGTCCACTCGTCGCGGGCGGTCAGGGGAGTCAGCGCGGACCAGGCCGAGGTACCCTCCTCGGCGCCGGACGTCCAGTGCAGGCCGAGCAGCGACTCGCGTAGCACCGCCGCAAAGCCGAACTCGCGCCCCAGGCCCCGGGCAAAGCGGATGCCCATCAGCACCGAGCCCCTGTCGAGTTCGATGATCCGCCGGGGAGCGAGGCCTCCCACGGACCCTTCGGTGACGTGAATCTGGCTGACCTGATGGATCTGGCCGGACGCCACGGAGTGCTTCATGAGGCAGGCATAGACATCCACCACCCGGGTCCCGGCCGGCATCATCGAGAACGACGTGACGTTCAACGTGAGCGACA
>CAZSVK010000284.1:7299-7973 GCA_964610245.1 uncultured bacterium
GCCGCAGCTGGACCGGCGAGGAACGATCGCCCGGCAGCGCCCGCCATCCCGCCCAGAGGCCGCCCGGCGAGAACGCCAGCGCCAGCCCGTCACAGCGGCCGGCAACACGCTCGACGGGGCGCACCCCGGACCAGGTGCGGCCGGAATCGGCGCTCTCGCGGCTCTGCAGCATCGTGCCGCCGCCCGGAACAGGCTCGGACCAGAGCACCACGACCTGCCGGCCGTTCGCGGCCACGGTGAACCCGCCGTCCTGCGAGAGGTTCGAGGCCAGCAGGGTCGCTCCCCGCATCGCCCCGCCGGTCAGCGTCGTGCACTGGAACGGGGTTCTCTTCCCGTCGCGGGCAAGGAAACCTTTGTAGACCGTCGCGGGCGAAAGCCCTTCCAGCAGCAGCTCTCTCGTGCCTTCAGGGAAGACCGACTCGAGCCGGCGCGGCGGGCGCTGGGAGGTCAGCTCCACGTTCAGGCCCGGGGGGGCCGGCTCCTTCAACTCGAGCCGCACGGCACTCACTCCGGCCGCAACGCCGGCAGGCGCCGGAATCGCGATCGGAGCAGGCGGCGCGGTTTCGGGCGCGGCCGATTTCCCGGGGACGGAGGAGGTCGGTCCGGGAGATGCGGCGAACCATGCGGACCGGCTCGCATGCCCCAGGCAGGCGAGGAGGGCAACACCGATCGCG
>CAZSVK010000285.1:0-7953 GCA_964610245.1 uncultured bacterium
AAGAGCCTGGCGGCACGAACGAGGCTGAATCCGAGGACCAGCAGTCCGAGCAGATCCGTCAGGGCATCCTCACCGAGGAAGAGGCGGCCAACCACCCGGCGCGAAACATCATCACGCGCGCGCTCGGCACCAAGGAGAAGGTCGAGGCCGACTTCAGCACCTGCGCGCTGGAGCCCGACGACCGGATCCTGGTCTGCTCCGACGGCCTCCACGGCGTCGTCCCGAACGACGAACTGCTGCGCATCGTCCTCGCTTCGCCGGACGCGCCCGTCGCCTGCGAACGCCTCATCGCCCGGGCCAATGAAGGCGGCGGCCCCGACAACATCACGGCGATCATTTTGCACCTCAGGCCCTTCCGGCCCTTCTGGAAGCGCCTTCTCTTCTGGCGATAGAAGTTCCCACCGGAGGATGAAATGACCAACCTGGTAGTCGGCCTGGGCCAGCAAGGCAACATGGCCATCATGGGGATCGGCCTGCTCCTGCTGGTAGGGCTGCTGGTGATCGGCAGCCAACTCCTGAAGCTCCGAAAGGAACTCGCCGCCAAGAGCCCGCCGGCAGCCGATTCCGGCGCCGAGGTGACCGCCTCGGGCCGCCCCCCCACCAAGGGTTTCACGAAGCCCGCGTCCGACCAGCCGCCAGCGCCGGCCGCCGCCGCGCCCGCCGCCGCCCCCGAGGCCGTCGCGCCGCCCAAGCCGTCCACCCCCGACCCCGGAATGGTCACCCAGTACCAGCCGGGCACGGGCGAAGGCATCGGCGAACTCGAGGAACAGCTCAAGCAAGATCCCGAGAACCCCGATCTGCTCGACTGGCTGGCCTTCATGTACTACAGCAACAAGAAGTACCAGGAGGCCATCGATACCTACCGGCGGGCCATCGCGATCAACTACGACAACGAACACCAGCATTACTACCTCGCCAATTCGTACTACCAGCTCGGGCAGATAGAGCGGGCCATCGAGGAATGGGAAGTCGTCCTCGAACTCAAGCCCGGGAGCAAGCTGGCCCATAACGCCGAGGAGCGCATCGAGAAGAGCAAGAAGGGTCAGGCCGTCGCCATCGAATCGGGTCCCAAGGGCGCCGCATGAACACTCTGGACACCCTCAAACAGTTCGTCATCCTGGAAGAGCTCGCGCACGGCGGGATGGGCGCCATCTACGTCGCCTACAACCCGCCGAGCCGGCGCCTGGTGGCGATCAAGACGCTCTTCAAGGCGGCCAGCAAGGACAAGGTCGCCATCGAGCGTTTCATCCTCGAGGGTGAAATCTACAAGAAGTTCTCCCACCCGAACATCGTCGGCTTCGTCGACATGGGAGAGGTCGACGGCATCAACTTCATCGCGATGGAGCACGTCAAGGGCAAGGGCCTCGACGCCATCCTGAAGAAGTCCGGGCGCATCCCCTGGCAACAGGCGATCAAGTACATCGGGGCCCTGGCCGACGCCATGGCCCACTATCACGACCGCGCCCTCATCCATCGCGACATCAAGCCTCAGAACGTCCTCATCAGCACCGACGGAGTCGTCAAGCTCATCGACTTCGGGATCGCCGTCACGACCGAACAGGCCGCCAGCCCCGACGGCTCGATCGTGGGCACCTTCAACTACTCCAGCCCCGAGCAGAACCAGGGCCGGAAGCTCGACGAGCGCAGCGATATCTACGCCCTGGGCCTGATGTTTCACGAGATGATCACCGGCAAGCGCGTCTTTCCGCAGACCTCGCTGGCCGAGGTCTGCACCGAGCAACTCCGGGGCGACATCCCCTTTCCCAGCGCCGTCGAGTCGGACCTTCCGAAGGGCCTCGACAAGCTGGTCATGAAGCTCCTGGCCAAGGATCCCAACGCCCGCTACCAGAAGGCCAAGGAACTGCTCGCCGACCTCGAACTGCTCAAGGAAGATCCCCAGGGCTTCGATCCCGGTTCCTCCTTCGACGACGAGGAGCTGGGCACCAAGTGGGAACAGGCCAAGGAGGCGCTCTCCCGCAAGGACTTCGACCAGGCACTGCGGCTGGGACAGGTGGTCGCCAGCCGCAAGGAGGGGTCGGCCGAGACTCTCGCCTTCATGGGAAAGGCCCACGCGGGCGCCGGCAGCCTCGACGAGAGCACCCTCGCCTTCAAGAAGGCGATCGAGCTGGAGCCCCACAGCGACCAGCACAAGCTCGACTTCGGCATCGCGCTCTATGGCCTCGGCCGCTTCGACGACGCCGAAGCCCAGTTCCAGAACATCCTGGATCTGGTGCCCGACAACCCCTACGCCAAGCGCTATCTCGGTCTGTGCCGCCAGGCCAAGGCCGACCCACCCCAGGCCACTCCGGCAGGCGGCATCGCCACGCCCACTCCGCCCGGCGGGGTCAAGCCCGTCACCTCCAGCCCGGGCAACGTGAAGGTCATCCAGATCCCGTCGGCCAGTCCCGCGGCCGCCGCACCTTCCGCCGGCAAGGCGAAGGCCGCCTATTTGTGGTGGGGCGCCGGAGCGATTGGCATGGGGCGCCCGCTGCAGGTTATACTCCTCTCCATTCTGGAACTGGCCCTCCTGGGGGCCATCGCAATTCCCTGGACCCCGCTGTGGCCCGGCCTCGTCCAGGGGCCCTCCGCCCCGCTGGCAAATCTCTTCTCAGGGCCGCTCGCGGCGGCTGCCGAATTCAAGGAATGGACCCTCGCCGGCCCCGCGATCCTGCTGTTCGTAGTTCTCGAGATCCTGATCCCGGCGCGGCTCAGCAAGCCCGCCGCCTAGACTGGAAGAGCCCGGTTTGAAGCAATTCGTGAGTTTCTCTTGCCGCAGCGACATAGGCTTGATGCGGAAGCAGAACGAAGATAACTTCTACGTTCCTCCCGCGGCGCAGCTCTCGCCCGAGCGCCCCCAGCTCTTCGCGGTCGCCGACGGGATGGGCGGCCATCGCGGCGGGAAGATGGCCAGCAAGCTGGCGGTCGACACCCTCGCCGAGAGCTTCGGCGCATCCTCCGCTGACCTCACCTTCGAGCAGCGAATCGTCAAGGCCGTCCAGGACGCCAATCTCAAGGTCTTCGAGACCTCGGCGACCGTGCCCGAACTCTTCGGCATGGGCACCACCCTCACCTCGTTCATCGTCTGCGGCAACGAGGCGGTCATCGGTCACGTCGGCGACAGCCGGCTCTACCACTACCGTGCCGGCCGCCTCACCCAGGTCACGCTCGACCACTCCCTCGTGGCCCAGGCGGTGCGCGAGGGCATCCTCACTCCCGAGCAGGCCCGCGTCCATCCGCAGCGCAACATCATCACGAAGGCGCTCGGCACCCGCTCCGACATCGAGGTCGACGCCGCCCACGTGGCCCTCGATCCGGGCGACCTCCTGATCGCCTCGAGCGACGGCCTGCACGGACTGGTCGAGGATGACGAACTGCGCCTGATCATCGCCGACGCGGCGCTCGACCTCGAGAAGCTCGCCGACGAGCTGGTCCGCTCCGCGCTCGACCACGGCGGCTGCGATAACGTCACCGTCGTGATCGTCCGCTACGAAGGCCCCACGGCCTGAGGCTCGAGGCTGCGGGCCGTGGCTCGTGCGCGGCCGAACCCCGTTTCACTCTTCTTCGGAGCCGTCCGCCTCTTCGGCCGCCCCGAGGAACTGGCGCGCGCCGCTCGGCCTGACAAGCTCGTTCAACTCCCGGGCCACCCGATCCGGCAGCAGCACCCTATTCTCGGTCGTCACCTCGAACACGAGCGTGTCGGCCCGAGCCTTCAACTCCTCGATGAAGGGCGTGCCGTGCAGCGGCACCGTCGCCAGCACCGGCCGCTCCGAATCGAGCGCCTCCAGCACCGCCTGCTGTAGCGGACCCGACAGTGTCTGGTGGAGACCGACCTCATCGATCACCACGACCTGGCAGCGCTCCAGGGCCTGGCGGATCGCCGCGATTCCCCTCGTCTCCAGGTCGGCCACGTCCACCCCGACCAGGCTGGCTATCTCGAACCGGCGGATCACTCGCTTGCGCGAGAGAGACCGGTTGCGGCCCTCCACCGTGATCAGCCGGAAGTCGCGCCGGGCCGCGGACTGGTCCACCGCCTGGCTGTAGAACCCGCCGAACCGTGCCCGGGCCCTCGCCAGCACCTTCTGCACGACCGTCGTCTTCCCGACCCGCGGAAGCCCCGCCAGCAGGATGTTCTTGAAACCGGGCATCTCAGCCCATTCTACCGGACGGCCAGGCCCAGCGCCCTGTCTAGAACTGCGCGGTCACACCGAAGCCGAGGCCGTTGTGCCCGTCGTAGGCGCGTTCCATCTCTCCCGAGCCGATCCAGAACACGCTCACCACGAGCGACTCGATCGGATACCAGTTCACGCCGTAGGCCACCGTGTCGCCGTTGTAGTCGGCGTTGACCTTCACCGTGTCCCACAGATCCATCTCGGCGCCGAACATCGCGTACAGGTGGTCGCTCTGCAGGTTCCGGTCCTTTCCGCCGCCCAGACTGAACAGCCCCTGGGCGGTGCTGAAGTTGAGGCCGAGACCGTAGTGCACCGCGAACACCTTCGCCGCATTGGTCGAACCAACGACGTAGATCGTGTTCTGCGACGGACCGGCCACGTTCACCCTGCCGCCGAGCGCCAGAGCGCCCAGTTGCAGCTTGCCCGGGAACCGGTACTTCCCGGTGATGGCGGTGGCACTCCCGGGAGCGCCCGTGATGTCCACCCGGTGCAGTCCGAGTTCGACCCCGTGGTCGCCTTCCTCCAGCAGTCCGGTGACCAGCCTGGAGTGGATGAACCGTACGTCGGGCAGGCTGCCGGCACGCCGCAACCAGTACATGTCGACCGCGGCATCGACCTCTCCCTCGGAGAGCGTGTACGCGGTGGGAATCCTGATCAAGCCCGAACTTCCGTGGAGTCCGGGGGTGGCCCGCAGCGGGCCGGCGCAGGAGAACCAGACAACGAGAATCAGAAGGACACCGAGGAAGCGCCTCATAGGCCATACACCTCCATCCCGCTTATCGGTCGGAATTGTCCTGGATCGTGAGAGCGTGTCCGAGGGCTTCGCTCGAAACCCGGGATTCGGAGTTACCACAGGGACTCACAGCCGCCGATACCCGGCGTTGCGCAGGCCCGGGACGAACCCGGCCTCGAGAATCGCCTGGCGCAGGCCCGCCTCGTTGGTCCGGTGGCTGGCACCGGCCGGCGAGATGACGTTCTCCTCGATCATCACGCTGCCCAGGTCGTTGGCCCCCGATCGCAGCCCGAGACTCGCGCCTTCGAGGCCCACCGTGAGCCACGACACCTGCAGGTTGCGGACGTTGTCGAGATAGAGCCGCGACAGCGCCAGCCAGCGCAAGTACTCGTCCAGCGGCACCCGGCCGGGAATCGCACGGCCGAGCGCCGTGTTGTCCGGCTGAAAAGTCCACGGAATGAAGGCCACGAACCCGCCGGTGCGGTCTTGCAGCGACCGCAACATCTCCAGGTGCCCGAGCCGGTCGTCGAGCGTCTCGCCCAGTCCGATCACCATCGTGGCGGTGGTCGGCAGCTCCAGCCGGTGCGCTGTCTCCATCACGCCCAGCCACTCAATTCCGGTGCACTTGGTCGCGCGCCGCCGCCGGAAGGTATCGACCAGGATCTCGGCGCCGCCACCGGGGACGGAATCCAGCCCGGCCCCCTTCAGGCGACGGAGGACCTCCTCGACGGAGCAGCCCGAGATCCTCGCCAGGTTCAGGATCTCGGGCGGAGAGAAGCAGTGCAGGTAGATGCCGTACCGGCCCTTCAGCTCGCGCAGCAGTCGCTCGTACCAGTCGAGCGGCAGCTCGGGATGGAGCCCGCCCTGCATCAGCACCCCGCTGCCGCCGAGAGCGAGCGTCTCTTCGACGCGCCCGAAGATCTCGTCGAACGACTGCACATACCCCTCGGCATCCCCCGGTCGCCGGTAGAACGCGCAGAAGGTGCAGGAGGCGGTGCAGACGTTGGTGTAGTTGACGTTGCGATCGACCACGTAGCCGACGACGCCCTCGGGATGCAGGCCGGCACGCCTCCGGTCGGCGCAGCTTCGGATCGCCTCGGAGTCGCCCTCGGTGGCCAGCAACCGGAACTGGTCGAGCGACAGCCGCCGGCAGGCGTCGAGTTCGGCCAGCAGTTGCCCGGCCCGGGCCGATGGACTGGATGCGAGGTTCATGGGATGACGTCAGAGAAGCTACGGCGCCCTGCCGGCGTCGGTCCACGGGAGGAGGCGCGGCCGCGGGCTCGGACCACGGGACTCCAGGACCCGGCTCAGAGCGCGTCGGGCAGCTCGCGCTCCAGCTCGAGCAACGCGATGCCCGCCGAATCCGGATTGTCGAGCAGTTCCAGCACCTTCTTGCGCAGCAGCTCTTCCTGATGGCGCCTGCCTTGCTGCTGGAAGCTGGCCCAGGGGATCTTGCCGCCCGCGATCATGCCGTGCCCCCCGGCCCGGCCGTGGACGCCGACGATGCGCTGGATGATCTCGCCCGCGTCGGAGTCGCGCCGGCTGGTGCGGAGAGAGAGGTAGATATCGCCCTTGTACATGCCGAAGCAGAAGGCCCAGCGAATCCCGCGCAGCCGCATGATCAGGTCCGCGAACTCCGGCACCATCTCCGGCACGCCCAGGTCGCCCAGGTCCGCGATGACCAGCTCGCCGTGTACGCGCGTGCCGTGGATCGCCCCGGCCAGCATGTTGAAATAGCGGGGGGCCAGGTTGGAGTGCTCGATTCGCCAGAGACAGTCGGAATCGATCAGCGGGAACAGCTTCATGTAGACGCGCTTGTCGGCCTGGGAGGCCTCGCGGCCCAGACTCTGCGTCTCGCTCTTGATGCCGTAGAAGAGCGCCGTGGCGAGCTGCGTGTCGATCGGCACTTGCGAGCAGAACAGGTACTCCGACATGATCGTCGTGGTAGCTCCGTAGAAGCGGCGCACATCGTGAAAGCGCACCGCCCGGGTCTGGGGCCGGATGGGATGGTGGTCGATCACGACGTCGGGCACGATCTCGGGCAGCAGGCTGTTGTTGCCGGTCATCGGTTGGGTGTCGACCAGTGCGAACAGGTCGTACTGCGAGAAGTCGACCTCCTTGGCCGGCAGCACGGGGATCTTGAGGGTCTCCAGCATCTGGCGGTTCTCGCCGCGGCCGACAACTCCGCCGTGCGCGAGGAAGGCCTCGATGCCGGCCCGCTCGATCGCTATCCGCTGGAGCGCCAGGGCGCTGGCAAGCGAATCGGGATCGGGATTGTCGTGGGCGAGCACGAGCAACCTCCGGCCGCTCTCGAGGACCTCGACCAGCCGGGCCAGCCGCCGCCGGACGCGCCGGCGCCAGGCCATCTTTCGTTCCGCTACTGACGGGCTCAACCGCTCACTCCACGGGTCTCGATGATCTCGATTCTCGTCACCTTCCAGACCGCCGGCGCCGTCTGCTCGAACTTGACCAGGCCGCGCATCACCAGGTCGCCCTGCGCCTCGACGGAGTGGCCCTCGAGGTGCACCTTCGTGACGAAATTGGTGCGGGCGCCGGACTCACCCACCAAGATCTCCCGCTTGGTCATCGAGATCGCAACACGGTTGTAGCTCCGGAACAGCTCCTCGAGCAGCGCGCGGATGTCGGGTGTGCCCGAGGCGACGTCGTCCCCGCCGGAAGCGGTGATCTGGCACCTGGGCGAGAGCAGGACCAGGCAGGCGGCCACATCCCGCCCGGCAAAGGCCCTCATGCCCTCATCGAGCAGCATCTCGATGCGCTCCTTGTCGGTCACCACCAGCCACGACACCAGGGCGAAGACGAGCAAGCCTCCGCCCGCGACCACGACTGCGTCTCTCAGTCGGGAGCTGGCACCGGAAGCGGGCCTGACATCAGCCGGAAGTGTCATGGGATGCTCATCCTAACGCAAACTTACGACGCCGACAACCTGCCCGTGCGGCGGGGGATGCATGTCACGCGGGGGGCCCCTCCTTGAATCCAGTTGCCATCTGGGGACGCTGTCCCCAGACCCCTGCCAGGGTGGGAGCCCCACCC
>CAZSVK010000286.1:0-7935 GCA_964610245.1 uncultured bacterium
ACTCGTACCAGCGCGGCTTCCCACCTTCCGCGCGCGCACCCGCCGTGCTGAATTCTCTTCCCACGGCGACGCACACGCGCTATCATCTCCAGGCCTCCGCGCCTGGCTGGAAGCCGAAAAGATGTCCGAAACCACTCTTCCCGACGACAAGGCCACCCGCGTCCTCCTCGTCGATGACGATCGGGACCTGCTCGAGATCCTCACCCATTATCTAGAGCGCCGGTTCGAGACCCGCAGCGTGGCCTCCGGCCAGCAGGCGCTCGAACTCCTCGGCACCTGGATCCCCCACGTTCTGGTCACCGACATCCGGATGCCCGACATGAATGGCTTCATGCTCCTCCAGGAAATCCAGAAGCGCGCGCTCGGCATCCGCACCATCGCCCTCTCGGCGAACGTCGATCCTCACGACCATCGGACCACCGAGCTGGTCCGGCGTTACGCCCACAAGGCCCTCGGCAAGCCGGTCGAGCCGGAGAAGCTCATCCAGGCCATCCACGAGGTCCTGCAGGACGATCCTCACATGCCCCGGTGACCGGGCGCGGTGTCCTGGACCCACCGGCCGTGCCCTCCGCTCGCCCGACACCCGGCCTGCAGCCCCCGTCATCGCGGTTCGGGGTGTTCTTCGATCGCGACGGAACACTGGTCGTCAACGACGGCTACCTGGCCGACCCGGCGGCGCTGCGGTTTCTTCCTCTCGCTCGCGAAGCGCTCGACCTGCTCCGTGCAGCCGGCGCCCGCCTGCTCCTGGTGACCAACCAGTCGGGCGTGGCTCGCGGCCTCTTCTCCGAGGCCCAGGTCGGCCTCTTCCACGACGCGCTCCAGGCGCACCTCGCTCATCCCTTCGACGCCATCTACGTCTGTCCCCACCATCCCGACGAAGGGGCGCCGCCCTATCGGCGGAGCTGCCGCTGCCGCAAGCCCGGCACCGGAATGCTGGAACGCGGCCTGTCCGACTGGGGTCTGGATCCCCGGATGTGTTACATCGTCGGAGACAGCGACATCGACGTGAGCTGCGGACGGGCCATGCGGATGCGCACGGTCCAGGTGCTCAATCCGGCACGCGGGGTCTCGGCCAGCGCTCCGCCCGATCACCTGGCCGGCGACCTGCTCGAGGCGGCCCGATGGATCCTGGAAGATCGCCGCCGCCACGGGCTCCCGAAACTCTCACCTGACGGAGGTCTCTCCCGATGATTGAACTGGTCGTCAAGCTCCTCTCCGAATCCGCCGAGGTCAAGCGCGCCATGGCCGTCCGGAACGCCGAGCCGATCGTCCTGTCGGCCCGGATGATCGCCGACTCTCTCGCGGCAGGCGGGAAGGTCCTGTTCTGTGGCAACGGGGGCAGCGCGGCCGACGCGCAGCACCTGGCGGCCGAACTCTCCGGCCGCTATCTCAAGGAGCGGTCCGGCCTGGCCGGCGTCTCGCTGACGACCAACAGCTCGGCCCTGACCGCCATCGGCAACGACTACGGCTTCGACGAACTCTTCGCTCGCCAGCTCGACGGCTTCTGCAAGCCCGGCGACGTCGTGCTCGGGATCTCGACCAGCGGCAACTCGCCCAACATCGTCCGCGCCCTCGTGCGGGCCCGCGAACTGGGCGCGCGCACCATCGCCTTCACCGGCGCCCGGCCCTGCAAGCTCGACGCGCTGGCCGACGTCGCGTTGAAGATCCCCTCCGAGGCGACGCCCCGCATCCAGGAGGGCCATATCGTGGCGGGCCACATCATCTGTCATCTGGTCGAGGAGATCCTCGTTCCCGGGAGCGTCTGACCATGCCGTCCTACCTCGAGAAGATGGTGGCTCGCGACGAGTTCTTCCGCCGCTCGGCGAGCCTCCGGGCCTCGGGCCGGCGCGTGGTCTTCTCGAACGGTTGCTTCGATCTCCTGCACGCCGGCCACGTCCGCTATCTCGCCCAGGCCCGCGTCCTCGGCGACGCCCTGTTCCTCGGCGTCAACACCGACGGTTCGGTGCGCCGGCTGAAAGGGCCGACCCGGCCGCTGGTGCCGGAGGCCGAGCGCGCGGAGTTGCTGGCGGCGCTCGAACTCGTCGACTGCGTGACGCTCTTCGACGAGCCGACCCCGCTCGAGCTGATCCTGGGCGCTCACCCGGACGTCCTGGTCAAGGGAGGCGACTGGACGGTCGAGACCATCGTGGGGGCGCCGGAGGTGTCGGGCTGGGGCGGCCAGGTCTCGGTGATCCATCTGGAGGCGGGGCTGGGCACGAGCCTGCTCGTCGACCGCATCCTGGAGCGTCACGGCCTGCCGCGCGCCGGGAAGGAGCCGCTGCCTTGAAGCGCATCGCCATCGTCGCCCTGCTGCTGGCGGTCGCCGCCTTCGCCCGCTATCAGATCTTCCGTCTTCACGAGAAGGAGATCGCCCCGGACTTCTACCAGCGCAAGATGAAGCTGGAGGATTTCTGCTTCCCCGAGGGGCAGCTCCCGCAGGGCTTCCGGCTTTCCGCCAGGCTGCCCGGCGCTCAGGAGAACCCGGGCCTGCTGGAGCCGTCGGCCGCCGCGGCGCTCTCGACGCCTCAGCTGGCGCTGCCCTTCCCCACGCGCATCTCGGCCTGCCGCGCGGCCAGCTACGAGAGCACCATCGGCGACCGGGTCACGTTGGTCGCCTGCGAGTACGGCCCCGAGACCACCGGCACGGCGGAGGCGCCCGAGCCCCCGCCCGGCTTCTTCAAGGACGGGCGGTTCCTGGTCACGGCGGTCGGCTCGGCCCCGGCGCAGCGGGATGCCTTTCTCAACGGGCTCTCGGCCCGGGTCGACCAGCTCAAGAAGCTCTCGCTGAAGGTCAACAAGCTCAAGACGATCGGCAACGTCCTGCTCAAGCTGTTCATGGATCTGCTGGTCGGCGCCTTCGTGTTCATCCTCCTCCTGTTCTTGACGAAGTACTTCCTCATCATGAAGACGGTCGAGGAGTGAGAGACACAGGAACCGCGCCTGCATCTGGCCTGCAAACGAGGTCAGGTATCACAGAGGCACAGAGAAGTATCTGGTTCTCCTGAAATCAACTTCCCCTCCGTGCCTCTGTGCCTCTGTGTCTCTGTGATTGGTCAACCTCGTTCTCCTGTCGAATCCTCTCGCCTGGCGAAGATCTTCCCGAGTTGCAGGTCAGCCGGCCCCCTGCCTCACCATGCCGCGGTCATGCTCCGATACATGATCCGGGATGGCGTCGCTTCCGGCGCCATTCGACGAATCCTGGATTCCAGGAGGCAGGCATGGTCCGGTATCCGCTCCTCTTGGCCCTCGCTCTCTTTGCCCTGACGGGCCACGTCCTGGCCCAGGAGGCCCCCGCCGGGCAGGCCCGGATCGTGGCCGCCTCGCCCGACACCGAGGTGCGGTTCGCGAGCGAGAAGCGCTGGCGCCCCGCCGAGGATGGCATGAAGCTCCAGCCCGGGGATCTGATCTCCACCGGCTTCCGGTCGATGGCGGTGCTGCAGTTCGACGGGCCGGCCTACGTTCTGGTCCAGCGATTGACGCAGCTCTCGGTCGAGCGTCACAGCCGCGAGAAGCAGCACGTCTCGACGCGCCTGTTCCTGCGGCTGGGCTCGGTGCGGGCGAAGGTGCGCAGCAAGGCGGGCGTGCGCCAGCAGTTCGAGGTCGCGACGCTCTCCGGGGTCACGCGGGTCGGCGAGGCCGAGCAACTGGTCTCGTACGCCGAGGAGTTCGGGACGCGCGTCCAGATGGTCTCCGGCAAGGCCGACGCCCGGGCGGCCCGCAACGGCACTACTCAGCTGAACCGGGGCGAGACCGGCAGTCTGCGCGTGCGGCACGCCGTGACCCCGCTCGAGGCCTACCGCCAGGCGGCGACTCCCGACCTGCTCGCCCAGGGGGCCGACGACACGGAGCGCGACTCGGCCCGCGAGTTCAACCGGGTGTTCAATCGTCCTCTCTCGGACGCGACCAACCCGAACTCTCTCGGCGAACGCATCTCGCTGGCTTCCAGCGAGGCTTCCATGGCCTTCCGCTACCAGATCCTCGCGGGTCAGTGACACCCGGAGAGGAGCGAACGCGATCATGACGGATAACGTCCTCATCCTGCGGGAGAAGCTCTTGCACTGGCTGGCCTTCGCCTTGACCGCCGCGGCCGCCGTCCTGATGGGCGGGGGCTGCTCCGGTCTCTACGAGGGCCAGGACAGCGGCAAGCTTCCCTCCTTTGCCACCGACCGCACGCTGGTCTTCAAGCTCGCGGCCAGGCCGCTGCCGGCCGCCACGGCCGACGCGCCCACCGGGCTGCTGCTGCCCGCGGTACCGGGTACGGTGCAACAGTTCACCGCCTCCTCGTCCAACGCGATGGACGTGGTCAAGATGCAGGTCCGCATCTACCAGGGAGTGAAGGAAGAGACGGGCATCGCCCGCGAGAAGGCGATCAAGCTGCCTCCCTGGGAGGGCACGCTGGTCATCCCGGGGATACGGCCGGGCAAGAAGCTCGTCACCGTCGATGCCTACGACGCGCTCGGCGCGCTGGTCTACTCGGGAGAGCAACTGGTCGACTTCGCGCCCGGGGCGGCCAAGTTCGTCGAGTTCACCCTGATGGCCGCTCCGCCGGCCGCCAGGGGCGATTTCCACGGAGGGCTCGTCGCCGGCGACCTGCGCCTGGCCGTCTCGCAGAGCCCCTACACCATCACCTCGCCCGTCGTGGTCGCCGCCACCGGCAACCTCGTCGTCGAGGGCGGCGTGGAGCTGCGCTTCTCCACGACCGGCACCACCGCGCCCGACATCCGGGTGCTGGGCAAGCTGCTGCTGGGCACGGCCGACAGGGTCTCGAAGCTCGAGCGCGTCAGCGGCCGCAGCCTCGGACCGCGGGTGCGCTTCGAGAACTGCTCGGGCAGCTCGATCGTCAACACGATCCTGTCCAGCACGACCGCCGCCGCCATCGAGCTATCCGGCGCCTCGGCGCTCATCTCGACGTGCGCCGTGACCGACGCCGCCGTGGGAGTGCTGGCCAGCGGTTCCACGCCGACCGTCCGGCACTGCAGCTTCACCAGCCTGCCTCGGGGAGTCGCGCTCCAGGCGCACTCGACAGGCCGGGTCGATTCCTGCCGGTTCACCGACAGCACCACCGCGGTCAGCGTCGCCGACTCGGCGGCCACGATCGTGTCGAACGTGGTCGAGGCGCCGTCGCGGGTTGTCAACTGCGGCTTCAGCATCGAGCGCTCGGCCGCGGCCATCGCCCAGAACAGGCTCTCGGCCGCCACCGGCGTCTTCGACCCGCTGACGGCCCAGCTCCAGCGCGGGCTGGATCGCGGAATCTCCGTGATCGACAGTCTCTCGGGCACCGCCGCCACCACCGGCAAGGTACTGATCGAGTACAACACCGTCCAGGGGGCCGTCACCGCCGGAATCGTCATCGTCGCGAGCGATCCGCTGGTCCGCTACAACCGGCTGCTGAACGGCCAGGGGGCCTCGCTCACCGGCTCGGTCGGCATCACCGTCAACCGCGTGCTCGATCGGTATCCCAAGCAGCCTTCGTTCCTGTCCAATGTCATCCTGGGCAACAGCGGGCCCGCCATCGCCTACCTGACCGACGTGAGCCTCGAGCCGGCCGGGGGCGGTGTCCTGGGCAACCCGGGCCGGGATGGCAACTTCATCGAGGGAAACAACCTCCTCAACCTGGGTTACGTGCCCGGCGTGGACACCGGTCCGCTCGACGCCGTCGACGGCGTCTTCCGCACCCGGACCTTCCAGGTGTTCGGCGTGGACGCCATCCTGGCCGCCTCGTCGACGGCCGTCACCCAGGCCGGGGCTCCGGCGAACATCCAGTAGGGGTATCGCACATGTTCGACACCGCAATGAAACTGGCCAGGGTCAGCGGGCTGGGTCTCGCACTCGGACTGGCGACCTTCGCGGGCGCCGGTGCTCCGCCGGCCGCGGCGCTCTCCACGCCGGAGGTCGCCCGGCGCGTGACCGAGACGCTGCATCCGCCCGTCGACGTCGAGTCGCTCTGGCGCCAGCAGGTCAAGGTGGAGCGCCTGCAGTGCGAGTTCGGCGGCTGGACCGGCGTCACCGTCGCCTCGTACAAGAACGACGACAACGACCGCAACTCGCCCGACGCGGTCACCACGCTGATGATGCGCGAGCTGCGCCTGTGGAGCCGGCTGTGGCTGCGCGACGGCTCGACCGCCTACGTGCGGCTCCGCCAGATCGGCTACGGCTTCCAGACCGCCGACGGCGTCACCGACCCGAACATGCCCAGCGCCGGCTTCGACCTGGACCTGGGCTACGTGGACGTCGCGGGCTGGGGCGGCACCTGGCGCCTGGGCCGCCAGTACGTGCGCCTGGGCAGCGGCATCGCCCTGGACGGCACGCTCGACGGCGCGCGGCTCACCGGCCAGCGTGGCAGTTTCGGCTACGGCCTGCTGCTGGCGCGCAACAAGCCGGGCGAGCTGGACGTCGACTCCAACATCTCGGTGCCGCGGCGCGTCTTCGAAGGGGTCGACTTCCAGATGCTCCGCCACGACCAGCACCGCCTGTTCGGCTTCATGCTCGTCGAGCGCGACCACAGCCTGCAGCCGTCCGGCATCTCCGGCGCGGCCCAGGGGTTCCATTACGACGCCGAGTACTTCGGGGCCGGCCTCGACGGCCGTCTCTCCCGCAACATGGACTACCACGTCGAGGGCATCCGCCAGACCGGCCAGAGCTTCTACCTGGGCTCCGGGACGCTCCAGAACGACATCGCCGCCTGGGCGGGCCTGGGCAGCCTGACCCACCACCAGGACCGGCCGATGCACCCCGTCTACTCGCTCGAGTACGCCTTCTCTTCCGGCGACGCCGGGCGCCTGCCGGGCATCAGCACCGTCAGCGGCAACGTGGCGGCGCGGGACGACAAGAGTTTCCTGGGCTTCGGCCGCTACGAGGGCGGCGTTGCGCTCAACCCGCGTCTTTCAAACCTGTGCGTGCTGCGGCTGGGCGCCTCTGCCCGGCCCTGGGACGAGACGCCCGGTTTCGAGGACCTGACGCTGGGCGGCAAGTTCTCGCTCTATCGCAAGTCGGACAGCGTCGGCGGCATCAGCGACCCCGAGGCCACAAACCCGAGCGCCGACGTGGGCAACGGCCTGGATCTCTACCTGGGATGGCGGATCTTCACCGATCTGTCCTGGATGCTCCAGTACGGCGTGTTCAACCCGGGTGCCGCTTACCCGGCCGCCGTCTCCGACGCCACGCAGGCGTTCTACAGCAACATGACCTGGAGCTTCTGAGGGTGTTTCCCTCGCTCCCGGCACGCCGACCTCTCAACTTCGGGGCCGATCTGTTCGATGTGATTCTCGGACGACAACCCGGGATGGTTTTCAAACGATGAACGCTCACGCACAGAATCTGGTCATCCAGACCCGCCGCAAGGAACCGACTCGCATCAGGCCGGCGGCAGCCTGCTTCGGACGCGCCGTACTGGGCGCCTGCATCGGCACCAGCGTCGCCGTCTATGGTTACGTGGCCGCCTCGGCCGCGCCACTCGCCGTCGCGCAGCAGTTCCGTTCGGTGGCCCTGATGGCCGCCGCCATCAGCCTGATGATCGTCGGGTTCCTGAAGGCCCAGATGGCGGGCGTCGTGGGCCGCCAGCACAAGGTGCGCGTCAACGGGCAGAAGCAGGAAGTGTTCGTCCGGCGCCGCCCCGAGGTGATCGCCTGGATCGTCCGGCGGTGGATGCTGTTCATCGTCTGCGTCAGCGCGGTCCTCGGCCTGCTCTGGCTGGGCCTCAACTACTACCACGTGGCGCTGCCGGTCGAGCCGATGCAGAAGGCGCTCGACGAGATCGGCCGGATGAGCCAGGACCTCACGCTGCTGCTCTACGCGCTGGCCCTCGGCGCAGCGACGCTGGTGCTGGCCGAGTCGACCCTGAGGATGACCGCCAAGGCGGGGCTGGAGCACCAGGCGGCCTGGATCTACCTGCCGGCGATCGCCTCGATGAGCGGGCTACTGAGCTACCTGGCGTCG
>CAZSVK010000287.1:0-5661 GCA_964610245.1 uncultured bacterium
GTCGTCGAGACCGGCGTGGGCCCGGGGCGCCATCGCGAGACCCGGCTCGAAGACCCGCACGCTGGTCTTGGCCACGCGTGAGACGAGGCCGGCGGAATCGGTCACCCGGAGCAGGAACTCGTACTTGCCGGCGCGCGGCGGGATGAAGGATGGGCCGGTGCCGGAGCCGCCGGAGAGCAACCCCAGCCCGGGATTGGCCGCGCTTTCGGTCCAGCCATAGGAGAGCGCCTCGCCGTTCGGATCGGTGGAGCCCGAGCCGTCCAGCCGCACCGCGCCTCCCACGGCGACCACCTGATCGGCGCCGGCATCGGCGGTCGGGGTCACGTTGGAGACCGAGACCGACACGTCGCCGGGGCTGCCGTTCGACTTCCCGTCGGAGGTCACGAGCCGGAAGACGCTGGTGCCGGCGGCGCGGACGACCGCGGCGGGGGTCGCCGTGTCGGCCCGGAGCAGCTGGCAGGAGGCGCCGGAGACCTGCGACCAGGCATAGCGCACGCGATCGCCGTCGTCGTCGATCGAGGCGGTGCCGTCGAGAGTGGCCACGCGCGGCGCCGGATCGAGCGCGCTCGCCGCGCCCTCGCGGGCCCGCGTCACCGGCGGACGGTTGCTGCCGTGGACGGGATCGCTTCCCTGGGCGACCTCGATGCCGTCGCCGGTGCCGTCGCCGTCGGTGTCGGCCACGAACGGCTCGGTGCCGGAGCGGAACTCCTGCAGGTTGGTCAGGCCGTCGAGATCCGGATCACCCGACGCATCCGACGGGTCCGCCGGATTCAATCCGTGCAATCGCTCCCAATCGTCGGGCATCCCGTCGGCGTCGCTGTCGAGCCGCACCGTCACTCGCGCCTCGACGCTCGGATTGCCGGCCGGGTCGGAGGCCCGGGCCACGATGGTCGAACTCTCCGCGGCGAGCGCGACCTGCTGCTCGAAGCGGCCGGCCACGACCGCTACCTCCTGCGTCGCGCCGCCCGTGGACGAAAGCAGCACCCGGCCGCCGCCCGAGGAGTCCGAGACGGTGCCCGTCACCAGCAGCACGCCGCTCACGACCGCCCCCTCCGTGGGATAGGAGAACCGCACGACCGGCGCGATCGTATCGGCGACGAAGGCGGCGGCGGTGGTGTAGTCCTCGGCCCCGAGCCCCAGGCTGTCGGCGCCGCCCGTGACGCTGAACCGGTTGGTGCCGTCCAGGTTGAAGGAACGGTTGTCGGGCGGCACCGTGTAGACGATCGACCAGGTACGGCCCGAGCCGCTCATCGGCGACGGGGGCAGGTCGTTCGTCCCGGGCTGATCGACGCTCGCGCGTGGGGCGCTGCCCAGGGGGCGATCGTACTCGATGCTCAGCGTCAGTGGGCCCGCCGGCACTGCCCCCGGCTGCGCCGCGGAGGTGGAGTAGCGCACCACGCGCGGCCGCTCGGTCGAGGCGGCCACGACCGTCACGAGACCGGGCGAGGAGGCGTCGTTGCTGGTCGAACTCTCGTCCAGCTCGGGGACGGTGTTCCCCCCGTCGGCCCGGGCCACCACGTAGTAGCTGCCGGCCGGGAAGGCGCCGGGCAGGACGAACCCGCCCTGCACGACGGCGATGGCGCCGGGGACCAGGCGCGGGGCGCGCACGGAACCGAGGAAGGTGTCGGAGGCGTTGATGGTCCGGTCGGTGGAGAGGAAGAAGCCGGTGTCGCAGGCGGCCGCCGTGGCGGCCCCGGTGTTCTGTACCGAGACGGCGAGCAGCATCTCCGTGCCGCTTCCGGCGACCGCGGAGGCCGGGGCCTGGACCCCGTAGGCGCGAAGGTCGGCGGCGCCTCCGAGCGAGATGGGGCCGGGCTGGACCCAGACGTTGTTAGACTCGTCTTCCTCGAGCACGGTCTGCGTCGGGTCGACCACGGCCATCAGGCGGTAGCTGCCGGGGCTGACGTAGTCGGGGACCGCGGCCGTGGTGTCGAGCGAGGCCTGGGCCCCCACGGCCAGGTTCCCGGGAAAGATGATCGGGCGCAGCACGAGGTCCGACGGGTCGAGCACGCCGTCGAACGAGAGCATCACCCGGCACAGGATCGGGCCCTGGGCCGTGGCATTGCCCCCGTTCGACACCAGGAGTTGCACGGGGAATGAAATGCCGGCCTGCACGGCGGCGGTAGGGGCGACGAAACCGTCGAACCGCAGGTCCGGGGCGCCTCGCAGCAGGATTGGCTTATCGGAGACGTTATTCGTCTCGAGCTCCTCGCCGGCGGCGTTGGTGGCGTCGACGGCGAACAGAACGTGATAGCTCCCCGGTGGCAAGCGGGGGACGAACACGGTGCGGGACGAGGTCACCACCGAGCTGGCGCCGACGCCGGCGAGCGTGTATTCGTCGAGCTTGCGGTCGGCGCCGTCGATGACCCCGTCGCTCGACAGGTAGACTCGGTTGACGACGGTGGCGGTGACGCCGACGGGGCCGTTGTTGTGCACCTCGAGCACGAGCAGCAGCGGGCCACCGATGGTCGCGCTGGTGGGCGTGGAGACCTGCACGCCGGAGAGATCGGCGCCGCCCAGGACGCCGCCGATCGAGAGCGTTCCCGGGGCGAGGACCGAGTTGTTCCGCTCGTCGGCCTCGACGATCCGCGCGTCGCCGTCGGCCGCCATCCCGACGAAGTAGGCGCCGGTGGTGACCGTCGACGGCAGCGCCGCCGTGGTCACGTCGCTCAGCGACTCTCCGGCCGGGAGCGTGGGCAGCTCGAGCGACGCCAGCAGCGGATCGGGGCTGCCCACCGAGGTGTCGCCCGAGGCGAAGAACTGCAGCCGGAAAGGGGGCGCCGGCCGGCCGCCCACGTTGCGGATGCTCCAGCTGAGCGTGACCGTCCCGCCCGGCTCGAGCCGCGACGGGCTGAAGGCGAGCGAGTCGGCGACCAGGTCGGCCAGCGTCAGGGAGTCGGAGACCGTGACCTGGGACGAAACGCCGAGGTTATTGGTCTCGGTCAGCTCGGGGATGGCGTTGGTGGGGTCGATCTGAGCCAGGATGAAGTAGTTGCCCGTGGCCTGGGTGGCGGGGACGGTGAGGAACGCCTGCAACATCGTGCGCCCGTTCACCGCGAGAGGGGCGGTCGAGCGGGAGCCGAGCAGCACGTCGGTGCCGCCGGCCTCGACCGTGCGGTTGTAGGACAGGTAGAAGCGCACGGTGAAGGAGGCGGCCAGGGCCGAACCCAGGTTCGCCACCTCGCAGGTGACGTTGGCCGCGACGCCCCGCCGGACCTCGACCGGGGCGCTGACGCTCGTGGCGGTGAGATCGGGCAGGGCGCCGGCGGCGGCCCCGACCTGGATCCGCGCCAGCGAACGCAGGCCGTTGTTGGCCTCGGCCGCGCCCGCGTTGCCGGTCGAATCGGCCTCGGCGATGCGGTTCTCCGGATCGACCTGCAGCAGCAGCCAGGAGTCGCCGGACGGCATCGTGGAGTGGATGGCTATCTGCCGGGATTCGACCGACACTCCGCCCGCGCCGAGCGCGCCGTTGGGGAAGGTGGCCACCAGCGTGTCGGTCGGGGTGACGGTGGCGCCCGAGGACATGTAGTAGGACTCGTTGAACGTCGAGATGACCGCCCCACGCCCGCGGTTGGAGATGCTGCGCTGGAGCTGCATCGCCGAGGCGGCCGTGGCCTGGAACGGCGTGGTCAGATCGGTCGGCACCAGATCGGGCAGCGAGGTGTTGCCGAGGATGCTGACGACCGACGCGGTGGCGGCGGCGTTGTTGGCGGTGGTCACCTCGTCGAGCGAGCCGGAGGGATTCACGATCAGGCCGATGTAGAACGAGCCCGAGGGGGTGCCCTGCGAGAGCGTGATGGAGCGGGTGGTCGTGCTGGTGGCGCCGGGCGCCAGCTCCGGGCCCAGAAACGTGGCGATCGGCGTGTCGTCGGTCGTGATGCGCGTGTCGACGGAGAGGTAGACGACCTCCTGGAAGCCGCGGGCGGTGCCGAACTGGGAACCGTTGCGCACCGTGCGGGTCAGGAGGAACGGCTGGGTGGTCGAGATCGAGCCCGGGACGCTGACCGAGTCGAGGATCAGATCGGGCTTGCGGCTGACGGCGACAACCGTGGGCGCCACGGCGGCCTGGGCGTTGTTCTCTTCCGACATCTCGAGAATCAGGCCGTCCGGGTCGGCCACGACACCCAGGAAATAGGAACCCTGGGCGAGGGTGGCGGGGACGAAGACCAGGCGCGAGAGGTCGGAGAGGGCGCCGATGGCGAGCGGCGCGACGGGGAAGGTGGCCAGCCGCTGGGACGCGGCCGAGACGCTGCTCGTGGTCGAGATCACGACCGCCTCGAAGAAGTTCTGGGTGAGCGCCGCGCTGCCCTGGTTTCGCATGGTCCGGTGGACGCTGAGTTGCGCGCCGGCCTCGGTCTGGGCCGGCCCGTCGACGGTCAGCACCGCCAGGTCGGGCAGCACCGACGTCACCAGTTGCACCGTCGAGGTCGTGACCAGCGAGTTGTTGGCCTCGTCGGATTCGGCCACCTCCAGGCTCGCGTCGGCGTTGACGGCGACGTGGTAGTTGCCCTGGGCGACGGCGCTGGGAATGCCGAGCGAGACCGCAGCGGTCCGGGTCTCTCCGGCCGCCAGGGAGGCGAAAGGCACTAACCCCAGCGATATGCCCGTGACCGGCGGGGTGAGGCCGGTCGCGAGCAGGTACTCGTTGTTGAACGCCCCGGAGGCGCCGTTGCCGCGATTGTTCAGGCGGGGGGTGACGGTCATCCGGGCGCCGAGAAAGCCGGTGGCCGGGATGCTCAGGCCGAGCACGGTCAGGTCCGGGACGACCCGCACCGTCACGCTCACGGGAGTCGACGGAGCCATCGAGTTGTTGGTCTCGGAACCCTCCGCCACGACGTTCGTCGGGTCGACGAGAACCCCCACGTAGTAGCTGCCGACCGCCAGCGTCGTGGGCACCGTGAGAGCGGCCGAGACCCGGCGCGTGCCGGAGGCGCCCAGCCCGGAGACGGAGACGTCGGTGGGCAGGGCGACCGGCGTGAGCGGGTTCCGGGTGCGGGACAGCAGGAACCGCACGAGGAAGTTCGTCGACACGCTGCTGCCGCCGTTGTTGGCGATGTCGGCGGTGGCGGCCAGGGTGCGGCCCTGGCTCGCGCTCGGAGCGGAATCGACGGCGAAGACGACCAGGTCGGGCTGGGTGGGCGGCGGCGAGAGGAAGACGCCGCCGGTGTCGGTCGCCGAGTTGTTGTCTTCCCGGGCCTCGGCGACGGCGCTGTCGGTGTCGAGGATCGCCCCGAGGAAGTAGGTGCCCTGGGCGAGGGAGGCCGGCAGCACGGCGGCCACGGTGCGGTCGAGCCGCTGGCCGGCGGCCATCCCGCTGGTCGAGAAGGTGGCCAGGCGGATGTCGACGGGGGTGACCTGGTTGTTGGGTGAGAGGTAGATGCCGCTGGCGAAGATGCCCGGGATGGCGGTGCCGCCGATGTTCTGGTAGGCGATCGTGACCAGGACGGTGGCGGCGGTGCTGGCGCTGCGGGGGCCCAGCACCTGCAGCATCCTCAGGTCGGCCGCCGACGGGGGCGAGCCGATGACGGTGGAGGTCGAGGCGGCGAGCGTGTTGTTGGTCTCGTTCGATTCGGAAACGGCGCCCCCGGCGTCGGCGATCACCCCGACGAAGTAGGTGCCCGGCGCGAGGGCGGCCGGCACGGCGGCGGAGCGGCTGTCGTC
>CAZSVK010000287.1:5671-7930 GCA_964610245.1 uncultured bacterium
CCCGGCGGCGAGGGAAGAGGCGGTGAAGGTTGCCAGGCCGGTGTCGGCGGCCGAGATGACGCTGTCGGTCGAGAGCACGTAACGGTTACTGAAGCTGGCCGATACGCCGAGCGTGCCTCGGTTCTCGATGCGGCAGGCGAGAGCGAGCGACTGGCCGGGCAATCCGCTGGAGGGCGCGGAGACGCTGGCGACGATCAGATCGGGCGGCTGACTGGGCGAATCGACCCTGAGCTGGCTGGCGCCGGCGCGGGTGTTGTTGTTCTCGTCGGACTCGGTGACGACGCTGCCGGTGTCGGCGATGACCCCGAGGAAGTAGTTGCCGATGGCGGTGGCGGAAGGGATGGTGACGTTTCTGGAGTCGGTGACGCCTTCGGATGCGTTGAGTCCATTCACCGAGTAGGAGCCGAGGGGCGTGTCGGCGCTGGTGATGGTCGAATCCTGCGAGAGCATGTAGGCGCAGGAGAAGTTGGCGGTGATGTCGGCGCTGCCGCGGTTCTCGACGCGGCTCGAGACGGCAATCGACGCGCCGGGCGTGCAGGAGGCGGGCCCCGAGAGGCTGGTCATCTGCAGATCCGGCGCGTTCACGGTGCCCAGCAGCGAGAGCCGCCACTTCTCGAGCGTTCCCTGCGTGCCGCTGACGGCGTCCTGCACCTGCAACCGCCAGGTGCCGCTGCCGTTCTTGCCGTTCAAGGCCGAGAGCGTCGAGGCGGGGGTGGCGTCGTTGGGCTCGTACCAGCTGAAGATGTCGCCGGAGGCGGTCGCGGTGCGGTTGTGCAGGGTGACGGCGGTGCCGTCGGGGTGCACCAGCCGCGCGACGAGCTGCGCGGGCGTGCGGTGGTCGATGCCGACCATCACTCTCACGGAGGTGAGGCTCATCGAGAGGCCGACCGAGAGGGTGCTCTCGACCTGCGAGCTGCCGTCCGGAATCGAGATGCCCGAGCCGGTGCTCTGGAAGAGGTGCGGCCGGTAGAAGTCGATGCCTCGGGCCCTCAGCAGCGGGTCGAACCCCGCCTTCTGGAAGCCCGTGCCGTGCTCGCGAAACCAACCCGCGTAGAAGTTCGCGAGCGTCGCGTCGACGGAGGCGCTGACCTGGTGCCGGACGACGTCGAGGATCCTGGCCTTGCCGTCGGACAGGCTCACGCCGTCGTCGTCGGTGCCCGGCGAGAGATCGGGCGTCGAGGCGGTGTCGCTCAGGTCCCAGAGGACCGATTCGACCGAGGTCTCGGTGTCGGCGCCGGTAGCGGTGGTGCCGTTGGTCGGAGTCTCGATCTCGAAGTAGCTGACGCCGGAGGTGGTGTAGTCGTGCTGCTCCGGGCTGTTCACGATCGAACTCGACCAGTAATAGCCCCAGCCCTCCGACCAGGCCAGTCGCAGGTCCTGATGGCTGTCGCCCTGCGAGTGCTGGCCCGCCGGCGAATCGTCCCGGCTGAAGTTCGCGAGGACGTAGTGGCCGGTCTCGTGCAGGATGACGTCGTCGTCGAACTCGTCCGGATCGGCGGGGCCGCCGATGAGGTGGATGGCGTTCTCGCTCGGCGAGAAGTAAGTGCCGTCGGTGCTGTTCGGCTGCCAGAAGAACGTCAATCGCGGAGGCACCTGTCCGGTCACGGCGCGGATGGTGTCCTGCGCCTTGACCGCCTGGTCGAAGATGTTGAACGCGCCGGCCGCCGTCGAGGAGACGGTGATGTCGATGTTGAGAGTGCTGGCGAGGTTGGTGTTGACCGTCTGATTGGCCGTGCGGGCGGTCTGGATCGCCTGCGCCGTCGAGTTGTTGTAGACGATGAGCCGATAGTTGCCGGAGAGTTGCTGGGCGTAGACGCGCAGGAACACGGTCTGTGAGCCGCTGTCGGGGAGCGTGATGGTGAAGTTGCCCGAACCGTCGGTCGAGCCGGTGCCGAGCACGACGCTGTCGGAGCGCAGCAGCTCGATCTGGTTGAATCGGCAGGGCACGAACGTGTTGGTGCCGTAGCCGGTCCGGGTCACGGGCCGGTCCTCGTAGCGCACCAACCCGGACACGGTGCCGGCCTGCGCGAGAGTGCCTCCGGCAAGACACAGGGCAACGAAGCCTATCAACAGCCAGCGGCCGGGGCCGGCCGGAAGGGACGCGCGAGCCACGAGGACAATATACAGCAAGTCCCGGTCCAGAGAAGGCTGGAGGCTGGAGGGGGTGCGCGCGCGGAAGGTGGGAAGCCGCGCTGGTACGAGTCCTGCCGGGGACGCTGTCCCCGGGCCCCTGCCAGGACCGGTGCCCGGCCCTGGACC
>CAZSVK010000288.1:0-4880 GCA_964610245.1 uncultured bacterium
GAGGGCACGCTCAACGCCGTCACCGAAACCCGCGTCTGCCTGTCCGACTGCATCCAGGTCATGACCGGCTGCACGCTCGGGAACAAGCACCTGCGGCTGGCCGAACAGCTGGGCCGCTACGCTCTGACGCTCTACGATCGCGATTCCGGACGCGGGGTCCGGGTCTACCTGGACCAGGCGAAGCTCGCCCCCGATCGCAGTCCCGAACTACGAAAGTTCCACCTGCGCCAGCGCGATCCCAAGGTCAACTCGGACATGGCGCTCCGCAAGAAGAGTGGAGACCAGGTGCTGGAAGAGTTCCGCCGACTAGGGCGTGACGCACTGTCGTACCAGCGCGTCAAGGTGACGCTCCCCCGCAAAGATCCGATGGATCGGTCGGTGGTCTGCGCGGCCTGCGCCGAGCCGTTCCTCGATCCCACCGGCAGCAGCTCCACTTGCCCTGCCTGCGCGGGGAAGTCGTACTACGAGCTGCTCTGAGCCCGGACGGATGAGCGCCGCGCGGACGGCTGCTTCGTGCCGCGCACGGCACCTGGCTGCCGGACGCGTCTCGAGCCCCCCAGCCCCGGCGCGGTGGAGGCTGCGCCACGGGCGATCCGGACGCGCTAAGCCGCCTTGACGCCCTTGTAGTAGATGACGAAGGTGCACCGGATGCACTTGATCGAATTGGGCAAGGCATCCTCCGGCTTGAGCCGAACCTTGATCATCTGATGATGGCAGACCGGACAGACCATCTCGCGCCCTTTCCTTCAGGAGTAGTTTGATTGCAGGACACTTCACCCATCGGCCAAATCAGTCGAAGTATTGAATAGTTTTGGCTGGAAGCTGAGGTGCCTCCTTGAGTGGAAAGATGAAGAGAACGCTGTTTGCCGTGCTGGTCGTGGCGGCGATGGCGGCCCACGCGGGCGCCTTCTGGCTCGTGGCCGGGGCGACCTGCGCGGAGGCCCACACCGGTTTCGCCTATGCGCGCAGCCTGGCGGAGGGGAGGGGGTTCGTCCTCACCCCGGGGGCAGAAAGGTGCGAAGGCTGCTCCAGCCTGCTCTGGGTGCTGCTGCTCTCTTTCGGCGCCGGCCACTCGCTCGAACTGGAGACCACCGCCCAGGCGGCCGGTCTGCTCTGCACCCTCGCCTGCCTCGTGCTGGTGGCGCTGCTGCCGTCGAGACTCGGCGCCCGTGACCCTGACCCGGCCGACGCGCTGCCGGCCCTGCTGCTCGGTCTCTCGGCTCCGGTCGCCTCGGCCGCTGCCGGTGGCCTCGATGCCTCGCTCTACACCTTGCTGCTACTGGCGGCGCTGCTCCGGTTCACCCACGAGGCGGGCCAGGCGCGCCCGCTGCCGCTATCGGCCGGCATCCTGTTTCTGGCCGCGCTGACGCGTCCGGAGGCGGCGCTCGTGGGTCTGCTCGCGTTGCCCGCCGTGCTGCGGGCCCACCGGAACAACTCGCTGGCCTCGCTCGAGTGGGCCGGGGCCTTGCTGGGCCTGTTTGCCGCGCTCCAGGTCTGGCGAGTGCTCTATTTCGGCACGGCAGCGCCGGCGGCCGTGCGTGCGCTGGGCGGGGTGCTGCAGGGCTCGGAAGGAGACGCCTGGGCCCGACTGTGGAGTTGCCTCTCCGGCGGCTGGCCCTCCTACCTGGCGCTGCTGGCGGCGCTTGGCGTCTGCCGTCTGGCCGCCGAGAGCCCCGCCGGCCTCTGGATGTCCGGGACCCTGACGGCGTGCGGCCTGGTAGCGGCGACCGCTGCCCACCCGACCCGGTCGCAGGCGCTGGCGCCCGCGATCCCGTTTCTGTTGCTGGGCCTGAGAGAGGGGCTCGACCGATTCGTCCGGTTCCTCTACAGCCCCGATCCGGTCAAGCCGGGCCGGGATCTGCCCACGCTGGCCGCGGCGGCGGCGGTCGTGTTCCTGCTCGTCCGATTCACCGTTCCGGCGCTCGACGACCTCACCGGCCCGCTTCCCCCGGAGGTGACCCAGGCGCGGGTGCAGCTCGAGCAAGGGAGGGCCTTTGCCCGTCTGGCAAGGGCCGCCGGGCTCAGCGCGGCCACGATCGCATCGGAGGAGGCCGCCGGACTGGCCTGGTCGTCGGGTCTCGAGACCATCGACCTTTCGGGCAACTCCGAGCGGACCCTGGCGGCCTTCGGAGGCAGCCAGGCCGTGCGAGACGAGTACCTGCTCGAGCAGAGACGCCCGACCTTCATCCGCCTGACCGGAGACGGCCGTCGGTCTCGGGAGCTTGCCTCGTCGCCCGCCCTGACGGCGAACTACGTCCGGCTGCCTTCGCTGCCCGGTGACGGGCCCCACGACTTCACGCATGTCCGGAGGGACGTGCTCTTCGCGGGTGCAAACGAGCCGGTGGAGTTCACTTCCGGCGCCTGCTTCGGCGGCCAGATTGCGCTGGAGGGCCTATCGCGAATGAATGCCGTGGCGGCGCCGGGAGGGCAGCTTGAGCTGTTGCTCTACTGGCACGCGCGGTCCCCGGATCCGGGGGTGCACCGGATCGAGGTGGCGCTGGCCGGGCCGGTCAGGATCGCCCGCGCCCACGCGCTCGGGATCGGCTGGCTGCCGGCCGGGAACTGGCGGACGGGCGAGAGACTGAGGGAACGGCTGGTGGTGGAGTTGCCCGAGAGGGCGAGGGAAGGGAGCTACCAGGTCGTCGTCTCGGCGCTGGGTCCCGATGGCACGCCGCTCGGCACGACCGCTCCGGCCGGCTGCGAATTCGAGATCTCGGCCCGGGCCGCCCGGCAGCGTTGCCTGCAACTGGCGGAGGGCGTGGGCGCGAGCGGTGCGCCCGTCAATCGAGTCACGACCTGGCACCGGGTTCGCCAGATGGAACTGGCCGGGGCGTGGACCGAGCACGAGGCCGAGCGGCTGCACGAGCGTGCCTGCCGTGACCTGGAACGGCGAGGGCTGCTGGAACTGGAGACGGCCGGCGTCCCTCTCGACCGGCGGACCCGCGAGGCGGCGGCCTGTCTGATGCAGGCCCGGGCCTGGGGTGGCGAGGCCCCCGAACTGCGCGAGCGTCTGGCGACCGTGCTGCTGGAGCGTGGCCTGGCGCTCGCGGGCCGCGGCAACGACCGGGCGGCGAGCCGCGAACTCACGCTGGCGGCGCGCGTGGAGCCGACGAACCTGCGGATCCTGGAAACCCGAGACGGTCTCTGGAGCCGGCTCGCGGACCGGGCGTCAAGGGTGGCTAGCGTCAGGCCAGCGTCGCCGCGGCCCCCGCCGGCGCGTTCGCCGAGGCGCGAGGCGGTCACCGTGGCCAGCGCGGCCCCGGACGGCGCGGTGCGTCAGTAGACGATGCCCTTGGGGAAGTAGATGTCGTAGGAGATGTCGACCTCAGAGGGGTCGATTTCCTTGTCCATCGTGTCGAAGTAGACGAACTTGTTGCGGATCAGGCGCAGCAGGTCACGCGGCTGCGAGGCCTTGAACGGCCGCTTGTCGCCGACATATCGCTCGAGCAGGTGGTCGACCGCCGCCTGCGACGACTTCATCTTCAGGATGCCAAGCATCAGGTCCCAGATGGCGAGGAACTCTTCCTGGGTCGGATCGCGCATCTCGACCTTGTACGGGATACGCCGGAGGAAGGCCGGGTCCATGATCTTCATCGGATCGAGGTTGGACGAGAAGATCATCACCTCGTCGGTCATGACTTCCATCCGGGTGCCGCCCATGACCATGAAGTCGATGTGATTCTCGAGCGGCACGATGAGGCGGTTGAAGATGTCGCTGGCCGAACACTGCTGGCGCCCGAGGTCGTCGATGAGGAACACGCCGCCGTTGGCCAGCACATGAGGAGGCAGGCGGTAGGACTTGAACTTTTCGTCCCACTTCACCTCCAGGTCGCCCAGCGTCATCTCGCCACCGACCATGCAGAAGGGCGCTTCGCAGACGATCCAGCGGTGGTCGGAGCCGTGGATCTTGTCAACGACACAATCCTTGTAAGGCACGTGCTGCGCTTCGTCGTAGACCTTCACGATCTGCTTGTTGATCTCGACGCAGTACGGGAGCAGCACGGGCGGCAGCAGCTTGCAGATGAAGCTCGAGAGGTTCGTCTTGCCGTTACCGGCGCCGCCATACAGGAAGATCGACTGCTTCGACGCCGTCGCCTGTCCGATGATGTCGTTGAGTTCCTGGTACCCGATGCGCTTGCTGAAACACTTCGCGACCTTGTCCGGCGTCACCTTGTAGCGCGGATCGAGCACCACCGCGGCCGCCAGCTTCTTCGTGACCGACTGGTACTGGGCCATGGTCACCGGAACCGGCCCCACGTAAGGGTTCTTCTCGACGATGTTCTTGGCCTGCTCGATGCCCTTCTTGTAGAGGGCATACGTGAAACTGCCTCCGAGGTCGAGGCTGGAAGAGCCCTTCCCCGCGATGGTCAGGACGTCTTCGTCCTGCAGCAGCTTGAGCACCCGATTCAGGACGGTGATACCGATCTTCATGCTCGTCGCGAGCGCGCCGGCATCCATCTCGCCTGTCAGATAGAGGTTCTTGATGACCAGTTCCTCGATGGTGTCGAGGACCGGGCCGAACTGCTCGGGTTCCGTGGGGGCCTTGGGGACAAATTCGCTGATTTCCATTGCGCCATGATGGTACCAGCAACACCATGGGGCCCTCAACAATCTTCATCCGATCCAGGGCCCATGCTATGATGGGGGCCCGGACCCGGCGAGTCAGCACTCGTGGCGCCCCTCATGAAGGAAAGCATCCTCGTCGTCGACGACAACTCGTTCGAGCGAAACCTCATCGTTCAGGCGCTCACCCGCCCAGGCCACGACTACGAGGTGCGCGTCGCCGAGTCCGCCGAGAGCGCGCTGGCAGAGGTCCGCGCCCGGCCGCCATCGGTCATCCTGATGGACTGCCTGCTCCCCGGGAAGAGCGGCCTCGAGGC
>CAZSVK010000288.1:4890-7919 GCA_964610245.1 uncultured bacterium
TCACCGTCCCCGTCGTGATGTGCACGGCGGAAGACGCCCGGGAGAACGTCCTCGCGGCTTTGCGAGCAGGCGCCACCGACTACCTGGTCAAGGACAAGAGCTTCACCCAGCTCGTGCCTCACAGCGTCGATCGCGCCCTGGACGGCCATCGCCTGGAGCGAGAGAAGACCGCGATTCTCGAGCGGCTCAAGCAGTCGAAAGATCGCTACGAGCGGCTCGTGGTCAACGCCCAGGACATCATGTTCCAGGCCGATCCCTCCGGCCGGTTCCTCTACCTGAACGCCGCCGTCGAGCGCCACCTGGGCCAGCCGGCCGAGGCCTTCTATGCCGATCCGGAGCTGGCCTGCCGGCTCCTGCATCCGGAGGACCGCGACAAGGTCCGGGAGGTCTGGAAACACCTCGCGACCGCGGGAGGCGAGGCCAACGTCGAGACCCGGGTGGTTGCGGGCGGGCTCAAGACGCTCTGGTTCGAACTCGAGCTGCACCGGATGCCCGGCGGCGACGGCAAGCTCCCCATCCTCCAGGGGGTCGCTCGTAACGTCACGGAGAGTCGCGAACTCCAGCGGCAGCTGGCCAAGGAGAAGAGCCAGCTCGAGGATGCCAACAAGCGCCTGAAGGAAGTCAATCGCCTCAAGAACGAGTTCGTCGCCAGCGTCAGCCACGAGCTGCGCACGCCGATGAACTCGATCATCGGCTACACCGACTGCCTGCTCGACGGTCTCGACGGCCCGCTCGCCCCCGACCAGGTGCGGAGTCTGACCCGCGTCAAGAACAACTCCGCGCAGCTGCTCAACCTGCTCAACGACATCCTCGATCTGGCGAAGATCGAGGCGGGAAAGATGCGGCTGCAGCCCGAGGATTTCGACCTGGCCGAGCTGGGGCGCGAGGTGATGGAGGTCGTGCGACCGCTCGTCCGGGATCCCTCGGTCGGACTGTTCGTCGACACGCCTGCCGCGCTGGCCGTTCGCGCCGACTACGACAAGCTGCGACGCGTGATGCTGAACCTGCTCTCGAACGCCGTGAAGTTCACTCGGACCGGCCACGTCAAGCTGCTGATCCGCGAGCATCCCAGCATCAAGGGCAGCGTCAAGCTCGAGATCCAGGACACCGGCATCGGCATCAAGGAAGAAGACCTGCCGGTCATCTTCGACGACTTCCGCCAGGCTGACGGCTCGGTCACCCGCGAGTTCGGCGGCACCGGCCTCGGTTTGTCGATCACGCGGAAGCTGGTCGGTCTCCACAGCGGCGAGATCTGGGCGAAGAGCAAGCTCGGCGAAGGCAGCACGTTCCACCTGGTCCTGCCGGTGATGGCCGACGCGGTGGCTCGCCCTCCCGAGGTCACCGGTGCCCACGCCGCTCTCGGGGCGGCGGGAAGCGACTCCCGGAAGCTCGTGGTGGTGGTCGATCCCGAGGCCGATACGCTCTCGGTCCTCAAGAAGATCCTGCCGGGCTCCATCTACCGGGTCGTGGGCACAGCCGATGGCGACGAGGCGATGGGGCTCGTCCGAGATTTCCGCCCGTTTGCGGTGCTGCTCGACCCGGCCGTGGCGAAGTCGAACGGCCTGCCGGTCGTCAAGGCGATCAAGGCGGATCCCGAACTGCGGCAGGTGCCGGTGCTGATCTTCACTCAGGAGAGGGACCCGGCTCTGGTGATGCGGGCCGGGGCGCTCGACTGTCTGGTGAAGCCGCTGGAGCCCCGAGCCGTGTTGCATCGGCTCAAGGAGCTGGAGAAGGGGAAGTACGAGCCCAGCGTGCTGATCGTGGACGACGAGATGGACGTGCGCGACCTGTTCGAGCGGATGCTGCGGATAGGCGGATATACGGATATCCGCACAGCGCGCAACGGGGTGGAGGCGCTGGCCGAGTTCGGCCGCCGGATCCCGGACCTGGTCCTGATGGGATTGACGATGCCGGTGATGGACGGATTCGAAGCGATCTCGAGGATCCGCAACAAGGCCGAGCATCGGGACGTGCCGATCATCGTCATCACGGGGCGAGTGCTGAGCTCGAAGGAAGAGTCGTTTCTCGAGAAGCACGTCAAGAAGGTCGTGGCCAAGGATGCGCTCGAGGAACGGATGTTGGCCTCTGCGCTCGAGGACGTGCTGGGTTCGCCCGGGGGGCAGGATTCGTGAAGATCCTGATCGTCGAGGACAACGAAGACAACCTCAGTCTGGCGATCAAGATCCTGCTACATGCGGGTCATCTGGTCGATTCGGCGAGGAACGGCCTTGAAGCGGTGAACCTGCTGGCCGACACCTCCCGACCCTGGCCCGACCTGGTCTTGATGGATCTGGGCATGCCGGTGATGGACGGATGGGAGGCGACCCGGGCCATCCGGGCGCTGCCGGACGGGGCCCGGCTACCCGTCCTGGCGCTCACGGCGCACGCGGTGAGGGCGGAGGACAGAATCAAGGCGGCCGAGGCCGGCTGCACCGACTACATCACGAAACCCTTCGATCGCCGGTCGCTGCTGAAGGCGATCGAGCAATACGAACCCAACCCCGAGGGCGTTCGAGGCAGCGCGCCGGAGCCAAAGGGAGGCTGAAGAGCATGGATACCGCACTGAAAGTCATGATCGTCGAGGACGATCTCTCACAGGTCGAGCTGCTGAAGAAGATCCTGAGCCAGTTCCGGATGGAGGTCAACGCCGCGACCAACGGTCTGGAGGCGGTGGATCGCATCCGCGAGCTGAAGCCGAACCTGATCCTGCTCGACATCATGATGCCGGCGCTGGACGGCTTCGAGGTGGTCAAGCGACTCAAGACGATGCCCGAGTTGGCCGCCACGCCGATCATCATCATCAGCGCGGTACGCGAGATGAACTCCCTGCTCGAGGCCCGCAAGCACGGCATCAAGGACTACGTGATGAAGCCGTTCGACCGCCGGGCTCTCGAGGCCAAGATCGGCGAGGCGCTGAAGATCAACCTCGAGGAGTACCGCAACAAGTAGCCGGACAGGGGAGGGGGGGAGGCTACAGACCACTGGCTACAGGCTTCAGGCCTTGGGCGAAGCGCTCATCAGCTGGACCC
>CAZSVK010000289.1:0-5743 GCA_964610245.1 uncultured bacterium
GGTCGACAGGACCTCCGGCTTCAGGACCTTGACCATTGCACTCACGCGGGCCTGCATCGCCAGGTCGGCCTGTGCGGGCAGTTGCTCCCACACCGGCGCCGCGGCCTGGGCTTGTACGGCCGGCGGCGCCACGAGCAGCGCGAGCGCCGCGAGTCCCAGGATCGGTGCGAGCCAGCCCACGGGCAGGAAGGACTTCGAAGAGCGCATCGGGGGTCTCCTTGATCGGGTCGCCGGACCGGCTCATTGTACACCCTGTCCCCGGCCGGGTGCCGGCGGGGCGTTCACCGTCCTCGGCCTCAACGTAGGTGGAGTGGGAGCCGCTGTCCGTCTAGCATCCGGAAGTCCTTGGCGGGGGCGGCGGGAGCTTCGCAGGCCCGCTTCAGCCTGACCCGCAGCCAGCCCGCGTCCTGGCCCGATATGCTCAGCAGGAGTTCGCCGGCGCGCGTGGCCTGGATACCCGAGAACATCGGCCGGGGCTCGTCGGGGAAATCCCGCGGCGGGTTGGGGAGGCTCAGCATGGGCGCGATCACGTTGCCATCCCTGGAGAAGCCCATCAGACGGCCCTCCGACAGACTCAGGAAGACCCGGCCCTCCGGATCGCAGGTCAACCGGGTGAGGCCCGTCACCTCGGTGCAGCGCCAGAAACCGACCTCGGCCCCGGTGTTCGAGAGCAGGACGAGCCCGCCCCTGGGGGGGACCACCGCGTAGAGCACGCGGCCATCCGGAGAGGGCCGGGCCGCCGTCACTCCCGGGCAGCCCAGCCGGCTCACGAGACGCAACTCCGTGTCGAATCGCAGGATCTGGCCTGCCGTGGGCGCCGCGCAGACCAGCGTCCGGGTCGCCCGGTCGAACGAGATGTCGGTCGGGCGCAGTTCCTCTCCTCCGACAACGCGGTCCCCTTCGACGCGCCCATCCGGATGGACCCGCAGCAGCCGTTGCTCGGCGCCGATTGCGAGGTAGAGCGTGCCGGAGTCGGGGTCGGCGGTCATCGACAGGTTGAAACGGCGGAAGTCGCCGTCGACGGGGAGCTGCAGCCGGTGGCCCTCGTCGTCTCGCAGGCCCTTCCACCAGTCCGCCGAGCTTCCGTCGGTACCGTAGCAGGCCAGCGGCTGTTGGCCGCCCATCAGGGTGTAGATGCGGTCGCCCGTCTGCAGGGCTGCCATCTGGACGTTCTCGATCTCGGGCTGTTCCCTGAAGCGGGATTCGAGCGAGGCCACCGCGAGCGGCTCGCCGACGATCTCCCGGGCCGCGAACTGCGGTTCCAGGGGCAGCTCCTGGAGAAAGTGCCAGTCGGGTATCTCGGTGAGCGGAGCGTTCTCGAGAGCCCAGTAGACCGACGGAGCGGAGACCTCGCCTCGGCCGCCGGCCATCGTCAGCCGGAAGAAGTGCCAGCCCTCCGCGAGCCAGCGGACCGGACCCTGGCCTCCAGCCGGGATGTTCCACACCACGGAGCCCAGCTCGACGACCAGACCCCTGGCGGCGATCGCCGCGAACCTCCACGGTCCGCTGGAGGGAACATAGAGCGCCCCGCGCCAGGCGAGCCGGCGTTGGGGCGGCAGGAGGGGCACCTTCGCCGATAGCCCGGCAACCGCCACCTCCGGGCCCCGGCCTCCGGGAGCGGTCGAGGAGAGCAGGAGACCCTGCCTGCGCCTGGCCTCCGCGCCCGACAGCCGGTAGAGGTGCAGCACGTAGTCCTCGCAGTCCGGGTCGTGCCACTGCTCTTCACGGCCCTCGGGGAAGGCTCGACGAAGGAAGGGCAGCCAGTAGTTCTCGTCGTCCAGGGCATAGGTCAGCTCGCGCTCGACGGGGAAGACCGGGAAGACGTTCAGGCCGCGCGCCACGTGGACTCCGAAACCGCGCAACATGAACGTGAACTCCGGGGAGACCTCCTGGTGGCCGAGCGCGAATGGCATCCGGACCGTCGATCGGGAGACGACCACCGACTGCAAGCGTGCGAGCCGGCAGGCCGAGCGCAGCAGGCGCATCCGGGGCTCGAAGCCATCCTGATAGCGGGAGCGCCAGGAGATTTCCTCGAGGGTCATGGGACCGATGAGGAAGAAGATCGTCGCGAAGAGCGCCGCGCCGACCCAGCCGCCTCGAGCCCTCGGGTGCTCCGCGAGCCGGAGCAACCCGTCGAGCCCGGCGGCGAGCAGCACGTAGGCCGGCGTCAGCATCAGCAGGTATCGCCGGGTGTGAAACGGCTCGAGCCGGACGATCAGCGGCGCGACGAGCCCCACGGCCAGCAGCACGAGCAGGAACCACCTCGAGGTCCAGCCGCGGCCGCCGTCCGAGCCGGGGGCTCCGGCGTGGCCGCACAGGACCAGCAACGCGCCCGCCAACATCAGCGTGACCAGGGCGGCCGGGAAGAGCGTGCTCCCCTCGTTCGAGGGCCCCAGGCCGACCAGGACGCGAAGCGTGTCCGGCAGCCGCTCCGCCGCTGTCGCGAGGATCCACTCCAGGCCCTCGCCTCGGGTCGTCACGTGCTCCAGATGCTGCTTCCAGAGTTCCCGCGTATCGTAGTCGAGATAGAACGGTGCCAGCGCCATCAGGATGCAGCCGAGTACGAGAGTTGGCCCTCCGAGCCGCTCGGTCGTGGCCGCGCCGCGGTTGCCGGCAGCGAAGAGCGCCAGTACCGACATCACCGCCCAGGGCATCAGCCGGAACGCAGGATAGGTGTGCAGGCCGGCAGCGACCACGAGCCCCAGCGCTCCATACCAGACCCACGCCGTGCCGGTTTCTTCGTGCGGTGCGCAGGTCCTGCGGCGTCGCAGGATTTGCCAGAGGAAGAGCCACGTCAGCGCCTGGGCGCTCGCGGCGAAGGACAGGCTGTTGGCCTGCCGGCTGAAGTAGAGGTCGGTTGGATCGAAGACGCAGAGGGCGCCAGCGGCTGCCGCCGCGACGGGAGAGGCAAAGCCGCGGGCGAGCAGATAGACCGCGGGCGCGTGCAGCGAGCCGAAGAGCGCCGCCGGGAATCGGAAGGCGAAGACGCTAGGCCCGAGCCACTCGAAGAAGGGCGCCTGCAGGTAGAAGGTGCCGGCCTCCTCCCCGTAGACGAACGACCTGAGCGCCGCACCGGGGCCCTTGCCCTCGAGGATATCCAGGACGATGCAGCCGTTGACACCCTCGTCGAAGTTGAGACCGGCCGGGCGGATCTCCAGGTGCCAGCTCCTGACCGCAAGCGCTCCAAGGAACAGCACCAGGGCGATGGCCGCGGTGCAGCCCGGCCGCGGCGGAGGCTTGTCGCGACAGGGCGCGCGTCCAAAGGTCAGGAGGAGACCGATGGCGAGAACCCCCGCCGCAACCGTGAGAGGTTCGTGGCTCGTCCACGTCATGGCCTCGACGACGGGTGTCTCCGACGCCCGAGCGAGGGCGCCCACGGTTGCCATCAGGGCGAGCAACCTGAGTGTCTGGTGCGCTTCGGGAGTGAGGAGCTGTCGTCTGGCCTGCTGCACGGGATCGAGACCGTGGATGGTCGCTTGGGCAGTCTAGCACCGCCTCGCGCGACTCTCCGGGCGGCGGGGAACTCGCGTTCGGGTGCGCCCACGGGAAACCGGAAACCAGCGAGCGCCGGGAGTTCGGATCTCCTGCATGAAGCTGCCGGGTCGTGCCGCTCCAGGCGTTCTTCCGAGGAGGCCGTCCCCCGACCCCTGCCGGGGGGAGAGATCCTCCCTCGGGGGAGCTTCCCAGCCTCCCCCGGCCGCGGCCTTGTCGTCGGGCGGGCGTCAATCGCGCACCTCGCCGCGACAATTGCGGGGCGTCGTATGCATGTGGAAAGGTAGGGAGTTCATCGAACACTTGCCATGTCGCTCGCCGAAGTAGCGTCACGTTTCATCCAGCAGTCGGAGCCGGGCCTGCACAAGCGCTGGTTCTCCGACGAGGAACTCGATCTGACCGTCTGGCAGGAGGAGGACAGCGGGCAGATCTCCCATTTCCAGCTCATCTACCGGGGGCGCGAGCTGGTCGAGTGGGATTCGGTGCGAGGCGTGCGGTCCGGCAGAGTCCACGGCGATGCCGACGAGCGCCTGGCCAGCGCGTCCCGGACCTACGTCCTCAGCTCGGCCGTCGATGCGGGCCTGCTGCAGGTCGTGCGCTCGGAGTTCGCCCGGTCGAGCGACCTGGTCGTCTCGAACGTCCGGGAGTTCGTGCTCTGCGCGCTCGAGGGCAACAGCGAGCGCCTGGGCGCGATCCGTTTCGAGTCGCCTCTGGCCGCGCCGGTCCTACCTGCCGTGCCCGAGTCTCGAGCGGTGTCGATTGCCTTCAAGACCCCGTACGGAATCCTGCGTTCGATGCAGGAGCAGGCGGTGGAGGGGTTCCGCCTGATGACCTTCGGCCGCAGCTTCTGCGTCTTCCAGCGCATGCCGGGGGGCGGGCCGATCGAGCCGCGCTACACCGTCCGCAACATCACGCTGAAATTGCCCCATCAGATTCTGTGACTGCTGCAGGAGGCGGGTGCCGCGGGCCAGACGCTGGCAGGAGTCGGCGGCAGCTATGTCTTCCTGGCGCAGGCCGAGACGCCGGGGGGGCGCACGTTCCGAATGGACTCCATCACGCTCCGGACTCCGCGTGGAGTGCGCCGGCTGGTGGAGCGGGAAGGCGCCGGGGGCTGGGCGCTGTGCGGCCTCGGCTTCAACTTCGCTTTCCTCGAGAAGGTCGACGGCGGGCCGGCGGTCTGGGAGCACAAGGCGGTCTGGTGCAGGCAGTTCGACCTGCCCGAGCGCGTGTCGACGCGGCTCCTGGCCCTGCTCGAGCGCGAGTCGGTGGAGGGCTGGCGCCCCTGCGCGCTGGGCTCCAGCCAGCTCTTCTTCCGGCGGCCGGCGCCGTGACGGCGATGGCGTTCGGGTTCCGATCGCTCAGCTCTCAGCCGCCGCCGCCCGTGCCGCTCTAGCTGCCGGAGAGCAGGTTGAACACCCGGACCAGCGCTCCGTTGATGCGATCCAGCAGGCCCATGTTGTTGCCGGCGGCATCGACCGCGGGCGCGCCCATTGAAACGCCGTTGGCCAGCGTGATGGGATAGGCCACCTCGGGATTGTGGATCGACCGGCCCAGGTTGGAGAGCGAGATGATCGCGAGCAGCGCCACGAGCCCCATGATCAGCGCGGTCTCGATGAAGGCCTGGCCCCGGCGGTTTCGGCTGCGGCCGCGCGCCGCGCCCCGGAACTCGAACTGGCGGCGGTCGAGCATGCGCTACCTCCCTGCAACGAGGGTGTTCCAGTTGTCGGACCTGAGGTCGACTCTCCACAGGGTCCAGATCCCATTGATACGGCGGAGGAACAGAGATATCACGCCCAGGTCCCGGGCAAAACGCACCCGGTAGTGGAGATAGCCGAGCCCGCGCACCCAGTCGTAGCGGAACTCCGAAACGTCGGCATTGGCCACCTGGCCAAGGTTCAGCCGGATGCTCCGGAGGGTCGAGACGAACTTCTTCTGGTCCGTGAACTGCCGGAATTCGTCGGAAGTGCCTTCGCGGTAGAGCGTCTCGTACTCGGCCCCGTTGTACAGGCGCAGGAAGATGCTGCCGTAGGCTTCCGCCTCGCTGCGCACTTGCGAGATCTGGAGCGAGGCCAGGAGCAGGACGCACGACAGCACCACGCCGATGAGAATCGCTCCGCGCCGCTTGTCGAGGCTCGGTTGCCCCGACTGCCGCTTGCGCTCGGCGAGTCGCTGCAGCGCCTCCCGGGTATTGGATGTGAACTGGACCGACATCGGCTGTGAGAGGCCCTCCCTGGGCTCGTGTCTCCCTGGA
>CAZSVK010000289.1:5753-7897 GCA_964610245.1 uncultured bacterium
CCGGGCCCGGGCTCGCCGGTCCGGACTGCCGCAACTCCTCCAGCAGGGCGCGCTCGATCGCTCGCAGACTGAACCAGCCGACGAACATCGCGATGGCGCCGGCCCAGGTGGCACGCCAGCCCCAGGCCATCAGGGCGGCGAAGCGCGGCATCTCGGCGAAGGTCATGTGGATCCCGGTCTGGAGGATGGCGTAGGCGTTGCCCAGGGCCCAGCAACCCGCGAACTGCGAGGCCACTCCGCACCAGAAGATGAATCGCCAGCTCGAGGGCAAGAAGCTCCACGGCAGCCTGGAAAATCGCACCGCCGCCAGCCCGGCGAGCGCCGAGAAGAGGTAAATCATCAGCAACGCTTGCACGTTGTGACTGAAGCCCAGGTGGGCGGAGTTGAGCGGGGCCACGTCCCCATCGTATCACGAAGGTCGCTGGCGCGGCCCGGACCCGCGGCCGCGTTCGCGAGGGGCGCGCGAGCCCGGGCGACACCGCGTGCCCGGCCGTCGTGATAGAGTCCGGGCGTGTGCCGGACGGTGCGGATCGGCATGGAAGCCTGCCGGAAGGCTTCTGCCGGGAAAGGAGTACGGGGTGAGCCGGATTCTCGAGGCGGTGGAGCAGTTCCTGGATGGTGACGACTGGAAGTACCAGGCGGTGGATGGTCGCTCGGCGCTGAGGTTCGGGGTCTCCGGCGAGCACGGGAAGCTGGATTGTCTCGCCATCGCCGATGAGTCCCGCGACCTCTTCCGCTTCTACACGGTCCTGCCGGTGATGGCGCCACAGTCTCAGCGCCAGTTGATCGCCGAGCTGCTGACGCGCATCAACTATTCGCTCCTGGTGGGCAACTTCGAACTCGACATGGGCGACGGCGAGATCCGCTACAAGACCACCGCCGACTTCGAGAACGTCGACGTTAACCCGTCGGTGGTGAAGAACGCCATCTACTGGAACATCTCGACGGCCGATCGCTACCTGCCCGCCGTGATGAAGGTCCTGTACGCGAACCTCAGCCCCGAGGCTGCGCTCGAGGTGCCCCCGGCGCGGGCCGACTGAGCCATGGTCGCGAGAATCGTCGCGTCACCCGAACGCCTTGGCGAGCATCCCTGCAGCCTGCGGTCCAGGTGCGGCCGAAGCTCGCGCTGTGCCGCCGGCTTCCGGTTCAGCGGTGGCTCGGCCTCGGGAGCGGACAGGTGGGCTCGCAGGTGACGCGCACCAGATAGGGTGGGGCGGGCGGATCCCACGCGACGTAGCTGTGGCCGAAACGCGGCTCGTCCAGGGCGCGCGGCCCCTTGGCCGAGTGGACCGAGATGAAGAGGTGGCCGCCGGCGAAGCGACGGAGCCTGTCCTCGTCGCGGTGGCCTCGGACGAGCGCCTGGCAACGGTTGGCCTCGAGAAAGCGCCGGATGTGGGGCTCGGCGTAGAGGTAGCCCGTACCCTGAGGCCCCAGCGTCCAGGAGGGATTCGACCACAGCAGATCGTGCCATCGGGACTCGCGCGCCGAGCCGGCAGCGCTGTCCAGCGATGCGCTGGCGAGATCGAACGCGGTCTGGGGCGGCCCTCCGTGGACGAGGACCATCGCGGTCCCGGCCGACTCCGCGCGAAGCGCCACCGGCATCTGCTTCCGGAAGGCGATGCGGCCGGGCATCAGGCGCAACCGGCCCTCGCTTGCCCAGATCGATACCTGACCGGGCTCGAGGCCGCGGCGGGCGATGTCCACGAGATGCTGCTGCTCGTGATTCCCCAGGATCGCGTGCACCAGTTCGGGGTGCCTGGCCTTCAACGCGGCGACACGGTCGAGCAGCCGTTCGGCACCGATGTTCCACTCGGAGTCGACGCCGGCCTCCGTCGGCCCCCGGTCGACCAGATCTCCCAGCAAGAACAGCCAGTGGTCACCACGGGAGAGCCCGGCCTCCACCGCCCTCTCGGTCAGGATGGCCTCCAGGGCGGAGAGCTTCCCGTGGAGGTCGCCCAGGATAGTGATCCGGCCGTGGACCCGGAGGTCGAGGAACGGACGGTATCCCGGGGAGCCGGCGGCGGTCGATTCGCGCTCGATCACGCTACGCAGTCGCTGGCGGGCTGTCGGGTTTGTCTGGATGGGCATGGCGGTTTGCCGTGCCATGCTAGGAGCCGGTCGGAGAGAACGTCAAGCCGGAGCGA
>CAZSVK010000290.1:0-7871 GCA_964610245.1 uncultured bacterium
TGCCAGGGCGTGCGCCGCGGAGGTTCGGCGGCCCTCGAGATGGCCTACGTCGCGGCAGGGCGGTTGGAAGGGTTCTGGGAACTGAGTCTGTCGCCGTGGGACGTGGCGGCCGGCGCTGTCCTGGTCCGCGAGGCCGGCGGACGAGTAACCGACATGCTGGGCGGCGACGACTACCTGCACGGCCGTACGGTGCTGGCAACGAATGGCCATCTCCACGAGTCGCTGCGCTCGATGCTCGACCCGACGGAGCGGCTGCCGGAGGGATACCCGTGACCGTCCAGGAACTGACGAGCTTCATGGCCCAGTTCGTCGCCGAGCGCGACTGGCGCCGCTACCACACGCCGAAGAACCTCTCGATGTCGATCGCCATCGAGGCGGCCGAACTGATGGAGTGCTTCCAGTGGGCCGACCAGGAAGAACCGGCCAAGCTCGCCGCCGATCCCGACCGCTATCTGCACGTTCAGGAAGAGGTCGCCGACATCCTCGCCTATCTGCTCAGCCTTTCCTCCGTGCTCGGCTTCGACCTGGAGCGCGCCTACCTGGCCAAGATGGAGAAGAACCGCCTGCGCTACCCGCCCGAGGCGTGCAAGGGCAAGGACTACCGGAAGGTCTGAACGACGCGCTCGCCGTCTCACTCGCCATGCCGTTACGCCGCGCTCACATCCTGCTGATGATCTTCTGCGGCCTGGTGCTCGCGACCGGCCAGGTCCGGGCAGCCGGCTGGGGCGAGGCTCAGGGATTGGGCATCCTGCTCCAGGTGGCGCTAGTGCTGCCCGCCTTTCTGCTGGGAATCGGCTTCCATGAGTTCGCCCATGCCTACGTCGCCGTGCGGCTGGGCGACCCCACCCCGGAGGACGAGGGGCGCCTGAGCCTCAATCCGCTGGACCATCTGGAGCCGATGGGCTCGCTGCTCATCCTGGGGGCCTACGTCATGCACCTCCCGCTCATCGGGTGGGGCCTGCCGGTGCCGGTCCGGGCCGCGGCCTTCCGCAACCCGATCCGGGACATGATGAAGGTCGCCCTGGCGGGGCCGCTGATGAACCTGGCCATCGCCGGCGCCGGGGCGGCCCTGTGGATGGCGGGCGATTCGCTGCGCTTCGGGATGGACTGGGGGCTGGACCACTCGGCGGCCTTCAACATCCAGCTGGTGCTGCAGTCGATCATCGTCACGAACCTGTCGCTGGCCCTGTTCAACCTGCTGCCCATCCCGCCCCTCGACGGCACCTGGATCCTGCGCGAGTTCCTCAACTCCGACCAGACGTTGCTGCTGGCGCGGATCGAGCCGTTCGGGTTCCTCATTCTGCTGCTGCTGATGCAGACGCCGCTGCTCGATGCGCCCTTCCGCTTCGTCTTCAGGCTGATGCCGGCGATCTGCGATTCGGCTCTGTGGCTCGCGGCCTATCTGGCCGCGGTGGGACTGGCCTGGCACCTGCTGCTGCGCTCGTTGCCGACGTTCTTCATGCACCGCTCGGACTGACGCCGGAGCCCGCGGGGGTCTCCGTGAGACGGCGCCAGTCGAGACGGCTTGTCAAAGCCGCCGCGGTTCATCATCATGATCGGGTCCGCCGGCCGCCGGATTCGAACGGCGCCGGTTACCGGTTTGCGGCCCGCCCGTTCGCGGAGGGGCCTGGAGGTGGCCGAACGATGAGACTGTCCAAGAGCCTGACCCTCGCGGTGACGGTACTGGGGATGCTGGCGACCGTGGCTCCCCTCTCGGCGCAAGACAACTTTGGAGCGAACGAGCGGTTCGATTCCAGTTTCTACGGCGACCTCGCCACGCGCAACGACGAGCGGCTCTACAGCGCGAGCGCCACTGCCGCGGCGGCCAATAGCGGCCCCCGCGCCGCCTCGACCTCCAGCGGCTCATCCACTGCCGCCAAGGCCGTGAAAGCCGACGGCGCCGTGCCCGCCTCCTACACGCCCTGGTCCGGGATGTGGTTCCCCCGAGGCCGCTGCGACCTGGCTTTCGGCGACTACGGCGGGGGCCTCTCGCCGTTCGAGAAGTACGACTCGATCGTCGCCAGCCTCTACGGCCAGCTGGCGGGTGCCGCGGCCTGGGAGGCCGATCCGATTCACCGCCACAACACCGCCCCCTTCGCCCAGCAGGTCGACTGGGCCGGCCATTGCAACGGCCTGGCCGCCGCCTGCATCCTGACGCCCGAGCCGAAGAAGGCCTTCACGGTCGACCTCGGCAGCCGCCCGGTGAAGGTGAAGCTCAACATCGCCAGCGCCGCCAAGGCGAAGGAATACCTGTACAGCGACGGCCAGTCGGACTACCGCACGCTGCAGAATCCCGGCAAGTCGCTCCCCGTCTCGGTCGCCGACATGAAGGGGCTGCTGGCCGAGAGCTACATGACGTGCAACACGCAGCAGTTCTACAATCGGAACCTGACCGGCACGCGCTACACCAACGAGAACGTCAACGTCAACGACGAGTCGTTCAAGGACATCTATCCGCACTACTTCCACTGGCTGCTGCAGGAGTTCGTGAAGAAGAACGGGATGGCGATCGTCGCCGAGATCGATCCTCACTTCACCGTTAATAATCATCCGCTCTACAAGTACGAGACGAGCTACGTCTACAACAAGGCCAAGCGCAAGTACTCGGTCACCACGAAGGTCTACTTCACGAACTACGCGCCCAGCGCGCAGTACGTCGGGACCAACACGATGACCCGCACCTATACCTACGACCTGTTCCAGGATGCCGGCGGCGGTCAACCGCGGCGACTGGACGGGCGCGAGCGTGACCAACCATCCCGATTTCTGCTGGATCCCGACCTCCGATGCGAAGCCGTCGGGCACGTACGAGAACGCCTGCCTCAACGGCGACTTCGTTCGTTGGATCTACAGCAAGTACGGCATGTGAGCTTCCCGGAAAGGACCCCGGTCCTCGCGGGCCGGGGTTCTTTCGCGACTCCCGGATCGTGATTGCCAAGGCTCGAGCAGCGGGAGCGTGGCACGCAACTGGGCGCGCCCAACGGCGGGCTACTTGTGACCGCTGACGGTCTGGGCCATCTTGAAGATCGGCAGGTACATGCTGATGACGATGGTGCCGACCGACAGGCCCAGGAAGAGGATGAAGATCGGCTCGATGAGCGACAGCATGATGCCCACGTTGGCATCGATCTCCTCTTCGTAGAACGCGCAGATCGTCTCGAGCATCTCGTTGAGATTGCCCGTCTCTTCGCCCACCGCGATCATCTGAAGCACCAGCGGCGGCATCAGGTCGATCTTCTCGAGCGAGCGGGCGATGCTCTTGCCGCCCTCCACATCGGTCACCACGTTGCCCAGGGAGCCGCGGATGGCGTAGTTGTCGATGGTCTTGATGGCGAGCTTCAGGCTCTGCGACACGGGTGCGCCTCCCCGCGAGAGCATGTCGAGGTTCCCGGCGAAGGCGGCGACGTTGTACTTGGTGATGAGGGGACCCAGCACCGGCGGCTTCAGCATCAGACCGTGGATGAGCGTGCGGCCTCCCTCGCTCTTGTAGACGATCTGGAAGCCCAGGAACAGCGCGCCGATGGAGCCCAGAATGACGTACCACTGATCCACCAGCAGGTGGCTCGCTCCCACGACGAGCGACGTCAGCAGCGGCAACTGCGACCCGTGCGACTCGAAGATCTTCACGAACCGGGGGATGATGAGCACCAGCAGGAAGGTGACGACCGCGATGGCCACCAGGCTGATGACGGCCGGGTAGACCATCGCCCCGACCACCTTCCCCCTGAGCTTGGTCGCCTTGTTGAGGGCCGTGTAGAGCCGCACCAGCACGTCGTGCAGAGCGCCCGACTCCTCGCCGATGCGGATGAGGTTGCGGTAGTTGTTGGGAAACGTGTCCGGATGCTGTTCGAACGCCAGGAACAGACTCGAACCGCCCGTGACCGACTCCTGGATGTCCTTGAGCTGCTTCTTGAATTTCGGATTCCCAGTCTGGTCCTCGAGGATCTTCAGGCTCTTGAGCACCGGGATGCCCGCCTTCACGAGGATCGAGAAGTACTTCGTGAAGATGAGCAACTCCTTCGTGGAGACCTTCGCCTTGAGGAAGGGGAAGTAGTCGGACAGCCCCTTGCCCTCACCCTTCTCCGAGACATCGAGGATGATGAGGCCCTTGTTGCGGAGGTAGTCCTCCACCGCCTGGCGATCGCTGGCCTTGAGGAAGGCCTTGATGACCTCGCCGGTGGGCTTCCTGGCGACATAGTCGAAGACGGGCATGGGACCTCCAATGGCTACTGCGCGAGCTCCGAGGACGAACGAACGTCCGCGATTCCACCGGCCGGCGGCTCACCGGTCGCCGGCCGCCACTTGGTGGCATCGGCGGGATCGTCCGCGGGGCCGATGACCATCCAGTCGTTGCCGGCCTGTTGGGTCGTCGGGTCGTCCGGCACCCGATTCAGGTAGGAGCGGGTCAGGGCCTCGAGCGATGACGGGTAGTTGCCCGTCTTCGCGTGGTACTGGTCGATGGCGGTCTTGAGCATCTTGAGCTGGGCCCGCATCGACTGATACCGGGTATCGGCGGTCGACGAGGTGTAGACCTGATAGGCCCCGCCCACCAGCAGCGAGAGGATGGTCACCACAACGAGCATCTCGACAAGCGAGAAGCCCCGCTGACTTCGAACGGCAGCTCGCTGCATCGCGCATCCCACCAGTTGACGGACCACCTCGACTCTACCTTACCCCGCGCGAGAGGCCACGACAAGCCACCGGGGGGCGCAATCGGCCGGGGTTCTCGGACAGGTCTAGAGCCGCCACGACTGACGCCGGCGCCCCGGCGTCACCGACGCGCTCGGGGGCCACGTCACCTGCCGCCGGCCCGCCAGCCAGTCGGCCCCGGCGGCCAGCTGCGCGACGAGCACCTCCACGACGTAGGCCGGCAGAGCAGCCCCGGGCAGGCCGAACCGGGCGCCTGCGCCATAGCCGTAGAACGCCACCTGCACCGCCGCCACCCAGCCGTACGGCGGCTGCGACCCCAGGGCCGCCGAGGAGACCGCAAGTCCCAGCGCCGGCACCCAGGAGAACCAGCGCAACAGCTTGTGCGCCACGAAGAAGCCGGCAGTCATCGGCCGCCGGATCACGTCGAACACGGGCATCACCAGCCGCAGACTGCCCAGCGCCCTGAGCGTGATCCGCCGCTTGCGCCGGAATGCCTCACCGGGCTCGAGCACCGCCGTCTCCACCGCCACCGCATCGGGCGCGAGCACCGTCGCCCTCCCCTCGAAGAGCTGATAGAGCGGTTCGACCAGGTCCGACAAGGCCCAGTCCGGCAGCTCGGCGTAGTCTGCCCGCCGCAGCGCGTAGAGCGCGCCGTTGGCGCCGATGAGCGAGTGCAACCGGGCCTCCGCCTGCTTCAGCGCCATCTCGTAGCGCCAGTAGAGTCCCTCCATCGACCTCCCCTCGTAGGTCAGCCTCCCGCTCACGCACCCCACCTCGGGCTGCAGCAACGGCCTCACCACCGCCTCCAGGGCCCCGGGCAGGAACCTCGTGTCGGCGTCGGTGAACACCAGCACCTCGCCGCTCGCATGACGCACCGCCAGATTCTGGGCCGCCGTCTTCCCGTACCGGCCAGAGAGGGTCAGGACCAGCACCGGCGCGCCCTCCCCCTCGAATTCCGCCTGAAGAGCCGAGGCCCCGGCGAAGACGCCGTCGCCGACCGCGACGATCTGCAATCGATCGGCCGGATAGCCGCAGGCCCGGATGTCGGCCACCCGCCGACGCACGATCGCGCCAGTCTCAGGCTCGGGAACGCTTTCGCCGCCGCCCGCCGCCACGAAGCTGAAGATGACGGTGAGCGAGGGGAGGTCGGAGGAAGACCTCTCTGGGGGCGCTGCCCCCAGCCCCCCGCCAGGAGGGGTGCCCCCCCCTGGACCCGGCATTGAGAAGGCAGAACCAGGCCTCATCGGCCCGAACGAAGACTCGATCTCGTGAGCGCAGGTAGAACTTCCGCCAGTCAGATGGGAGTCCAGAGGGCCAGTGGCCCTCTGGCAGGGGTTCGGGGGCAGCGCCCCCGAGAGGTCCCTCCTCACCCCCCACGCGGCAACGACAAGCAGCGCCGGGAACACCACGTACGTGCCGGCGAGGCAACCGACCGAGCACCAGAAGAGCCAGAACATCATGGGACGGCGGGCAGTCTACCATCGCAGCCGGCCGGTCGCGGATCGTGAAAAAGCCGCCCCGGGGCGCAAACCCCGGAGCGGCTCGAAGTACCAGTCGCTTCAGTTCAGACCAGGCTCACTCGCCGTGGAGCGAGCGGGCCTTGAGCACCTGCTGGACCGCGCCGAACGTGCGGGCGTCCCAGCCGGCGATCGCCTTGGCCAGGCTGGCGGCGCCGGCAGCGTCCAGCTCGCTCGCCTCGCGAGCCATCAGCTGGGCGTAGGCCGCGCGAAGAGCGGCGGGCATCGCGGAGATTCGCGCCACGCGCTGGGCCTGGGTCGGCATCAGGTAACCGACGGCGTCTGCCATGACCGCCTTGCGGCTGGCGGCGCTGTCGATGCCCTCGAAGCCGAAAGCCAGGTAGACGAGCTTGCCTTTGGTGCCGGCAATCTTCAGACCGGCGGGGCCTCCGTTGGCGTTGTTGGCGCCCACGTAGTTCAGGTATGTCTCGGCGCCGGCCAGGGCGGTGACCTTGTCCGGGTAGCGCTGGTTGCCAGCGCCGTCGCCGCCCTCGATCTTGAAGTTGAACGAGCCGGCGATCTGCTTGCTGTTGGACGTATCGCTCTCGAACTTCACCTTGAACAGCTCGCCGAAGAGCGGCAGCTTGCCCGCCTCGTAGGCGATGTCCTGACCGGTGACGAACAGGCATCCGCCGCTGGCGAGGTAGCTCTTGAACGCGGCCAGGTCGGCAGCCGTGAGGGTGTCGCGGTAGGACTCGCCGGTGAACCAGACGACCACCGAGTACTGGGAGATCAGACCGAGCCGGTCGCTGCCGAGTGAGTCGGACTTGATCGTGGAGTACTTGATGCCCGCCTCGTCGAGCGCCTTGGTGTAGAAGGCGTCGAGATTGCCGCCGTCGGCGTCATTGACGACCAGCACCGGGGCCAGCTTCTCGAGCTTGAAGTCGCCCGTGGAGGTGCAGCCTTCCTTGACCCGGAACTCGGCCGTCGTGAGCGGCTCGTAGCCGAACGCCGCCACCAGGAACTTGTAGGTGCCGCCGGGCAGCTCGATGGAGTAGCTGCCGTCGGCGCCCGTGGCGACCGCGTCGACCGGCGTGCCGATGGCCAGGATCTTGGCCTGGAGCGGCTCGCCGGTGACCTTCGAGAAGATCTTGCCGGAAAGGCGACCGGAGGCGGCCTTCCGCAGGGTGATGTTCACGGGGAGATCTTGCCGGGCGACGATCTGGACGCTGACCGCGCCCGAATCGGCGTAGCCGAACGCACCCGCCATCAGCGTGTAGCTGCCGGCGGGAAGCACGAACACGAAGGAGCCGTCGGCGCCCGTGTCGATGCTGAGGCCGTTCTCCTTGACCTTGATGGTGCCCTTGATGCCCGAGCCCGACCCGTCGTCGGTGAGCTTGCCGATGATCTTGCCGCCGTTGACGGCGATCTGACCGGCCTTGAGGGTGTTCACACGGCCCATGCCGAAGCTGTTGTCCTTGCCGGGGTCGCCGAGGTCGTCGGAGGTCTTCTCGAGCAGGTCGCGCATCTGGTCGATCGCGGTGCCCGGAGCGGCCTGCAGCATCAGGGCGATCATGCCAGCCACGTGCGGGCAGGCCATGGAGGTGCCGGAGATGGTGCGGTAACCGCCGCCGTTCTTGGCGCTGGTGACGTCCTCGCCGGGGGCGGAGACGTCGGGCTTGATGTACTTCTTGCCGTCCCAGGTCACGGGGCCGCGGCTGGAGAAGTCGGCGATGGTGTCCTGCTCGGTCGTGGCGCCCACGG
>CAZSVK010000291.1:0-3425 GCA_964610245.1 uncultured bacterium
GGCCCAACCGCAACATCTCGCCTGACCTGGGCCGCTTCCAGGAAGAGCTGAGGCAGAACGCCGACCGGCTCGAGACGGTGCGTAACGCAATCCTCTCGTCACTCAACGAGGAGCTGGACCGTGGCGACTACGCCGGCGTGAAGGGCTATGTCACCTTCGTCCAGGCGCTGCCTCGCCAGGACGGCGCCCGGCGCGGCCTGTCGACGCTGGCGGCCCCGCTCTCGGCCAAGCTCCGGGCCAGGAGAGGGCAGCGGCCCAGGCGACGCTCGAATCGCTGCGCGCCCTGACCTCGGCGGCGCCGTCCGTCCAGGCGGCCCCGGCCGCGGCCGGCCAGCCGACCGCCCGGAAGGCGGCGCCGATCTACGTCGCCTTCCACTGGCACATGCACCAGCCGATCTACTGGCCCTACGAGGACCTGAACGCCACGCAGAACCGCGGCGTTTACTCGTACAGCCTGCACGACCTGTTCATGCAGCGCACCGGCGCCTACACCGACTGGCCCCGGAACGCGGTGAAGGCGGCGGCCGACGCGGGGCTCCCCTCCGGCGGCGCCCAGGTGAGCTTCAGCGGCTCCCTGATCGAGGACCTGGACGCGATGTCTCGGGTGCGCGGCGAGTATGCCGGCTGGCCGCGGTGGTATCGCGAGGCCCGCAAACTGCGCACGGCGGGCGGCAATTCCCGGCTCGACCTGGTGTCGTTCGGCTACCACCATCCGCTGATGGCGCTCATCGGTTACGAGGACATCCGCAGGCAGATCTCGGCACACCGGGCGGCCGTCCAGCGCACCTTCGGCGACGACGTGGCGCCCTCGAAGGGCATCTTCCCGCCCGAGAACGCCTTCGCCGAGTGGATGATCCCGGCGCTCGTGGACGAGGGGCTGGAGTGGGCGTTCGTGGACAACATCCACTTCACGAGGGCCTGCCGGAACTACCCGTGGGTGCGCGGCGAGAACCTGTATCCGCCCAACCCGTCGGACCAGCGCAATCCGGACCCGGCCGACTGGCAGCAGCTCAACGGCCTCTGGGCGCCGAGCAAGGTGTCGCCCTGGGCGAACCGTCCTCACTACGTCGTTTACACCGACCCCGCCACGGGCAAGCCGGCGCGCACGCCGGAGGGCAAGGAGGCGCGTCTCATCGCCGTGCCGACCGACCGCTACATGGGTAACGAGGACGGGCGAGGCGGCTTCGGGGCGCTCAACTACGAGGCGGTGATGTCGCAGCTCGAGCCGGCCAACACCGACCCGGCCCATCCGCTGCTGGTGGTGCTCCACCACGACGGCGACAACTACGGCGGCGGCTCCTACGGTTACTACAACGACAACTTCCGCCGCTTCGTCGACTGGGTCAAGGGCCAGCCGGGGCGCTTCGTCTGCACGACCATCCAGGACTACCTCGACCGCTTCCCGCCCGCGAAGGACGACGTCATCCACGTCGAGCCCGGCTCGTGGTCCGGCGCCGACAACGGAGATCCGGAGTTCCTCAAATGGAACGGCGACCCCGAGGCGGCTTCCGGCTACTCGCCCGACCGGAACTCGTGGGGCGTGATGACGGCGGCGCGCAACCTGCTCGCTCAGGCGCAGGCGGCCGGCGTGGCCGACACCGCGCTCGAGAAGGCCCGGCGCTACATGGCGGTCGCCCAGACGAGCTGCTACGAGTACTGGGACGGCACCGAGATGTGGGACAGCCATCCGACGCGGGCCTGCAACGAGGTGGCCGGCGTGCTCCTGCCGCTGCTCGAGCAGGCGGGGGGAGTCGACACGGTGCCGCCCGCGCTCTACCAGCCGCAGCGGCAGCCGTACAATCCGGGCGGCTTCGAGTGGGGCGCCCAGGCCGAGCCGTCCGACTTCACCGTCTGGACCTACGCCTACGACCACGGCGGGCTGGCCTCGGTCAAGCTGCGCTACCGCTCGCACGCGGGCCGCACCGCGCCGGAGGCCTCGGACCTCGCGCTCGCCGGCGGCGAGTGGCTCGAACTGCCGATGGCCGGCAAGGCGGTGGCGTCGCGGACCAACCCGATGCCCAAGGTGAAGGCCCAGGAGTTCGCGGCGACGGTCAAGGGTGTGAAGGACGCCCTCGTCGACTACGTGGTCGTGGCCGAGGACGCCGCGGGCAACAAGGTCGCCTCGCCGCTCCTGCACGTCTACGTCGGGAAGGGCGCCGGCGGTGGCGGCGCCGCCTGGGAGCCCCAGGAGCCCGGCCCCGGCGACCGCCTGACGATCTTCGCCGACCGGGCGGCCACGCTGCACTGGGGCGTGAACGGCTGGACCCTGCCGGCGAAGGGCTACTGGCCGGCGGGTACGACCCCGTGGGCCGACGGCAAGGCGGTCGACACGGCGATGGTCAAGGCCGGGCAGCGCTACCAGACGGTGCTCGGGCCGTTCTCGGACCCGGCGCAAGCGGTCACGAGCGTCAACTTCGTGTTGCGTTTCGCGGACGACACCTGGGGCAAGGACACGACGATCAAGTTCGGGGCGCCGGGGAAGGGTCGGTGAGCGCACGCCGGCGCGCCGGTCAGTTACGGCCGCGCCGCTCCAGACATGACGGCGGCGCGCGTCACCTGAGCTGGTCGAGAGGCCGGCGCCAGTAACTCCAGCGATTGGGCACGGTCTCGCGCAGGACGATGTGCGCGATGCCGCCGGTTTCCGCGATGACCAGTTCCTGCGCTCCCGCCGCCACCGTCGCGATCGTCCGAGGTGTGCCCCACGTTCCCTTCGCCTCGTCGAAGTAGCGCACCATCACGATGCTGCCCGACGGGAACAGCGAGATGTCCGTATTGACGTAACCCAGGAGAAAGCCGCCCTTCACCGCCGCCAGCCCCAGGTAGCTGATGACCCATCCGGCGTCGTCCATCCTTCGCAGGGGCGTCCAGACGCCGCCCGGCCGGTCGAGCCACAGCCATCCGATCCGGCAGCTCGTGTCTTCGGCCCCCGTGATCGGCTCGGGCTCGATCGTGCTGGTCGAGCCGGCCCCCACGACGAGCTGGGCCGAGCAGAGTACGGCCATCACCCTGCCGCTCTCCGAGCGGGCCATCCGGCACCATGCCCAGAGCTTGGCCGGCCGCGTGAGGGCGAAGGTCGACGGCGGTGTGCCGGCTTCGCTTGCCGTGGTGCCGAACACGAGGATCTTCGTGCGGTTGGCCGTCGCGCGCCGGGAGACCCAGTGGACTCGCGGGCCGTCGACGACCGAGACAGGGTTGAGCCCGGCGTCCACCCCGACGGGGAGCAGCCTGCGCCACTTCCAGTCGCCGGAGGCCGAGAAGCTGCGCGGGGCCGAGTAGGCGACGAGCGTGGAGCCGCCGGCGCCGGGATCCTGGGCGCCTGCCACGAGGTGGACCCGATCCCGGTCGACGCTGAGCGAGGGCCGTTGCCTGACCCACAGGCTCGGGGGCAGGTCGATGGCCTGGGTCGGCTCGGAGAACCGCGCGAA
>CAZSVK010000291.1:3490-7837 GCA_964610245.1 uncultured bacterium
CTCCGCCGCCAGGAGCAGCGAGCCGGGCTTGGTCCCCTGGAGCCAGAGGAGGTGCATCCGACCCTGGTCCAGCCACAGTTCGGGGAAGAGCTTCTGGGCGGGCTGGGCGAAGAAACGCCGAGGTTCACTCCAGGTCAGCCCGCGGTCGTCGGTCTGGATGAACCGGCCGGCCAGCTCGCCGTCGACTGTCCAGCCGAACGCGACCCGGTCTCCTTCCGCGGTGCAGCGTGCGTCGACCTCGGGGAAGGTGACCGTGCAGAGCACCGTGGCCTGGCTGCCCGGGACCTGGGGCAGCGTGTGCGCGACGAATCCGGGGGCCCAGCTCTTCGGGCCGACCATCGGTTCCAGCAGGTAAGCCGTTCCGGGCTCCAGCCGTTGGACGGTCTGGCGGTGCTCGGTCGTCTCCGGGCCCGGCGCCGATTGCTCGAGCACGCTCGCCGCGGCGGCGACAGCGCGGAGCCGCACGGCCGTTCGGCAGGCAAGGCCCGACCGCCACGTCAGCCCGAGATCGCGGCTGCCTCGCCGTACTTCGAGCACCTGCAGACTGGGCTCCGAGGGTGAGACCTCGGCCTGTGCCGCGAGCCGCGTGTGCGGCACCGCCTGGACCGGCGGCACCTCCGCCCGCCACCAGAACCAGCCCGCGACCGAGAGACAGGCGATCGCGAGCAAGGTGGCCCCCGGGCCTCCCAGCCGGGTTTGACGCCGGGGGCCGGAGCCGGCGGTGGACACCGCGAGCGTCGGCGTCGGCGTCTCTCCGGGTCCGCGCGGCGGTTGAGCGCCGTCTTCCCGGCGGCCGGCCACGGAGAGCCGTGTCCGGCGTGGAAGCTTGATCTGGATCGTCGGGGCCTGCGGCTGGCCGGAGGGCGACAGCGAGTCGACAACGGTCTTCAGCGCCGCGGCGAAGTCGCCCGCCGAGGAGGGCCGCTGCCCGGGCTGCTGGGCGAGGGCGCTGGACAGGAGCGTTGCCAGCGGGGCCGGAATCGGCGGCTGGGGCGGAAGCTCCGGAGGCCCGGCCAGGACGGTCTGCAACAGCAACGGCAGGCTCGCGGCGACGAACGGCTGCCGCCCGTAGATCAGCTCGAACAGGATGGCGCCCGCCGCGTACAGATCGGCCGCCGGTGTCGCATCCTCGCCGCGCAGCACCTCGGGCGCCAGGTAGGCCGGCGTGCCCAGGATGAACCCCTTCGAGGTGTCGAGCGTGTGGCCCGAGAGACTCCGCGCGATGCCGAAATCGGCGATCCGGGGGACCCCGTCGGCCGCCAGGAGCAGGTTCTCTGGCTTGAGGTCACGGTGGACGACGCCTTCCTGGTGGGCGGCCTGCAGCCCGTCGAGCACCGCCGACATCAAGCGCAACGCCTGCGTCAGGCCCGGCGGCGAGTGTTCGAGAATCTCGCGCAGCGTGGACCCCTCGACCAATTCGTACACGATGTACGGGCTTTCGCCCGCTACTCCCAGGTCGTAGACCCGAACGATTGCCGGATGCGACAGGGCCGCCGTCAGCCTGGCCTCCCTGCGGAACCGGGCCAGCATCTGGGGTTCCCCCGCGAACCCCTGGCGAAGGAACTTGGCGGCGGCCCGCCGGTCCAGCTTGCGGTCCCGGACCTCGAGGACGAATCCGACACCGCCTTCGCCCAGAGTCCCGAGCACCTCGTAACGGGCGAGGAACTCGGGGGACAGTGCCTGTGGAGTGAGATCCATCATCTGGAGTGCGAGCGTGGGGCAAGCTGCGACACCTGGCGCGCGCGGGTTGCCTGGGGCGGATTGGCTCGGGGCTCTCACGCACCATCGTGCCTCGCACGCCGGCCGGAGAGCAAGGGGACGGACCCGTTGAACCTACGCGACCCGAGACAGGAAGTCTACAGGCGGCGAGAGAGGGACTCTCACGTTGCCGGCGGTACCTTCGTGTGGCGCCCTCGCCGCGGCCGGCGGCCTGGCGGCACCGGAACTGGCATCGGGGTTGCCTCTACCCGCGAGTGACAGCTCCTGGTGCCCGGGCAGGTGAGACAGGGTGGCTCGGGGGCAGGGGCCGAAGAGAAGCGGGGACAGCCCCCGATGTTCGTCGAATCCGAAGATGCAGACGCCGATCCAGTTCAGACCGTACGCCTCTCCGAGAAGCCCCTCAATTGGGGTCTCCGGAGGTCGGGGCAGACCCCGGGCGCGTCCGAGCCGCCAGGAATTGATTGACCCTCCAGTTGCTTCAGGGTGTATCAACTCAGGATCGGGACAACATAGGTGTGGGAGGAGATCGCGATGAAGAAGGGGTTGTCCATTGGGCAGGTAGCGGCCGCCTCTGGCGTGCCGGTTCACACGATCCGATACTACGAGGCGCAGCACCTCCTGGCGCCGCTGGCCAGGGTGGGCAACGGCCGGTATCGCTGCTTCTCGCAGGCCGACGTCGAGCTGGTCTGCTTCGTGAAGCAGGCCCGGAGGCTGATGTTCACGCTGGCCGAAATCCGCGCCTTGCTGGAGCTTCGAGCGCAAGGGCTGGCCGATCGAGTCGTGGCGGTGGTGCGCGAGAAGGTCGAGGCCTTGAGGGCGGACATCCGGCGCCGGCGCGAGGCCTCGTTGAAGCTGGGAGTATTGGCGGAGGCCTGCAAGCAGGCGAAGCCGGGGGACGACTGTCAGATGTTCGACATCGCGGCCAGGCTAGGTCGCTCGAGCGCTCCGGGACCCGAGGAGGAGGAAGAAGATGGAAAGCCTTGAGGGGGGATCGCAGGAGACGATCCTGCTGGTCAACGGTAGTTCCGGCTGCAGCGATTGCGTGACGGAGGTCCTGCGAAACCTCTACAAGGTCGTGGTCGCATCCAATGCCGAAGAGGCTCGCGCTCTCTACACGAAGGTGCAGCCGCGGTACGTCGTGACTTTCATGGAGCTGCCCTGGATGGCGGACCAATCGACTGCCTCGCGCGGCGCCAGTTCGTACCCGCAGTTCATCCGTCTGAACCCGGCGGAGACACGGCCCCCGGCCTCGCAGTGGCAGAGCGAGCTTGTCGGCCGGTTGGCGGGCGGCGTGGCCCACGAGTTCAACAACTTGTTGACCGTGATCATCGGTCTCACCCAGTTGACTGCCGAGGAGTTCCCCGAGGGGCACCCCAGGCGGGCGGCGATGGAGACGGTCGTGCGGGCCGCGAGGCGGGCGGCGCTGCTGACCCGGTAACTGCTGGCGTTCAGCGGCAGGCAGTTGCTGCAGGCGCGCGAGCTGGGGCTGGCCGACCTGATCTTCAAGATGGACGATCTGCTGCTGCCGCTGCTGGGGCCGAGGATCCGGCTGGTCAAGGAGCCGGGGCACGACAGCGACCGGGTTTGCATCGATCCGGGTCAGTTCGAGCTGGTCGTGGTGAACCTCGCCGAAAACGCGCGGGATGCGATGCCGGCGGGCGGCACGTTGACCATCCAGACCTCCTCCGTGGAGTTGGATGCGGCCCACGTGAGGGAGCGCCCCGGTCTGCAGCCCGGCCATTACGTGAGATTGACGTTCGCCGACACCGGCCCGGGGCTGGAGCCCGCGGCGCGCGAGCATCTGTTCGAACCCTTCTTCACCACCCGGAAGGGGGCCCAGCATGCGGGGCTCGGTCTCGCCGCGGTGGCGGGAGTGGTGAAACAGGCCGGAGGACACGTCGAGCTGCGAAGCACGCCGAGGATGGGCACGCGAGTCATCATCCACTTGCCCGACGTCAGCTGCCGGACGATTCCGGGCAAGAGCCTCGAGAAGACGGTTCGTACCTCGGCGCTGCCGCTGGTGCTGCTGGCGGAGGATCAGGACGACCTGCGGGCGCTGGCGGCGGTGGTGCTCGAACGAGGCGGATACCGGGTGGTCCAGGCCTGCGACGGCGAACATGCGCTCGAGCTGGCGCGAAAGCTCGGCGAGCCGATCGACCTGCTGTTGACCGACGTGGTGATGGCCAGGATGAGCGGCCAGGAACTCGCCTGTCACATGAACCGGCTGCACCCCGGCACGAAGGTGCTGTACATGTCGGGCTATGGCGAGAGCGCGGTGCTCCGCCGGATCGCCGCCGGGCCTGCCTCCAGCTTCCTCCAGAAGCCCTTCTCGCCGGGCGAGTTGCTCGACAAGGTGCGCGCGGTGTTCGCGGGCCTTCACGACGATCCGCCGATCGGCAGCTGAACCCGGTGTTCCTCTTCGAGCAGGCGACGGTCGAGCGCACGCGCGAGTTCCTGAAGGCCAATCCGGCACTGGCCGACGACCTGCGCAAGGAGCTGCGGAACGCGCTCGACGAGCTGGAGCATTCGCTGCGCATTCAAGCGGCGTTCCCGTAGGCCGCGGGCGTTGGTGACCGGGTGCGCGCGCGGTTCGTGGGGAAACTGGGAGGATCTCGACTTGCCTCTCGG
>CAZSVK010000292.1:0-5205 GCA_964610245.1 uncultured bacterium
CGAAGACCCTCTGAGAGGAAGCCATCGGTGAACGGTTCCGCGGTCGGGGCGAGGAACTGGAAAGCGAACTCGCCGGAGCGACCGCCCGCCCATGCTAAGCTCTTGGCGTCCCGGATGTGGTCGGGGCGCAGGCTCCAGGCGCACGGTCGTCCGATCCCGCCGCGAGGGCGGCGGCCCCGGGAGGAATCGGCGATGGCGGATCTGGTCCCGACGAGCTGGGCTGACCTGCACGAGAAGATGTACCACCAGGCCTGGGATGACAACCTGGCCCGGTTTCGCTCCCAGGTGGCCTATCGGGGGATGGACGACGCCAGCTACCCGCTGTCGACCAGCCTGATGCGCCTGGGCGGAAACTACGCCCTGCTCGAGCGCCACCTGCTCAGGAACTTCCGGAAGTACGCCTGCCGGAACATGGGCCTGCGCGATTCCCTCTGGAACTGGATCGCCCTGGCTCAGCACCACGGCCTCCCGACCCGCCTGCTCGACTGGACCTTCTCGCCGTACGTCGCCCTGCACTTCGCCACGACCGACCTGACCCAGTTCGACCGGGACGGCGTCATCTGGTGCGTCAACTACGTGCGGGCCAAGACGCTGCTGCCGCGAACGCTGAGCCGGCTGCTGGCCGAGGAGGGCGCGAACGTCTTCACGGTGGATCTGATCGAACAGTCGGTCGGCACCCTGCGAGACTTCGACCGGCTGTCGAAGGAGCCGTTCGTCATCTTCCTCGAGCCCCCGTCGCTCGACGATCGGCTGGTCAACCAGTGGGCGCTGTTCTCGGCGCTCTCGAACCCCGGTCTGCCGTTCGACGGCTTCCTCGAGCGTCACCCCGACTTCTTCCACCGGGTGATCATCCCGGCAAAGCTGAAGTGGGAGATCCGCGACAAGCTGGATCAGGCCAACATCACGGAGCGGGTGCTGTTCCCGGGTCTGGACGGTCTGTGCGCCTGGCTGCGCCGCCAGTACAGCCCGAAGCGGGTCGCCAAGGAGCCTGCGCCAAGGGCGCCGCGAGGGAAGGTGCGAAAGACCTGACCTGCTACTCGCGACAACAGGAGAACGAGGTCGACCAATCACAGAGAGCACAGAGACACGGAGACACAGAGGGGGAGTTGATTCCAGGAGAACCAGACACTTCTCGGTGCCTCTGTGTCTCTGTGCCTCTGTGATACATGTCTTCGTTGTGGCTCACTGCTTGTGGCACTCGTCGCACTTCTGGGGACCCGACATGCTGGCGTGACAGGCGATGCAGTTCTCGTGCAGCGCCTGCTTGCCGCGGGTGACGGCGATGAGGTTGGTCTCGTCTTGCTGGTGGCACTTGCCGCAGCGCTCGACGTGGTGGCAGTCGATGCACTCCAGGCCGACCTCCTTCACGTGCTTCTCGTGATCGAAGACGATCTGGGTGCCGCCGCGATAGGCGGTCTGGAAGACGTGGACCTTGGGGGGCGCGGCCTTGGTGTGGAAGCCCTGCGTTGGCGTGGTCGCGGCCGTGCCGGTGCTGGACTTCGTGCGCTCCTTGCTGCGCTTCTCGAGGTATTCGAGAGGCGGCACGAACTTGACCGCGGGAGAGAGCGCGCTCTCCGGGGCCGGCGTGCGGTCGCCCACCGAGCCCCCGAACATCACGATCAGCAGGGCGTAGCTAGCCAGAACCACGAAGGCCATCAGGGCTGCCGTCAGCACGAACAATCTCATCGGAGACTCTCCTGGGGTCAGAGGGCCGCACCGGAATTTGCAGGGACCGGTTCGGGAAGGGGTTCGGCAGCCGAGCCGCCGGAGTGACCGTGGACGTCGAAGATCCTCAGATACTTGATGGCCAGGCCGAAGACGATGACTCCGACCATCACCAGGAACACGGAGACGCTCAACTCCCTGAACGAGGGCAGGTAGCGCGAACCGGTGTAGGCGTAGGTGCCCACGAGGGAGACGTTCAGCCGGTTGATCACGACGCCGAGCACCACCGAGGTGGCGCAGAGGAACGTGGCATGCTGGTTGAACCGGATGCGTTCGACGGCGAGCAGACAGGCCGGTATGGCCAGGAGCAGGAGTTCGAGCCAGAAGCAGCAGGTCTCGAGCCTGAACTCGAACAGGGCGCCGAACATCTTCCTGGCGAAGAGATCCTCGCACTTGATGGCGAGGTAGAAGACGACCGCAACCAGCAGGAACCGGGAGAGGTCGACCAGGATTCCCTTCTCCAGCGAATGGTCGAAGAAGAAGGAACTCAGGTACGACTCGACGATGACCATCGCGAAGCCGACGGTGACCGCCGAAAAGAAGAACATGAAGGGCAGATACGGGGAGTACCAGAGTTTGTAGAGCTTCCAGGGCACGATGAGGAAGAGCGTGCCCAGCGACGACTGGTGCAGCGTCGAGAGCAGCACGCCCATCGCGACCGCCGGGATCGTGATCTTGCTGATGACGCCGACGACCCGCTCGAAGTGGAACCGCTCCAGCACGAGGGTCGCGAACTCCAGCGTGAGCACCGTGGAGTAGAGAATCACGCACCACGCCACCTCGAACATCACCGAGTGCGGGTTGTGCATGATGAACACGTGCCACATGTTCCACGGTTTGCCGAGGTCGTAGAGCAGGCCCACCGACACCAGGATGTAGCCGAGAAAGGCGGTGAGCACCGTGGCGGGGAGGATCGGCCGGAAGCGCTTGTAGTCGAGCAGGTAGACCAGGCCCGTGATGGCGAACCCGCCGGCCGCCAGCGCCACGCCGCAGAGCACGTCGAACCCGACCCAGATGCCCCACGGCATCCGGTCACTCATGTTGGTCGCCGCGCCCAGCCCCTGGTAATAGCGAAGGAAAGTGACCCACAGGCCCCAGCCCAGGACGACGGGCACGGCCAGCTGGCCCGCCCGCTGGAAAAGGGAAGTCTGACCGTTGGCGGATGCCGTCACGGCTTGCCTCCTTCCGGCGCGGCCGGCGCCTTGGGTCGATCGTCGACCAGTTCGGGATGGAGCTGGAAATCCATCCTGCGCTTGATGAGCCAGGCCAGGCCGCCCATCATGATGCCGCCGTTGAGCACCACGTACGGCAACTTCTCCAGCACGCGCCAGGTCAGCTCGGGCAGCGGCTGGGTTGCGACGTTGGTGGCGTAGCCCGCGGCCCCGAACGGGATGCCCGAGAGGATCAGCACCGACGTGCCGCCCGCCTCGGTCTCGCCGTAGATATGGTCGACATAACGCTCGGGTTCACGCTTGACGCGATCCTTGGCCTCGGCCAGCAGGGCGCTGCGCGGACCCGATACCGTGGCGCCCATCGGGCAGACCCAGGAGCAGGCGGTCTGGTAGCCCTTCGACGTGCGTGGCACGCACATGTCGCACTTGGCCACCACCGGGAAGACAGAGTTCCACTCGTAACGCGGTACGTCGAACGGACAGGCGAAGATGCAGTAGCGGCAGCCCATGCAGGCGTCCCGGTCGTAGATGACCTGGCCGCCGGGCTGACGCTTCAGGGCCGCGACCGGGCAGACCGAGACGCAGGTCGGATCGACGCAGTGCATGCACATCAGGCGCATGTACTGGCCCGCCCGCTGACGCACCACCGTGTAGTTGGTGGCGCTCAGATCCTCGCTGGTATCGTCGGGAAGGCCGTGCTCGGTCTTGCAGGCCTTCATGCAGACCTTGCACCCGATGCAGCGGGAGGCATCGAAGAGCAGGCCCATGGGCTGCGCGGAGGGATTGGGGAGAGCCGTCTCGCTCATGAACGTTCCTCGGTCGAGGACCGAACCCGGCGCGCTCGCGGATCGCGAGCCGCATCCAGGCCGATTCATCGCTGGAGTCGGTTGGTGCGTCCGGCGGGGCAGGGGTCCGCTCTCGTGCCCGGACCGGGAGACCCCTCGGCCGGCCGGCTCGCTACGGGGGCTGGACCCGAACTCCATTCCGTCGCGGTGTACTCTACTCGCGCGATCGATCCGGACACTGTGACCGTGGTTCCTATGCGCGAACTTATTTCGACATTATGGCCATCTGGTCAGATGTAACCACGATTCCGAAAGGCGAGGGAGGGGCGTCGAGCGCTTGTCGGAACCCTGTTCCTGCCGGCCTGGCGTACAACCTGTTCGGCGCTTCAGCTTGTGAGTTTGGTGGCGCGGATCACGAAACAACGGTTCGCCCCCGCTCTTCCCGGCACCCCGGCCAGACCGAGTGCGCCCCGGCGCTGCCCTGGCCCCCCCGCAGCTCCCGGCAACCGCGGATGGCATCGCGGTTGCTTATCCGGCCGTGTATCGTTGATGGGCGCCGCCCCCGGTCTCGCCACCTTCCATGTCCCAGACCAGCAACCCCGAATCCTCGCTCCCGCGCTCTTTCCAGCCCTCGGAGCTGGGGCTCCTGGCGACGGTCTCGGCGATCGCCATCGCCCTCTGTCTCGCCGTCGCCACCAGTTACACCCAGGGCCGCCAGGCCTCCGAGCTGCTCGTGCAGGGAGAAGCCCAGGTCCTGTTCTCCAGGCTCAGGGTCGTTCTCAAGGATGCGCCCGCGCCCCCCAGTCCCCAGCTCTTGCAGCAGGCGCTCGAAGAGAACCGGTCCGCCGGCCTCCTCTACGTGGCGCTGGTCCGCAGAGACGGCGTGCCCGTTCTCTCCGCGGGGAGATTCGACGCCCCGGACGGAGGTCGCCCGAGACTCTCACCCGGCGACGTGCGTACGGCCGGCGGCCTGGCGTTCGGTCTGTCCGAGCCCCTGCCTCCCAGGCAGGACCAGGGGCCTCGGCCTCCGTTCGGACCTGCCGGAGCACGGCCGTTCCGTCTGCCCTCGGACTCCGGGCCGCTCGAGCAACCGCCCTACGCCGAGCCTTTCGGCCCTCCTCCCGGACCGGGTCTCCCGCCACCCGAAGGTCCTCCCGGTTTCGAAGAGGAGCTTCCCGAGCCCTTCCCTCCGCCTCGCCCCGTGGGCAGCGGACTTCCGCCCGGATCCGAGGGAGCCAGTCACCACCTTCTCGTCCAGTTCACGCCGGTGCTGGCCAATCGCGTGCTCGACTCCGCCCGGACGACCCTCGCCGTCGGTGGCCTGGCCATCGTCGCCCTGATCCTCTCGGGCCTCTGGGCCGGCCGTCTGATGCGCCATCGCGACACGCTCGTGCGGCGCCTGGAGCGCGAGCGTCATCTCGGCGCCCTCGGCGAGATGTCGGCCGTCCTCGCCCACGAGATCCGCAACCCCCTGGCCTCGCTGAGGGGCCACGCCCAGCCGCCGGCCGCCGCCCTGGCCGAGG
>CAZSVK010000292.1:5232-5508 GCA_964610245.1 uncultured bacterium
AAGTTGACCTCCGATCTGCTGTCGTTCGTCCGTTCGGGTTCCGTGGAACCGGTCGAGGTCGACCCCGCCAAGCTGCTGCGGGAGGTGGCCGGCAGTTTCGAAGGCGCCCGCGTCCAGGTGCATCTGGCGGGCGCGCCGGAGCGCTGGCGCCTCGATCCCGATCGGATGCGCCAGGTGTTGCTCAACCTCGTCGAGAACGCCCTCCAGGCGTCAAGCGACCCCGCGGAGGCCTCGGCCCGCGTCGGGATGGGATTCTGGATCATGGACTCGAGCATT
>CAZSVK010000292.1:5535-7831 GCA_964610245.1 uncultured bacterium
AAGCGACCCCGCGGAGGCCTCGGCCCGCGTCGAATCGGGGGCCCTTCTCTTCGAGATCCGCGACCACGGGCCGGGCATCCCGCCGGGCGACGAGCAGCGGATCTTCGAGCCCTTCTACACCCGGAGGGCGAAGGGCACCGGGCTGGGCCTGGCGGTAGCCAATCGCATCGTGGCCCAGCACGGAGGCGCCCTCACCGCCAGCAACCACCCCGAGGGCGGGGCCCTGTTCCGGGCGAGCATCCCGAGGAGTTGATCCCGATGGCGCGCATCCTGGTCGCCGACGACGAAGAAGGATTTCGCAGCTTCCTGGCCGAGGCCCTGACCGACGCCGGCCACGACGTGTCGACCGCCGAGGACGGCCAGCAAGCGCTGGAGTTACTGGCGCGCCTGCACTTCGACCTCCTGATCACCGATCTGAAGATGCCCCGGGTCGACGGCACGATGCTGCTGAGGCAGGTCCGGGAAGATCAGCCCGACGTCGAGGTCCTGGTGATCACGGCCCACGGCTCGGTGGAATCGGCGGTCCAGGCCATCCGGCTCGGGGCGTACGACTACCTCCAGAAGCCGCTCGGGAGCCCGCAGGAGCTGAACCTCGTGGTCGGACGCGCGCTGGAGCGCCGGGAGTTGCTCGCCTACAAGGACCGGGCGCGACGCACCGAAGAACGCGAGCTAATGCTGACTTTCGGTGCCCCCGCGATGGCGCCCGTGGTCGAGTCGCTCCGGAAGGTGGCCAGGACCAACGCGACGGTGCTGTTGCAAGGCGAGAGCGGCACCGGCAAGGAGGTCGCGGCCCACGCGGTGCACCGCTGGAGCGCCAGGGCCGGCGGCCCCTTCGTGGCGGTCAACTGCGCCGCGCTCCCGGAGACCTTGCTCGAGAGCGAGCTGTTCGGACACGAAAAGGGCGCCTTCACGGGGGCGCAGGCCCAGCGACGGGGCCGTCTCGAGCTGGCCAGCGGCGGCACCTTCTTCCTCGATGAGATTGGCGAACTGAAGCCGGAGTTCCAGGTGAAGCTGCTGCGCGTGCTGCAGGAGCGGCGCTTCGAGAGGCTGGGCGGCAGCCGCACGCTCGAGGCCGACGTCCGGTGGATCGCGGCCAGCAATGCCGACCTCCAGGCAATGGTCCGCGACGGGAGCTTCCGGGAGGATCTCTATCACCGCCTGGCCGTCTTCCCCGTGCGGATCCCGCCGCTGAGGGAACGGCCGGAGGACATCGTTCCGCTCGCCCGCTTCCTCCTGGAAGGGATCGCGGCCGACCTGGGGCGCCCGGGGCTGGCGCTCGACGCCTCCGCTTGCCGCCGGCTCGAGACCGTCCACTGGTCGGGCAACGTCCGCGAGCTGCACAACGTCCTGGAACGCAGCGCCATCCTGGCCGAGAGCGCCGTGGTGAGCGGAGAGGATCTACCCCTGGAGCTGGGCGCCGGCGCCGCTCCTCGGCAGGCTGGCAGGCTCACCGACGTGGAGCGCGACACCATCGCGGCGGTGCTGGCCGAGGTCGGCGGCAACCGGCGGAGGGCGGCCGAGCGGCTGGGCATCGGCCTGCGAACGCTGTACGAGAAGCTGAGTCGCTACGGGATGAAGTGAGGGGACGCGCTGCGGATTTCGCACTGCGAGCCGTGCGAAAAGCGCAGGCGGCGGGCCGCGCGTGGCATACTGGCGTGGCGGCGCACTTCTCCGATGTCCGAGAGACTGTGGTGGAACCAAGAAACCTGTCGGGAGCTCCGCTCCCGAACCCTCGCCCGGGGCGAAGTTCGCCCCGGGACCCCCCGATGACTGGAGAGAGTCTCTCCCGCGTTTCCAGCCAGGAGTCATCGAGAGTGTCGCTCAGGCCTCAACAGCTCTTCTCATTGCCGGGTCCAGGGTGGGGCTCCCACCCTGGCAGGGGTTCGGGGACGGCGTCCCCGATAGGTTCCGATTGATGACCTCCCACCTGCTTCGCCGTCTCGTCCAGCTCGTTTTCGTCCTGCTCGCCGCGGGAGCGGGGCTCGGCCTCGCGCGGGGCTGGTCGTCGGGCGGCGTCGAGCGATACTGCCCGTTCGGCGGCATCGAGACGCTCTGGTCGATCGTGACGCGCCAGAAGTTCACCTGCGCCACCGGGCCCTACAACCTGACGTTGATGATTGCGCTCGTGGCGGTCACGCTCCTCGTCCGCAAGGCCTTCTGCGCGTGGCTCTGCCCGGTGGGCACCGTGTCCGAGTGGCTGGGGATGCTCGCCCGCCGGTTCCGCCGGCGAGGGTCGGGCCGCGGACCGGACGCGCCCGGGATGTGCGAGCCGCCGCCCCGCGTGGACTTCGCGGCC
>CAZSVK010000293.1:0-7830 GCA_964610245.1 uncultured bacterium
TCCCCTGGCGAGGGTTCGGGAGCAGCGCTCCCGAGAGACAAGTCGAGGTTCTTCCAGTTCCCAATGAACTGCGACTACGCCCCTCCCCGGCGGCCTCCCGCCGTGCCGCCACCGGACCGGGCGTGCACGGCACTGTTTTCCTTGTTGCTCGTTGGTCCCGTGGGCTATAAGGGCGTGGAGGGAACCCGGCGCCGCAAGGAGTCGGTCGCATGATTGGGAGGGAGTGATCGGTCATGAAGGTGCACAGCTCGAAGAGGACTCTCGTGTTGCTCGCGATGCTCTGCACGATCGTCTCGGCGTCAGCTCAGCCGGCCGGCGACAGTCGCCCCGACAAGGGTGCCGCGCCGGACCAGGTCCCGGGGGACCCGGTCTGTAGAGGCCTGATGCAGAAGATGGGCACCAGGTTCACTCCCGAGGTCCGGAGGGCGGTCGAGTCGATCTTGGCGCAATGCGGCGCCGAAATGGACAGGTGCCGGACCGTCTTTGCCCGGGAAGTCGCGGAGGCGGTCGCCGTCCCCGTCGACCAGGTGCAGGGGCTGTTTTCGAAGCCGGGCGGCGACGGGCCCAACGCCAAACCCGAACCGTTCGGAAGGCGATTGGCCAGGTTGCTCGGCCGCGGCTTGAAAGTGGAGGAGCGCAAGAAGTTGCGGCTGGCCGACGAAAGGCAGGCCGCCTGCGCCGACCCCTGGCAGGACAGGCTCGTCGAGCAGGTCGCTGCCGCCACCGGGCTGGGCCCGGGCGAGGTCCTGGCGCTGACGCCCTGGGCCGGCAAAGTGGCGCGGATGGGAGGTGCCGACGGTCTGGGCGACTTCGACACCGACGGCCCAGGTGACTTCGTCTCCTCGTTTCTCAAGGGCCCCATCCGGGTGTGCAACGGAACGGTCAGGCCTCAGGGCACCGATCGGGTCCTGATGCCGTTGATGGCGGCGAATCGCGAGATGTTCAAGGGTAAGTCGGTCCTGGACATCGGCACCGGTTCGGGCATCCTGGCGCTCTACGCCGCTCAACTTGGAGCGGTCAAGGTCGTCGCGACGGACATCGAGCCGAGGGCGCTCGACTGCACCCGTGAGAACGCTCGCCGGCTCGGTGTGGAGCCGCTCATCGAGACCCGTCTGGTCAGATCCGAGAGCCCACTGGCCTACTCGGTCATCCCGCCCGGCGAGGTCTTCGACATCATCGTCGGCGCACCGCCGGCCGATGCCAACAGAACCCCCGTCGTCACCTCCGGGACTCTCGACGACGGCGTCACCCCGAACGACACGATCAAGCTCGGACTCTCGATCGTCGATGGACTGCGCGAGCATCTGAGCCAGGACGGGGCGGCCTTGCTCTTCTATCCGTCCGATCTCATGCTCCCGATCATCGTCCGGTACGCGAGCCATCTGGGCTTTCACGTCCAGTACCACCCGGCCCTGCAGCTCCAGCCCGCCGACTGGTACGCGCTCTACAACACGTTCGCCGCCCAGGTCGCCCGCACGGAGCGCGTTCCGCCGAGCGCATTGCTCTTGCCTCCCGTGGAGATCGACCTCGGCAGCCTGGCTTTCGGGCAATACCGGAGGCTCGACTGGACCCTCGATGGGCTGGCCTATCCCCATCTATGGAACGAGGAAGCCGAGCGGCTGTTCCTCGGCATGATCGTGATCCGGAAGACGGCTGCGCAGCCGGGCTCTCGGGCCAGATGATGCGAGCGGCCTGAGTTGGCGGTCCCGCGGAACGGTCCCTACTTCGAGGGGTTCGTGGTCACGGGCCCCGCGTTGCCCGAGTTCTCGGTGGGCTTGCGGATCACGATCATGCCGGGCAAGACCTGACCGAGATCCTTGTCCCACAGCCGGGAATAGGTCACGCCTCGTTCGCCGGCGTGGTCGACCTTGATGAAGACCCCGCTGAAGGGACCTCCGCGGTCGCCGGGGCCTGTGAGGTTCGGTCCCTGCTGCGACGCCATCAGGGCACCCGGCTCGAGGTGCTCGGTGCGGGCGACCTGGGAGGCGAAGGCCGCGTAGAGTGTCAGCCAGTCTGGCGCCGGGATCTGCAGGGCCGGGTGCGACTCGACGAGGAAGCCCAGATGCCGGGCGTAGTTGATCACGAGAGACTGGGCGACGGAAAACCGGTACCACAGGATGGCTACTCCGCCCGGGCTGAGATGTTCCTGGAGCCCGCCGATGATGGACAGGCCCAGCCTGACGTTGTCGTTCGGCGAGATCCCTTCGTCGAAGACGCCCGCGACGACGGCCGGCGCCCGGTTGACGGGACCGGGCGGCGTTCCCAGGATGATGTCGAAAGCCTCTCCGGGCCGGATGACCGAGTAGGCCAGCGGGCTCTCGGGGCTCACCAGCCGTGTCTCGAAGCTCGAAGCCACGCCGAGTCTGCGGGCGTTTTCCTGAGCGCAATCGACGGCGCTGGGGTCGATGTCGGTGGCAACGACCTTGGAGGCCCCCAGCTTGGCGGCGTAGAGACCTAGAATCCCGGAGCCCGTCCCGATGTCCAGAACGGTCTTGCCTTTGAACTTCTCGGCATTCGCCGCCATGACCGGCATCATGACTCGCTCGGTTCTCTCGGGCCAGACGGTCCCCGGACAGATGCGGAGGTGCTGCTTCAACAACCCCGACGCGTAGTCCTCACACTCGGTGAGGATTGCGCTCTCCGGGTGAGAGGCCGCCGGGACCTGGGCCCGCGCGGGCGAGCCGGGCAACGCGAGGCAACCGAGGACGAGCGCGGCCGCGACCCGTAACCATCCCCGCGTCATCAGACCTGTCCTGGCAACATCCGAGGGGCGATTCGTCCGCATGGTCTCTCCTTGGGCCGGCAGCTCCGAGGCCCGTCGAGTCTCGGCCCTTCCCCGATCGATGTCAAGGGACAACGGCCGTTCCGACCGCTCACGGCCAGGGCCTCGCTTGTTCCTTGACAACCGAGGCCGGAACGCCAAGGATGGCGGGGGCGGGGGCGTGTCGAACGTCCAAGGAAGTCCATGCAATCAGCTCGAGCCTCGCTTTCCTGGTTGTCGAAACGGGTGTCACGGAGAGGGGCTCGGCTGGCGGCCGCGCTCGTACTCGGTTCCTTCTTGCTGCCAGGTTCCGCCGCGCGAGCCGAGGTCTCCGCAGTTCTCGCGCCTCTCGCGCCTGCTGCGGCTTCCGCGCCGCCGAGCGACATCGCCAGCAAGGGCGAGGATTTTCGCTCCGAGTTGCTGGGCGCTCACGTCCGCATCTGCCCGGGGACCGACTGGCCCCAGCGCACCGAGGCTCTCGTGATGCCGCTGATGGCCGCGAACCGGGAGAACTTCAAGGGAAAGCGGGTGCTGGATATCGGCACCGGTTCGGGAATCCTGAGCCTCCATGCCGCCAAGCTGGGGGCCTCCAAGGTCGTTGCCACCGACATCGAAACCGCCGCCATCGACTGCACCCGGGAGAACGCCCGGCGGCTGGGCGTCGACTCGATCGTCGAGACCCGCCTGGTCAGCCTGGAGGATCCCTCTGCCTACTCGGTCATCCGGCCCGGGGAGACCTTCGACATCGTGCTCGCCTTCCCCTACTGCGGGGTCAACCGGGAGCCATCGCTCGGTGTTGGCGCTCCAGGCAACGGCATCACCCAGAACGACAACATCCGGTTCGGCCTGTCCATCATCCGCGGGCTTCGGGACCATCTGAACGAGGGCGGCGTGCTCATCCTCTGCTATCGGTTCGCCGTGATGCACTCGTTTGCCGTGGGCTATGCCCGTTCGCTGGGCTACTCGGTGGAGCATCACGCGGCCCCACAGGTGCCGCCCTACGACTGGTACGTGCTGTTCAATACCTTCGCGGCCGAGGTCGCTCGCACCGAGAACATCGAGCCGGCCGCGCTACTGCTGCCGCGGCCCAGAGGCGGCTCCAGCGAGCCCAGCGATCCGATGCCCGGCCGACCCGGTGGCCCAGGTGGGCCCTGGGGCCGCGGCGGCCCCGACGGCCGCGGCGGCCCCGGCGGTCCCCCGGGAGTCGGTGGCCCGGGCACGTTCGGTCCCGGCGGTTTCGCTCCCGGTCCGGGAGGAATGGGCGGACCCGGCGGCGAACTCCTCGTCAGGGTGGATCACGGCGAGAGGCCCGCGGGACCGCCCCAGCTGTGGGACCACAAGCTCGACCGGATCCTGCCCGGAGTGATCGTGATCCGCCGGAAGGCGACGTCGGCCGGCCCCACCGGGCCCGAGCCCGCCGGGCGCCAGGAGTTGCGGCAACCGGGCGGCCATGGGCCCGGCCGCTAGAGTTCGCAGTCGAGGTAGGGATTCAACGGGCCTTCGGCGTAGGCGTGCCTCGGAAACGGGAGGTGCTCTTCGCGGTAGAACTGCTGGCAGACCTCGTCGGCGAAGAAGCTGCCGAGTTCGGTCAGCTCGATCGACCGGTCGTCCTCCTGGAGCAGTCCGAAGTCCTTCAGCCGCTCGACCTTCTTCGTGAAGACGCTGTTCAGCGACACCCCCGTCAACTTCAAGAAGTAGTCCTTCCAGACCTTCCGGTTCTTGAGCGGGAGGACGATGCACCATCGCAGCTGCTCGTCCTTGGTCCTCACCACGCCTCGGTTGAGGGGCAGCTTACCGGCGCCGATGCGGGCGTAGTAGTCCGGGATGGAGTCTGTGTTGAGGCCGAAGCGGTCCCGGAGGCTGCTGAAGGCGGTCTGCCCGAAACCGACCTCGTCGAGCAGCCCGCAGCACTGATTGTCGGCGTAGTGCGAGAAGATCTCCCGCTTCTTCGAAAAGACCCGCCGCAGGTTCTGATGGTAGCCGTGCCGGCTCAGCAATCGGATCGCGGCTTCCTTCATCATGAGAACGTTCTCGATACCGGGGAACTCGCGCAGCCCTCTCTCGCGGATCGCCACGATGGTGCCCGTGCGGTCACCGTAGGGCTGCACCTTCAGCCGGTAGAGCTGGATCTCGTCCGGGTCCACCGAGATGGCCTTTTCGACCGAGTCGAGCCAGGTCTCCATCGTCTCGCCCGGGTAGCCGAAGATGATCTCGATGTTCGTGACCAGGCCCGCCGCCATCGAGTTCCGGATCGCTTCGACAGCTTCCTCCGAATCATGCGGGCGGTTCATCTTCCTGAGGATGCCCTCGTCGAACGACTGGATACCGAGGGTGAGACGGTCGACCCCGTAGCTCTTGAGGAGCCGGAGCTTCTCCTGGCCTTCCGGGCCGATGATCGAGCCCGGATCGAGATCGTAGTTGAACTGGGTGAGCGCGCTCAGGTCGAGCCTCGACGTGAAGAAGCGCAGGAAGCGTTCGAGCTGGGCCGGCGTCAGGTAGGTCGGGGTGCCTCCGCCCACGAGGATCGAGCGGGTCTTGAGCTTCTGCACGCCCAGGCGCCGGACGTACAGGTCCATCTCCTGCTCCATGGCGTCGAGGTACCGGTCCTTCTCGTGGGCCGGGGAGTTGAGCATGACCGGGTAGTGACAGAAGACGCAGAGCCTCTCGCAGAAGGGGATGTGGACGTAGACGTCGAACAGGCCGTCCGCCGGGTTCCGGTAGCTGGCGAAGAGCTCCTCCTCGGCGATCTGGGGATACATCGTGATCGGGGGGTAGTGCACGGAGGGGACGAAATCCCCGTCGAGGCAGAGCAGGCCGGCTTGCTGGAGCCTCCGGAAGTCCCCGACCCGGCTCTTCGCAAACTCGGTCCAGGGCGCCGTGGTGTCTGACATCGCTGATCACCTCGTGGAAAGGACGACGATTCCGCCGACGGAAACCAGGGCCCCAACCACCGCCTGCCTGGTCACCCGTTCCTTCAAGAACACTGCGGCCAGAGGGAGGACGAACAAGGGTTCCGTGGAGTTGAGAGTGCTCGCCGTCGCCACGTCGATGTGCTTGAGCGCGACGTGGAAGAGCCAGAATCCGCCCAGCGAGGAGACGAGCACGGCGGCGACCAGTTCGCGTGTCAGCGCCAGGCTCCTGAACGGAGCCACCGACCCCTGGAGCCCTCCGCGAAACGTCCCCCAGAGCGCCAGCCCGGCCACGCCACCCAGCGTGCGAAAGACGGTCGCCTCGATCGCGGTGACCGAAGCCATCGCCGCCTTGGCGAGCACGATCGCCGACGACATGCAGAGCACGGCCGCCAGGCCCCGAGCCACGCCCCGGAGGTTCAGCGAGCCGCCGTCCGAGGAGCGCTGGGAATCGAGCACGATTGCCACCCCGCCGATGACCAGGGAGATGCCGAGCCAGCCCTCCCAGGTGGGCCGCTCTCCCAGGAACAGCACCGCGATCAGGACGGTCGTCACCTGACCCAGGGTGCACAGGAGCACCAGGACGTGGGCGCCCAGCTCCTGCAGCGCCTGGAAGAACAGGGTGTCTCCCACGGCGATGCCCAGCACGCCGCTGAGCGCAAGCGCCCCGAACACGGCGAGGCCCGGCGCCTGGACCCCCGACGCCAGGAGAACCACCAGCAGGATCGCCAGGCTCAAGACGTTCTTGACCAGGTTCATGCTCAAGGCCTGGACCTTCTCGCCCAGGCGCTTGTAGAGGATCGAGCCGACCGCCCAGGCCGCGGCGGACGCCAGCGCCGCCAGGACCCCGATCATCTGGTCGTACGTCCCGAGCGAGACGCTGCTCGCCACGGTCATATCAGCGGATCCTTCGAGAGTTCGAGCCCCGCCTTCGCAACCGCTTCGAGGAGCGCCGTCGTCGGCTTGTAGCGATCCTTGCGGTAGATGACGAACTTGTCGGCTTCCGAGCCCGGGGTCCCGTCGTGCAGGGTCGCGGCGTTGGCTCCGGCAGTGAGCCCCATGGCCTGACCGCCGGCCCTCAGCAGTTCGAGCGCGCTCACGGTCGGGATGAGCGCGCCGGGGCAGAGGAGCCTCAGGACCGCCAGGAAATTCAGGGTGAGGTCCAGGTCCGCCGCGGTGGAGCCGGCAAGGGGGGTCATCTCGTGGGGAATGAACGGGGAGGTGCTGACCATGGGGATTTGCAGCTCCTGGAGGAGGTGCAGATCGGCCACGAGGGAAGACAGACTCTGGCCGGGCAGGCCGGTGATGTTCCCCGAACTGACCTTGAAACCCAGCCGCTTCAGGGTCGCGATTCTCTCGAGCCTCGCGGGCAGGTTGTCGGACGGCTTGATCCGAGAGTACAGCCTCGGGTCGGAGGTCTCGAACTTGAGCAGGTATCGTTCGACCCCGACCTCTCTGAGGCTCCGGTACCACTCGTCGGAGAGGCTTCCGAAGGAGCCCACCAGGGTCAGCTCAGGGTACTTCCGCTTGACGGTGGCCAGGAGGCTCAGCAAGGCCTCGATGTAGCGCTCCCCTTCGGTCTCCCCCGTCTGGATCATGACCACCCTGCGCCCGCCGGCGTAGAGATCGTCGACCAGCTGCAGGAACTGGTCCCCGGGCATGACGTAGCGGCGGATGTCGGTGTAGTGCGCGATGCCGCAGAAGTTGCACTCCTGCCGGCAGATGTTCGAATACTCGATGACGCTGCGGCCTTCGACCTTGCCTCCGAAGACCCGGTCTCTGCACTCCCGGGCCTGCCGGAAAAGCTCCGCCTGCTCCTTGCCCCTGAAGAGCAAGGCCTCCTCGATCTGGAGCGCGTTCGAGAGGGAGAGGGTCATCGCGGCCACTATACGTCAGTCATGGGGAAAACCGCCCGTGTGCCCGGTCACCGTGTCGCCCGCCGGGACGCGTGTCTCCCCGTGCCGTCATGGCTCTCCCCGCGGGGCCCGAGCCCCGGACTGCTCCCATGAATTCTCCTTGGTGCCACCCTTACCGAAAGCCGCCCCATCGAAACCCGTCAAGTTTCGGCTCTCTCCCCCGAGGTTGTCAAGGGCTGGACATGCTCCGGGCAGGGCGACGGACAAAGTCCGACAGAGGCGAGGGGCCGACGACAACCAACCA
>CAZSVK010000294.1:0-7818 GCA_964610245.1 uncultured bacterium
GTGTACTGGTTGATCTTCTTGCGGCCTTCCTCGCCCTCTTCCTTGGCCAGGTGCTCGAGGGACGGGATCACGTACACCAGCAGCTGCATGATGATGCTGCTGTTGATGTAGGGCGCGATGCCGAGCGCGAACACGCTGAACTTGGACAGAGCGCCTCCGGAGAAGAGATTGAAGAAGCCCAGGATGGAGTTGGTCTGGGCGGCAAAGAACTTGGCCAGCTCGACGGGATCGACGCCCGGAGTGGGGATCTGACAGCCCAGGCGGAAGACCAGGATCGCAAAGAAGGTGAAGAGGATGCGGTTCCTGAGTTCCTGGATCTTGAAAGCGTTGCCAAGTGTCGTGATCAAGGCTTGATCACCTCGACGGTACCGCCGGCGTCCTTGATCTTCGTCTCGGCCGAGCGGCTGAACTTGTGAGCGCAGACCGTCACGCTCTTGGGAGCGTCACCGTCACCGAGCACCTTGACCAAGGCGTTCCCGTTCCGGACGAGACCCTGGGCCTCGAGCCACAGGATGTCGACCCGGGTGCCGGGCTCGACGTCCTTGAGCGACTCCAGATTCACAGCCTGGTATTCCTTGCGGAACAGGTTGCTGAAGCCGCGCTTCGGGATGCGCCTGTAGAGAGGCATCTGGCCGCCTTCGAAACCGATGCGGACCCCGCCGCCCTGGCGGGAATTCTGCCCCTTCTGGCCGCGGCAGCTCGTCTTGCCGTGACCGGAACTCTTCCCCCGGCCGACCCGCTTGATCTTCCGGCGGGCGCCCTTGGGGAATTTGAAATTATCTAGAGAGAGAGCCATGGATTCAACCGTCCCATTGTTGAATTGGCCGCGTGGTGGCGCGGATAAGATTGGGCATTATAGCCCAGGATCCCATCAAAGTAAACAGCCACGTGGCGATCTGGTGAGGTTATTGCTTGCCCTCCACCTCATGCACCTCGAGGAGGTGCCGGACCTTCACGATCATGCCGAGAATGGAGGGGTGGTCGCTCTTGCGGACGGTCTGCATCCGGCGCTTCAGACCCAGGGCCCGGACGGTCCTGAGCTGGGCTACGGTGGTGCAGATCGTGCCGCGGATCAGCGTGATTTCGAGTGTCTTTGCCATGTCGTTACTCCCGGTGTCTCGCCCGGCGGCAGGTTGACGGCCCGCAGGACCGCGTCATGCCGCGCGGAGCGGTTCACGCATGGGCTCCTTCCCACAGCTGCTGGAGCGAAAGGCCGCGAATCTCGGCAACCTTGTCGGCCCGCCTGAGCTGGGAAAGCCCGTTCATGGTCGCCTTGAGAACGTTGACGGCGTTGGAACTGCCCAGCGACTTGGACAGCACGTCGGTGACGCCCGAGGCCTCGAGGACGGCGCGGACGGCCCCACCGGCGATGACGCCGGTACCTCGGGAGGCCGGCTTCAAGATGACCCGCGCGGTGCCGTAGCGGCCGATCACCTGGAAGGGGATGGTGCCCTTGTTCATGGGGATCGAGATCATCGAACGCTTGGCCCGATCGATCGCCTTGCGGACCGCGTCGGGGACCAGCTTGGCCTTGCCGAGCGCGATGCCGACCTGGCCCTTGCCGTCGCCGGCCACAGCCAGGACCGCGAAACCGAAGCGCCGGCCGCCCTTGACGACCTTGGCTGTGCGGTTGATACGGACGACCTTTTCGACGAAGCCTTCCTCGCCCTCTTGCCGGCGATCTCCGCCGCCGAAATGTCCGGTAGGTCTAGCCATTTGAACCTATCTCCTTGTCAGAACTTGAGGCCCTCGGCCCGGGCCGCCTCGGCCAGCGCCTTGACCCGGCCGATGTACGGGAAGCCGCCTCGATCGAAAACGACCGCCTCGATATTGTGCTTCTTGGCCAGCGCCGCGACGGCCTTGCCGATCGCCTTCGCCACATCCATGCCCTTGGCCTTGGCCAGATCCTTCTTCAGGTCGGGCGTCAGGTCGGACACGCCGCTCAGCACGCGGTTGCCCGCGTCGTCGACGAGTTGCGCGTAGATGTGCTTCGCGCTCTTGAACACCACCAAGCGGGGTCGCTCGGCGGTTCCCTTCACCTTGCGGCGCAACCGCACGTGTCGGGCCTCTCTCTTGGCATTCCTGTTCTTGATGTCAGACATCTTTGACTCCTCGTTCGGGGGGACCGCGTCCCGGACAGGCGGGTGGCCGGACCTCGTGGGGCCGGCCACCTGCCGTCAGCCCCTATCAGGCCCCGACCTTCTTGCCGACCTTGGTCTTGACCTGCTCCTCGTGGTAGCGGATGCCCTTGCCCTTGTACGGCTCGGGGGGGCGGATCCGGCGGAGCTTGGCGGCGAACTCACCGACGCGCTGCTTGTCGGCGCCCCGGATGACGACGTTGTCGCCCTTCTGGGAGGCCTCGCACCTGAGACCCTCGGGAATCGCGACCTCTACCGGGTGCGAGTAGCCGACGGCCAGGACGAGGTTCTTGCCCTCCATCTTGGCGCGGTAGCCGACGCCCACCAGGTCGAGCGTGCGCTCGAACTCCTTCGTGACGCCGATGACCATGTTGTTGATCAGCGCCCGGGTCAGGCCGTGCATGGCACGGGTCGGGGGCCGGTTGTCCTCACGCGTGACGACGACCTTCCCCGCATCGAGCGTGATCTCCACGCCGGCGCCGAAGCCCTGCGACAGGGTGCCCTTGGGCCCCTTCACGGTCACCATTTGCTTGTCGACCGTGACGGTGACCTTGTCGGGCACAATCACGGGCAGCTTTCCAATCCTCGACATGATACTCTCCTGAATCCAGCGTCCGGGCTCACCGACGGGGCCCGAGGCCCCTGGCCGGCGGCCGGGTGTCCGGTCTCACCAGACGTAGCAGAGGACCTCCCCGCCGACGCCGCTCTTCCGAGACAGCTTGTCGGACATGACTCCCCGAGGGGTGGACAGGATGGCAATGCCCAGGCCGCCCAGCACCTTGGGGATGGAGTCCCGCTGCACGTAGACGCGCAGACCGGGCTTGCTGATTCGCTTCAGGCCGTTGAGGGCCCGGATGCGGTTGGGTGTGTACTTGAGGACGAGGCGCAGGACGGGCTGCTGTCCCTCTTCCGTGACGGTCTCGAAATCCTTGATGAAGCCCTCTTGCTTGAGGATCTCAGCGATCCTGCCTTTCAGCTTCGAGGGGGGGACGTCGACGACCGGCTTGTAGATGCGGTTCGCGTTGCGGATCCGCGTCAACATATCTGCGATCGGATCGGTCATGCTCATTGGATCTATCTCCTCCTCACCAGCTGGACTTCACGACGCCCGGGATCATCCCGTGGGACGCGAGGTCGCGGAAACAGATGCGGCAGATTCCGAACTTCCGCATATAGGCCCGGGGACGACCGCACATCTTGCACCGGGTGTAAACTCGGGTCGTGAACTTGGGCTTTCTCAGCCACTTGGCAATCAAACTCTTCTTGGCCACTGGGACGGTCCTCCTCAGGCCTTCCGGAACGGCATGCCCAGCTCCGTGAGGAGCTCGCGGCACTCGATGTCGTTCTTCGCGGTCGTCACGACGGTGACATTCATGCCGCGCATCCGCTCCACCTTGTCGTACTTGATCTCAGGGAACAGCAACTGCTCTTTCAGGCCCAGGTTGTAGTTGCCCCGGCCGTCGAAAGCCTTCTCGCTGACACCCCTGAAGTCACGCACCCGCGGGAGCGCGAGATGCATCAGCTTGTCCAGGAAAGCCCACATCAACTCGTGACGCAAGGTGACGAAGCACCCGACGATCTGGTTCTTGCGGAGCTTGAAGTTGGCGATGGACTTCGTCGCCTTCGTGGTGACCGGCTTCTGGCCGGCGATCTGCTTCAATTCGTCCACGGCGAGATCCAGGAGCTTCGAATTCTCGCGGGAATCGCCGACGCCGATGTTGACGACGACCTTCGTGATCCGCGGAATCCGCATCGGGTTCTTGAACCCGAACTTCTCGGCCAGCCGCTGCCGGACGACGCCGTTGTAGTGTTCTTGTAGTCTCTGCATTTTCTGTTACTCCTGCCGGGCGGGGCCCCGTTCGGACGCTCGCCCCCCTCGCGGGGGGCCGGGCTTCCCTGGCCTGCCGGGTCCGGATCGGGGCGCCTGAGGCGTCCGGTTCCGGGCCGGGGGCTGGGTCATGCCTGGCGTTCGTGCCTCACAGCTTGTCGATCTGCTCGTTGCACTTTCTGCAGACCCGGATCGAGCGACCCTCGACGGTCTCGTGCTTGACTCGTGTCGGCTCCTTGCAGCGCGTGCAGATGAGCATGACGTTGCTGACGTTGAGCGGGTTCTCCTTCTCGATGATGCCGCCCTTGGCGAGGCGCTGGGTGGGGCGCTGGTGCCGCTTGATCAAGTTGATCCGCTCGACCATCACGCGGCCCGTCTGGGGATAGGCCAGCATGACCCGGCCCGTCTTGCCCTTGTCCTTGCCCGCGAGCACCTTGACGGTGTCGCCCTTCTTGACGTGGAGCTGACGGAACTTCAATTGCTCCAGCTTGCGGCGGCGCTCCAGGCGCCGCTCCCGTCGAATGTGTCCAAGCAACATGGTTGCGGCCTCCTCAAAGCACCTCGAGCGCCAGCGAGATGATCTTCATGTAGTTCTTGCCGCGGAGCTCGCGGGCGACCGGCCCGAACACGCGCGTGCCGACGGGGTTCAAGTCGTCCTTGATGAGAACGGCGGCGTTGTCATCGAAGCGGATCTCGGTTCCGTCCTTGCGGCGCAGACCGAATCGCTGGCGGACGATGACCGCCTTGACCTTGTCCTTCTTCTTGACCGTGCCACCGGGCGTGGCTTCCTTGACGGAGCACTTCACGATATCACCGACCCGGGCGTATCTCCGGCCCGTGCCTCCGTAAATCGCGAAGACCCGCATCTTCTTGGCGCCCGAGTTGTCGGCGACCTTCAGGTTTGTAAACAGCGGAATCATTGCGTTCTCCTGTTACTCGGCCTTCTGCACGACCCGCAGCACCTGCCAGCGCTTGCGGCGCGAAACGGGCCGGCACGGCACGATCTCCACGACGTCGCCTACGCCGCACGTGCTGTCCTCGTCGTGGGCCATGTACCTCTTGTGGCGGCGCATCAGCTTCTTGTAGAGGGGGTGCATCTTGAGACGCTCCACCTCGACCACGGCGGTCTTGGCCGTCGCGGTGCTGACCACGTTGCCCAGAAGGCCCTTCTGCTTCGCCTTGGGCTCCACGTTGTTCTCCCGCGTCATTCCTTGCCTCCAGTGCTGCTGGTCTCAGCGGCGCCCGCGCGCTTCTTCTGATGCATGACCGTGAGCACCCTGGCCAGGTCACGGCGCACGCGGCGGATGCCATCGACCTTCTCCAGCTGGCCCGTGGCCATCTGGAAGCGCAGGTTGAAGAGTTCTTCCTTGAAACCGCGGAACTTCTCCGCGAGTTCGTCCTCGGTCAGTTCCCTCAGTTGCTTAGCCTTGATAGCCTTCATACGATTCCACTCCCGACCTGGTGCCGGCTGACGAAGCGGGTGCGGACACCCAGCTTGGGACCGGCCAGACGCAGCGCCTCGCGGGCCACCTCTTCCGTCACGCCGCCGACCTCGTACATCATGGTCCCGGCGCGGACGACGGCGACGTAACCCTCAGGGGTACCCTTGCCGCCGCCCATGCGGGTCTCGGCCGGCTTCTTGGTGATCGCCTGGTGAGGGAACACGCGGATCCAGACCTTGCCGCCGCGCTTCATGTGGCGAGCGATGCTGATACGAGCTGCCTCGATCTGACGGTTGGAGATCCAGCCGCCTTCCTCGGCCTGCAACGCGAAGTCGCCGAAGGCGATCTGGTTGCAGCGCTGGGCCACGCCGCTCGTCTTGGACTTGTACGGCTTGCGATAAATGGTTCTCTTGGGCATCAACATGGTTGTGGTCCTCCTCCTATCAACTGCCCGCCTGCACGGGGGGCCGCTGCTTGAGTTCGGGCAGGACCTCGCCCCTGAAGACCCACGTCTTGACGCCGATCTTCCCGAAGGTGGTGTGCGCCTCGGAGAAGCCGTAGTCGATGTCGGCGCGCAGCGTGTGAAGGGGGACGCGCCCTTCCTTGCTCCACTCTACGCGGCTCATCTCGGCGCCGCCCAATCGGCCGGCAACCATGACCTTGATGCCCTTGACGCCCATCTTGCGGGCCCGGGTGATCGCCTGTTTGATCGCCCGGCGGAAGCTGATGCGTTTCTCGAGCTGGAAGGCGATGCTCTCGGACACGAGCTTGGCGTTCGTGGCGAAGTCCTTGACTTCCTTCACGTTCAGGAAGACCTGCTTGTCTTCCATGACCTCGAGTTCCCTGCGGAGCTGCTCGACGTCTGCGCCGCCGCGGCCGATGATGATGCCGGGCTTGGCCGTGAAGATCGTGATCTTGACGCTCTTGTCGGTCTTGCGTTCGATGTAGATGTTCGAAACTCCGGACTCCTCGAGGCGCTTGTTCGACTTGGTCTCGCGGCTGGCCCGCTCGCCCTTCTTGCGCGCGAGGTCCTTCTCGAACTTGCGGCGCACGAAGTCGTGGACGGCCTGCCGGAGCTTCACGTCGGCCAGCAAGAACTGGCTGTACTGCTTCTCGGCGTACCAGTTGGAGTTCCAGCCTCGATTGATTCCTACCCTGAGGCCGATCGGGTTGACTTTCTGACCCACGTCTTGTGCCTCCTCAGGACCGCTCGTCGACGATGACCGTCGTGTGGCAGGTCCGCTTCTGAATCCGGTCGGCGCGGCCGCGCGCTCGCGCGTGGATGCGCTTCATCGTCGGACCCTCGTCGACCATGATGGCCTTCACGAAGAGTTCCGTCGGCTTCAGCTTGTTCTTGTCCTGTGCGTTGGCCAGGCAGCTCTTGAGGAGCTTGAGCGTGGCCAAGGCGGCCTTGCGACGCGTGTCCCTCAGCACCGCGAGCGCCCTGGGCGCGGGCAGACCTCTGATCATGTCCGCCACCAGGCGCCCCTTGCGGGCCGAGTAACGCAGGAACTTTGCCGTTGCTCTGCTTTCACTCATTGGATTACTCGCCCCTTACTTCAGAGCGACCGTGCGCTCGCTCTTGGAACTGCCGGCGTGTCCGCGGAAGGTGCGGGTCGGGGCGAACTCGCCCAGCTTGTGACCCACCATGTTCTCCGTGACGAACACCGGAACGTGCTTGCGGCCGTTGTGGACTGCGATCGTGTGCCCAACCATCTGCGGGTAGACGGTGGAGGACCTCGACCAGGTCTTCAGAACGACCTTCTTCTTGTCGCGATTCAGCTCCTCGATCCGCTCCAGGAGCCGAGTTTCAACGAAAGGCGCCTTGCGGGCCTTCTTCTCGGGCGGATTCTGGTTGTTCTCCATTTCGGACTACTCCCTTCTGCGGACGACGAGTCGGTTCGAGTACTTCTTCTTGCGGCGGGTGCGATAGCCCTTGGCCGGCTGGCCCCAGGGCGACTGCGGGTGATTGCCGCCCTTGGAGCGGCCTTCGCCTCCACCGTGCGGATGGTCGCAAGGGTTCCGGCACATACCGCGGGTCAACCCGCGGATGCCCATCCACCGCGTGCGGCCGGCCTTGCCCCAGTTCTCCAGGTTGTGGGCCAGGTTGCCAACCTGGCCCACCGTGGCTCGGCACTCGACCGGGACCTTTCTCAGCTCGCCGGAGGGCATGCGCAACAGCGCCATCTTGCCTTCCTTGGCCATCAACTGGATGAAGCTGCCTGCGGCGCGGGCGAACTGGCCGCCCTTGCCCGGCGTGATCTCGACGTTATGAACCATGGTGCCGTCGGGGATCGCCTTCAGCGGCAGGGTGTTGCCCAGGGCCACTTCAGCGGTGTCGCTCGACAGAATAGTCTCGCCGACCTTCAGGTCCTTGGGCGCCACGATGTAGCGCTTCTCGCCGTCGGCG
>CAZSVK010000295.1:0-7812 GCA_964610245.1 uncultured bacterium
GGAGCGAGCGCTCCCGGTCCATCCAGTGGTGGGTCGGTTTTCGATAGCCCATCCAGTGGGCGCCGGCCGCGGCCGCCTCGAGCGGGTCGATGAAGGGCACCTCGAAGAAGAGACGCCCGCCCGGAGCGAGGAGAGCGGCACACCGCCGCAGCACATCCGAGGGATCGTCGAGGTGCTCGAAGACGTGCCACATGGAGATGAGTTCAAACGGCGCGGCAGATTCGAAGGTCTCGAGCGGGCCCGCGTGGATCGGCGCGGAGAGTCGCCGCGACGCCCGCTCCGCCGCGCCCGGGTTGGGCTCGATGCCGTGGACCGTCCAGCCCAACTCCTGCATCGCCGCCAGGAAGTAGGCAGGCCCGCAGCCGATATCGAGCACGCGGCCGGCGGGCAGGTGTGAGAAGCCCCGGGCCCGCGCCCTGGCCTGGCGCAGCGCCTTCTCCGGGCCCTTTCCGCCGGCGCCCGACTCCATCGCCTCGCCGAAGGCCGACGAGTAGTCCGAGAGGGCCTGTTCGTCCATCGCCTGCCGCAGGTGCACGAGCCGGCAGCCCTCGCACTCCTCGACCTCCAGCGCCAGCCGCTCGCCCGGCTGCCGTAGCCGGCGGACGAGCCGGAACGGCCCCAGCTCTCCACAAGCGGGGCAAGACCGGGCACTGGACGGCGGGGCGGGCTTCACGCGGGCGGGGCGACCTCCCTAGAAGCTGAAATAGTACAGCACCCGCGCCCTGGTCTGGTCGTTGGCGGCGTTGGCCTCGTCGGTCAGCCGCATCACGTCGGCGATCACCTTGTGGTCGTGGCCGTTGAGGTAGTAGACGAGCGAGGGGCCCGACTCGTGCAACTCGTCGAGCGCGATGGCCCTGTCCGGATCCACCTCCGACTCGCGCCAGCTCAACTCCCAGTTGTCCGGGCCGAGGAGATAGCCTGCCTCGAGATACCATCCGTCCGAGCCGATGCGGGGCAGCGCGGCGGACACCGGCTCGGTCCACTGACGGAACCACTCACCCTGGGACGAGAGCCGGCGCCGCTTGAACGAGTAGCCCAGGTTCGAGAGCCGCCGGTCCTCGCGATCGAAGAGGCCGGTCTTGCCGGTCCGGGGATCGATGTCGATGACCTCGGTGCGTTTGTCCAGCGCGAAGCCGGCATCGATGGCCAGCAGGGCGTCCTGGGGGCGCATCCGCGAGCCCTCGGTGTAGGGGACGTCGCCCCAGGGCATCCACTCCAGCCGGCCCACGTACATCAGGCCGGAGTTCTTGTTCCGGGCGTTCTGCCCTTCGCCGTTGAAGGCGCCCGCGAACCACCGGAGAATCGACTTCTCGCCCAGGTCGCCCCAGAGCTGAACGCCGATGTTACGACCGACCCCGTGGGTGGGCAGCAGCGTGAAGTCGCTCGCCTTGTAGTCGCCCGCCGGCGGATTGCTGGCGAACACGCGGCCCGCGAGCGGCCAGTCGGTGAAGGTCAGCGCGGTCACAGAGCCAATCCACTGGCGCGAGAACGGGGTCTTGAACTGCCCCAGCCGCACCTTGAACTCCGGGTCGAAGGTGTGCTGGAACCAGAAGTCGTCGATGCGCACCCGATCGGTCTGGGTCGTGCCGTTGCCCGAACTGGCCTCGAGCATCAACTGGTACTCGTTCGCCTTCCCGTTCGCCTGACCGCCCGCGACCAGCTTGAGCCTGCGGAGCTGGAATCCACCCTGAGCCTCGGCGTGGTCCATGTCCTGCTGGTGATAGAGGGTCTGAACGTGGCCCTGCAGCTTCAAGGCGTTCCTCCCGTCTGAGCTGGCGAAGACGGTGCCCTTTCCCTGCGGACCCACGTTGACCTTGCCGGGAGGCGGCGAGGCCGGCTCGAGGGCTGCTGCCGAAGCGGGCGCGGTCGTGGCCGTGACGAGCTGCGCCGCCTGGGCCGGAACGGGCTCCGGCGCCTGGGCGGCGACAGACGCGGAAGTCGAGGTCGCGGGGCCGGCCTTCATCTCGCTGACCTGCTGCTCGAGTGCGAGCAGGCGTCGCGTCAGATCGGCCACCGTTTGCTCGAGGCGGCGCTCGCGCGGCGTTGCGCGTTCGGGCCCACCGAGCGCGGTCCCAGGACGGCCCCACAGTCCGCAGCTCAGAACGACCGCCAAAGGAAGCCACGCGACTGCACTAGCCCTGGCCATGAGGACCTCCTGCCGACCGGAGCCACCCCCGAGACTCCACACACCGGAACACCGAATGAGGAGTGCGATTCTAGGCCGCGACCGGTCCGGTGTCAACGAGCCCGTCCACGACTCCCGTGACAGGGCCGATGGAGACCGGTATCCTGTCGGCCTCCGCCGGGGGGTGGACCTGCCGCCGCCTCGCGACCGCAGGCCCTCCGACCGCCTCGCCGGCGTCTGACGAACGTACGCCGGCCCTCTCCGGCGAACGAGCCCATGCTGTCGATCGGACGTTACACCAACCGCCTTCACCTCAAGGCCTCGTGCCTGGAGGCCACCCTCGAGGGGGTGCTGGTCACGAGCGACGTCGTCGCCCGCAAGGCGTTCGGTGCGTCCCAGACCGCGCTGGTGCTGCTGACCATGGCCCCGGCGCTGGCCAACGGGCTGGCGGTCTTCGTGGCGGCGCTGCTGCGTTCGGTGGAGCGAAGACGGCTGTTCCTCGGCGCGGGGGTGTTCGGACGACTGGGGATGCTGCTGGTCGCGTTCGCCGTGCCGCCCTCTTTGCTGCCGGTCTTCGTCATCGCCATCCTGATGTACGCCCTGGCCCAGACGGTGACGATTCCGGCGCTGAACGCCATCTTCCAGGCCAATTACAGCCATCGAACGCGAGGCCGTTTGTTCGCCCGCGCGGCCACCGTGGCCGCGATGGTCACGGCCTCCTGCTCGGTCGGCGCCGGCGTCCTGCTCGACCACTACCCGGGTGCCTACAGACTGCTCTACCCCGCCGCGGGAGCGATCGCCTTCGGCGGCTGCCTCATCTGGGGCAGCATCCGGGTCCGGCGGATGCGCGGCGCCGCCGTCCCACTGGCCCCCGCTGCCGGCCAGGGCGACTGGCTTCTCGGCCCCGGCTGGTCCCGGCGCATCCTCGAGCTGCTCCGGCGCCACCGGCGGTTTCGGGACTTCGAGATCGGCTACTGCCTGTACGGCGTGGGCTTCATGATGCTGCAGCCGGTGTTCGCCCGCTTCTTCGTCGACGACCTGGGGCTGGGCTACGGCCAGGCCGCGGCGGTCAAGGGAGTGGCCTTTTACTTCGCCTACATCGTCGCGCTGCAGCCGATGGGTCGGCTGCTCGACCGCATCGGCATCCCCTGGCTGACGGCCGCCTGCTTCGCCAACCTGACGCTCTTCGCGCTGGCGCTGACGCAGGTGAACAGCTTCCCGGCGGCGATGGCGTGCCACGCCTACTTCGGTGCCTGCATGGCCGGAGTCTCGTTGACCTGGAACTTGGGCCCGCCTTACTTCGCGCGCAACCGCGACTCCTCCCGCTACATGAGCGTCCACGTCTCGCTCGTGGGGGTGCGGGCCCTGATCGGCCATCCGCTCGGCGGACTCATCGCCAGCTTCCAGGGCCCCCGAGCGGCCTTCGCCGCCGCCTCGGTGATGTTCCTGCTGGGCGCGCTGGCGATGCTGCACGTCGCCCGCCAGCCCGAGGAGGCCTGACTGAGACTGTAGGCTGCAGGCTATAGGGCGAACTTGCCAGGAGCTTCGCGTAACGCAACGAGCTTCGCGGATGAGATCAGGGCGCGCGGGGGCGAGAACGGCCATCATCGCGCGTGGCGACCTCGACGAGAGCCTCTTCCAGCCGCTCGACCGAGCCCTCCCACGGCAGCCCGCGGATGCTCTCGAGACCCGCCGCCGACAGCCGGCCCACCAGCTCGCCGTCGACGGCCAACCGTTCGATCGCCGCCTCCAGGGCGGCCGTGTCGCCCGGCTCGCAGACCAGGGCGGTCCGCTCGTGCCCGGCGAAGTACGGCGTGCCGCCAACTCGCGTCGTCACCACGGCGCAACCGCCGGCCATCGCCTCGAGGGGCGGCAGGCCCCAGCCCTCGGAACGGGACGAGCAGATCCAGGCGTCGGCCTCGCGATAGAGCGCGGGCGTCGCTGCCGGCATCACGCCCTGGCGCACCTCCACGAACTCCGGGAACGACTCGCGGTCGACGTGCGTGCCGAAGAGCAACAGCCGCAGCTCCGGGTGCCGCGCCCTGACGCGCTGGAAGGCCTCGAAGCCATCGGCGAACCCTTTCCGCGCATCCCGGCTGTGGAGCATCCCGAAGAGCCGGGCCGGGCGAGCCGGTCGCGGCCGTCCGCCGAAGAAGTCCGCGTCGATCCCGTAGGGGACGACCTGCCGGGACCGCTGGCCGAACTGGCGCGTCAGCTCCCGGTCGATCCACTCGGAGGTGACCAGTTGCGCGAGTGGCAGCCGGTAGGTCGCACCGGCGGCCTCGGGCTTCTCGTGAGTCTCCACATCCTGGATGTAGTAGGCGCGGCGCCCGCAGCGCTCGGGGTAGCGGGCGGCGTAGGCGGCGGTCTGCCAGCTCGAGGCGACCACGACGTCGGCCTCGGGCAGGAAGCGGTCGCACAGGCAGGGCACTACCCGCAGCTCGAAGGCCGGCTCGAACCACCGGTACCGCGCGAGCATGCTCGGGCGGCGCCACAACCACTCCACTCGGTTCAGATGCAACGGCAGGCACCTGAGCCGGACCGGGACGACGCCGGTGACGGTGTGGCCGCGCCGGGCCAGTCCGCTGGCGTAGTCGGCGAGCATCTTCAGCCCGCCGGTCAGGCGCAAGAAAGGAAACAGAATCGTGAGGCGCAGCGGCGAGGCGATCCGAGAGGGCACGGCCGCTCAGCTCTGGCCAATGGGGCGGACGATCTCGAGGCCGCCCACGGCCGGAGCCGCCGGGGCGGTCGCGGGCGGGGCCGCCTTCCGCGTCAGCTCCTCGATGCCGGTCGCGTGAGCCGCGTCATCGAGCACCATTGCGAACACGTCCTCGTCGCACAGCGTCTCGTCGGCCCGCGCGCGCCGCCGCTCGAACACCGCCGGCAGCCGGCGAAGCGCCCCGAGGAAGCTGGCGTAGAAGCCGAACCGGCCGATCAGCCACGAAACCAGGAGGCTCACGACCAGGTAGGCCAGGTGGACGGCGAGATAGACGGGCGAATCGATGTTGCTCCAGAGGAACAGGAAGCGGTTTCGCCTCTCGACGTTGCGGATGTAGTTGCGCTCGAAGTTGTTGCGGATCGTGCCACACTCGTCGTGATGGTGGACGAGCGTGACGTCCGGCTCGCTGACGGTCTTCCAGCCCTTCTTCCACGCGCGGAAACAGAGGTCGACATCTTCCCAGTAGAACGGCAAGTAGATCGAATCGAGCCCGCCGAGCTGGAAGAACTTGTCCCGGTCGAAGACCGCGCAGGAGCCGGTGAAGAGCGAGAACCGGGAGCGCCGCGACGGCAGCAGCCAGCGAGCGAGACCACGGTGCGGCTGGGCCGTGTTCAGGATCTTGAAGTTGCCCATGAAGAAGCGGCCGATGGCACGATCGCTCTGGAGCTGTCCGTCGGGAGTGAGGATGCCGGAGTGCACCGCGAAGACACTCGGATCGTCAAAGTGCTCGAGCAACTTCTCGAGGAAGTGGCGGGCCGGGGCCATGTCGTTCGACAGCAGCGCCACGTGATGGTTTGTGGCACAGCGAAAACCCTCGTTGGCAGCGCCCAGGAAACTCCCCCGCTGGGCCATCCTCACGACCGTCACCTCGGGGTAGCGGCTCGCCAGGAACTCCAGACTGTCGTCGGTGCTCGCGTCGTCGACGACGATGACCTCGGAGCCCAGACCCCTCCAGGCGGCCATCTCGAGCACCGCGGGCATGAACCGCGCGAGATTGCACCTGCCGTTGTAGTTGGTGATGACGATCGAAGCTCTTCGCAATCGGCCCTCGCGATCCGGGTACACCGTGGTCGCCCCTCCGCCGCTAGCAGTACAAAAGCGTTGGATTTTAGCAGAGAGAAGCGATCATGACAAGATGTGTCCTTTGGTCGGGTGCGCGCGCGGGTTCCCTGAGATCCCGAAATTCCGTCGTCCGGTACGAACCTCGCAGCCTGTTATCCTCATCACCGAGATCGCCGGGAACCCGGCGCCCCCGGCGAGGTCATAGATTCGGGCCGGTCGCTCCCGCGGCCCCGACCCGCGCACGTCGCTCCTCATGGCACTGACTGACGGAAATCGCCTGCTTCCGGCCATCGCCGCGGGTGCGATGCTCGTCATCGGGGCGCTCGGCCTCGCCCTGATGGGGCCCGGTGCGAGCGAGGAGCAGAGCGCCTCCGACAATCCTTACATGAACACGCTCGACGGCGTGATGACCCGGCACGGCAACCCCGTGCACCGGGAGGATCTCCTGGCCGCGGCAGGCACCGCCACGAACGACGAGGCCGCCTCCGCGGGAGGCCAGCCGGCGCCCGGCTCGGGACAGTCCCCCTCCGGCTCGGCCCAGGGCGGCGCCCGACCGGCCGGGGCGGTCTCCACGGCAGGCAGGCGCTTTCTCTCGATGATGGGCGATCCGGACATCGCCGTGCTCGCCCTCTCCCATCCGCGGGGCAGCTTCGTCTTCAGCCGCACCCAGGGCTGGTTGAAGCTGGACGGCGCCGAGTGGGTCGCAATTCCCTGGAGCCAGCTCCCCGCGGAGCTTCGCTCCCGCTATCCCGCCCAGCTCTACCCCGATGGCGGCGTCAAGGGCGCCCCGGGCTCCGGCCGGGACGACGAACCCGGTGGAGGCGGCCGCTCCCGGGCCCCGGCCTCCGGCCACGAAGCGGGCCAGGCGGCCCTGCCGGCCACCGCCGAGCCGGTCTCGGCGGAGGACGCCGCGCTCCGCTACCTCCCGGCGCCCGCCCTGCGACAGCGCGCCCCATGACCGCAGCCCTCCGGCCAGCGCGCCTCTCCGACCGGCCCCGCCGAGCCCGCCGCGGGCTGGGCATCCTGCTCGCCATCGTGGTCACGATCTGTGTCGTGCTCTTCGTGGCCGCCATCGCCCACCTCTTCTTCTCGAGCCAGGTGTTCAGCCAGGCTGCCCACGGCGCGGGCGGCATGGGCGCCGAGTACATCGCCGAGACCGCGCTCGAGGACATCCTCCACCAGCTCCAGCTCGACCTGAACGACCCCAACTCCAGGATCTTCGACAAGGTCAGACGGGCGCTGCTGCTGCGCGAGCCGCCCGAGCTGGACCTGACGCAGGACTGCCCGCCCCGGCGGCTGGCCGGCCTTCTCGACGGTTCCGAGAACCGTGACTTCCACCGCATGTTCACGCTGGAGAGAACTTCCGTGAAGCTTCTCACGGCGCCCGTTCCCGACCGGCGCTACACCCAGTCGCTGAGGCTCGAGGCCGGGGTGCGGCTGTCGCTGGGCCGCCGCACCGAGTACCGCCAGGTCGAACAGGTGCGCCTCGTCGGCATCACCTTGGTGGCGCCGCGCCGCCCGCTCGCTCAGGTGCCGTCGTCGGCACCCCGTTCATCGCCGACTTCCGGGAGTACGTGCGCACACTCGACGCCGCCATCTCGGCCTACAACCGTACGCGCGAGCTGCTGGACGACTGGAAGAACCAGGTGGAATCAAAGCCACCCAACACGCCGATGCAGGCCGTGCTCCCGCCCCTCTCGCTCGGGCCGGAGGCGTCGTCGAACGCGGCGGCCGTCCAGCTCTACCCCGAGCAGACGTACCAGTTCGGACAGGGCTGGCGGCCCTTGACCGAGTCGGACCTCGGCCCGGGACTGCCGGCCGACGACAGCGTCATCTTCGCCAAGCCCTCGGAGACCGTGAACCTCGAGTACTTCCACTACTACGAACGGCTCCAGCGCCACCTGAC
>CAZSVK010000296.1:0-7801 GCA_964610245.1 uncultured bacterium
GGGGGAGTTGATGGAAGGCGGGTCAAACATCACTCTGTGTCTCTGTGTCTCTGTGCCTCTGTGATACCTGTCCTGGTTTGCGGGCCACGCCAGCGTTGTGCCTGTTTGACAGGACCAGTCTTGATGGCTCACTCATGACCTCCCCATCCGAGACCCTCCGCCTCTCCTTCACGCTCAACGGCAGGCCCTGGCAAGGGTTGGTGCACCCGGAGGCCACGCTGCTGGAGGTGCTCCGCACCCAGGCGGGAGTCCTGTCGGTGAAGGACGGCTGCTCGGGACAGGGCGCATGCGGGTGCTGTACGGTGCTCGTGGACGGTTCCCCGAGGCTATCGTGCACGTTAGCAGCGGACAGAGCGGAGGGACGGGAGGTCGTGACGCTGGAGGGGCTGCCGGCGACCGAGCGGGCCGCGATCGCCGAGGCCTTTGCCAGGGCCGGCGCCGTGCAGTGCGGGTTCTGCACGCCGGGCATCGCGCTCCGGATGAAGGCCCTGCTCGACCGCACCCCGGAGCCCGCGGAGGCGGCCATCCGCAAGGAACTCGACAAACATCTCTGCCGTTGCACCGGCTACGTGAAGATCGTCGATGCGGTGAAGTTGATGGCGGCCGGCCGGCGAGGCGAGCCGCTGCCGGAGGCGGACGCTTCAGGCCGGGTGGGCACGGCAATGACGCTCTACCAGGCCCGGGAGCTGACGCTGGGCGAGAGGCCCTTCGTGGACGATCTCGCGGTGCCGGGCTTGCTCGAGGGGGCGCTGTGTCTGGCCCGCGTCCCGCGGGCGAAGGTGCTGTCGATCGACCTGTCGGCCGCGAAGGCCGTCGAAGGCGTGGTCGCCGTCGTGACCGCCGCGGATGTGCCCGGCCAGCGGTTCCAGGGGCTGATCGAGCGTGACTGGCCGGTCTTCACGGCGGTCGGCGAGGAGGTTCGCTACGTCGGAGACGTCCTGGCCGCGGTGGCGGCGACGACACGGCGCGCGGCCCGAGAGGCTGCCGCGGCAATCCGCGTCGAACTGGAGCCGCTGCCTCCGGTCACCGACCCGGAAGAGGCGCTGTGCGCGGCGGCCCGCATCGCCGAAGACCGGGGCAACGTGCTCTGGAGCAGCGTGGCGCGGCGCGGCGACGCCGAAGCGGCGCTGGCCTCGAGCGCCCACGTGGCGCACGAGACCTTCCGGACGCAGTTCATCGAGCACGCCTTTCTCGAACCGGAGAGCGCCGTGGCGATTCCACCCGCGGAGGCAGGAGACCGATTCAAGGTCCTCTCACCCGGTCAGGGTGTGGCGGACGAACGGCGCCAACTCGCGAGCCTGCTGGGGCTGGGCGAGGAACAGGTGGAGGTCGAGCTGGTGCCGGCGGGGGGCGCGTTCGGCGGCAAGGAAGACCTGGGCGTGCAAGGGCACGCGGCGGTGCTGGCCCACGTGACCGGTCGGCCCTGCCGGGTAACGCTCTCGCGCGAGGAATCGATCCTGACCCATCCGAAGCGCCACCCGATGAAGATGGAGTACTGGGTCGGCTGCGACGCCGAGGGGCGCTTGACCGCCGTCAAGGCGCGGATCGTGGGCGACACGGGCGCCTACGCGTCGGTGGGGGGGAAGGTGCTGGAGCGGGCTTGCGGCCACGCCACGAGCGCCTACCGGGTCCCCAACGTCGACATCGAGGCCCTGGCGGTGTTCACCAACAACCCGCCGTGCGGAGCGATGCGAGGCTTCGGAGTTGGACAGACGGCGTTCGCGATGGAAGGCTGCCTCGACCGGCTAGCCGAGAAGGTGGGACTGGACGGTTGGGAGCTGAGGTGGAGGAACGTGCTGGAGGAGGGCGACCGCTTCGGCAAGGGGCAGAAGCTGCACGCGGTGGGCCTGAAGAAGACCCTGCTGGCAGTGAAGGATGCCTATCGTTCGGCGCGCTACGCCGGCATCGCCTGTGGCCTCAAGAACGTGGGGATCGGGCACGGGATGGAAGATGCCGGACAGGTGGAGCTGACCGTGCTCGACGACGGGCGGGTGCGGCTGGCAACCGGGTTCACCGAGATGGGCCAGGGGCTGTTCACGGTGCTCATCCAGCTCGTCTGCGAGGAGACCGGGCTGCCGCCGGAGGTGTTCGAGGCGATCACGACGACGGCGCGACCGGTGCCATGCGGGATGACCACCGCCAGCCGGGCGACGGTGCTGGCCGGCAACGCGGCGGTGCGGGCGGGCAAGAAGCTGCGGGAGGCGATGAACCAAGTACCTCTCGGGAGCTCCGCTCCCGAACCCACGCCAGGGGCGAAGTTCGCCCCTGGCCCCCCCGATGACTGGAGTGACTCTTGCCCTCGCTTGCAGGCAGGAGTCCATGGAAGTGCCGTGCCGGCCTCGCCTCCTCTTCTCATTGCCGGGTCCAGGGCCGGGCACCGGTCCTGGCAGGGGTCTGGGGGCAGCGCCCCCGGGGACCCAGGGTCTGGCCCCCTCTCCCCGTGCAAGGCGCGCGACCTTCTGCGTCCTCTCGCGGGACAGCGGTTCCTGGGCGAGTGGGTGTGCGACTGGACGACGGAGCTGGCCGACGACGCGCGAGAGCCGGTGCTGCACCTGACCTACGGGTTTGCGAGCCAGGTGGTGATCCTGGACGGCGACGGCAACCTGGAGCGGGTGGTGTCGGCGGTGGATTGCGGCCGGGTGATGAACCCGATGCTGCTCTCGGGCCAGCTCGAGGGGTCGGTTCACATGGGGCTGGGGCAGGCGTTGAGCGAGGAGCTGGTGATCGAGGGCGGCGTGCCGCGCACGACGCACCTGGGCCGGCTGGGCATCCTGCGGGCGAGCGCGATGCCGCCCGTCGAGTGCATCTTCGTCGAGGAACGAGAGCCCAACGGGCCGCACGGGGCGAAAGGCGTGGGCGAGATCGGGCTGGTCCCGACCGCCGGCGCCGTGGCCGGGGCGCTGCATGCCTTCGACGGGGTGTTTCGCGCGTCGCTGCCGATGCGCAGGCGCCGGCGTACTTTCTGACGAGACCTGTCGGGTTCTCGACGGACTGACGCGCTCGCAGCTCGGAGTCTTCGAGCGTGCCGATCAGGCCCGGATTCCACTCCTCATCGCCGGGTCCAGGGGGGGGGCTCCCCTCCTGGCAGGGGCCCGGGGACAGCGTCCCCGGAGAACACCTCGAACTGATTTCTTGACACCCTCTGACGCCCCCCAGCCCCGCCATGGCCGAACTCTACCCCGCCCCGTTCTCCACCCTGCTGCGCCGCATGTACCGCGAACTGGCGGCGCAGGACTCGATCTTCGATCTACGCTCCAAGTTCTTCTACCGGGGCGACCCGGCGCTGGACACGAGCGTGCGCTTTCACGGCCGCTCAGCGGCCACTCCGGTGGGGCCGGCGGCCGGGCCCCAGAGTCAGCTCGCGCAGAACATCGTCGTGAGCTGGCTGGCCGGCGCCCGCATCTTCGAACTCAAGACGGTGCAGATTCTCGACCGGCTGGAGATCCCGCGCCCTTGCATCCACGCCCCGAACCTCGGATTCAACGTCGAATGGTCGCAGGAGCTGCGCCTCGAGGATTCGGTCCGCGAATATGTCAAGGCGTCGATGATGCTCGATCTGCTCAGGGCCGACCTGCCCGGCGGGGGCCTGCCCGGCGGGGGCCTGCCCGGCGCGAGCCGGCTGGCGGGGGAGCGTCCCGGTCCCGACAAGGACGCCACGCTGCACGACATGTCGGTCGGCTACGACCTGAAGGGCATCCAGTCGCCGCGGATCACCGGTTGGATCCGCTCGTTGCAGGATGCGAGCGCGCTGATCGACGAGCTGCGGCCCCAGATTCCGTCCGAGCTGGCGCACCTCCGGGATTTCCCCTTCCAGACGCGGGTATCGAACAGCATCACGCTCTCCACGCTGCACGGATGCCCCGCCGACGAGATCGAGCGCATCGCCGACTTCCTGCTCTCCGAGATGGGCGTGGACGTGGTCGTGAAGGTGAATCCGACGCTGCTCGGGAAGGCCACGGTCGATCGCCTGCTCCACGAAGTGATGGGCTACCACGAGTTGCAGACCACGAACGAGATCTTCGAGAAGGACCTGCAGTTTCCCGATGCCCTCGACATCTTCCGCCGGCTTCACGGCCGGGCGATGCAGCTCGGACGCAGTCTGGGGGTCAAGTTCACGAACATCCTGGCCGTCCGTAACCACCTGCCGCTGTTCAAGGACGAGATGGTCTATCTCTCGGGGCCGCCGCTGCACGTGATGAGCCTCTCCCTGGCCGAGAAGTTCCGGCAGGCGCTCGGTCTGGAACTCGAGTGGTCGTTCAGCGCGGGCATCGACCGGCAGAACTTCCCCGACGCGGTGGCCTGCGGGCTGACCCCGATCACGACCTGCACCGACCTCCTCAAGACTGGCGGCTACGGCCGGCTGGCCGGCTACCTGACCGGCCTGGAGGAGCGAATGCGCGGCCTCGGCGTGCGAAACGTGGCCGACTATATCGTCAAGGCGGAAGGGCTGGGCGAGGGCGCCATCCACTCGTGTCTGGGGGAGTTGATGGCGACCGCTGTGCGGCTGAAACCGGAGCTGGGCGACGACGGTGCTGCCGCGGTCGAATCGGTGGCGGCGCTCGAGCGAGAGCTGCTCTCGGAGCTGTCGGCCTCGACGACCGACCTGCCGCGGGTCGTGTCAGCCCGGCGGGAATCACTCTCCTCGACGCTGCGGCACCGGCCTGCCGCCGCGCCCTTGCTCGGGGCGCTCGACGGACTGCTGGCGGACCTCGCCCGGCGCGCGGGCCTGGCAAACATGGCTCCGATCGTCTCCCGCGCCCAGGCCGACCCTCGCTATCGACAGGCCCAGAACTCGGCCTATCCGAAGAAGGTTGGTTCGGCGCTGAAGCTCTTCGACTGCCTGAACTGCGACAAGTGCATCCCGGTCTGTCCCAACGACGCGAACTTCAGCATCGAGTCCGGGCCGGTCGAGGTCCACTACCGGAATCTGGAGCTGACCGGCGGCGAGCTGCGCCCGACGGCGGAGCTGACCTTCAAGGTCGGCAAGTCGAAACAGATCGCCAACTTCAGCGACTTCTGCAACGAGTGCGGCAACTGCGACACCTACTGCCCCGAGGACGGGGGGCCGTACATCGTGAAGCCGAGGTTCTTCGGAAGTCAGGAGGCCTACCGGCGTCATGGCGGACATGACGGATTCCTTGTCGAGCAGACCCCCGGCGGCTTCCGGATGCTGGGCCGCATCGGCAAGCGCGAGTTCACGCTCGAGACTGGCGGGCCGGAGGCCAGTTTCGATGACGGGACGGCGTGCGCCCGGCTGAGACTCGAGACCGGCGAGGTGCTCTCCGCGCGGCTGCTGGGCCCGGCCGAGCCTGGCCACACGCTCGATTTGAGCCGCTTCTTCATCATGAAGTCGGTGCTCGAGGGCGTGACAGCCGGCAAGAGGGTGAACCCGGTCAACGCCGGCTGGGAGATCGACATGGGGCGATTGTGACTTCGGACACATGGGTTGACATTCGCCCGTCCCGTTCTCATACTTCTGCGGACCTGCCCGAGGCGCGACTAAAACAATCGAGAAGCGCGCCGAGTTGTGATGATGAAAGCGGGGGCCGTGTCGTGAGTGATCCACACGCCAAGAGGGACATCCTGGAGAAGCTGGCCGATGGGGCGGCCGAACGGCGCTACTCGGCTCTCAAGGAGCTGACGGAACGCGACGTGGTCGTGCAGTTGAGAGATCAACTGGTCGACGTCTGCCTGTGCGACTGCTGGGGTCCGAACCGCTCCGAAGGCGCTCGGGCCCTCAATCTGCTGTGGCCCGACCGGGACGTTCGCGAAGCCTTCCGCGTCTGCCTGGAGGCGGAGCCCTACGTGGCCAACACCGTCGTGGAGCTGCTGGCCGGGTGGATGGATGACGAAGCGATTGCCCTGCTGCGCACGCGGTTCACGACGGCCGAGAACGCCAAGATGCGCTACAGCATCCTGCAGGCGTTCTGCAAGGCCGGCCAGGGGCGGATCGTCGAGTTCGTGCTGGGGACGCGATGCTACCTGGACGAGGACGAGCGCATCCGGGCGCTTTCCCTGTCACTGCTCGCCCGCTCGGCGGAGCCGCTGTTGAAGAGCCTCTATGTCGCACGGCTGAAGGACGAGAGCCAGCGGGTACGCGCGACCGCCGTCGAGGCGCTGTCGGCCATCTGCAGCCCGGAAGAGATCCTGAGCCTGTTGCCGCCATGTCTCGAGGACACGAGCAACCGCGTGCAGGCCAACGCGCTGATTCCACTGCTGCGATCCGGTTACCGGCTGGCCGAGGCCAGGCTGCGAGAGATGATCTCGCACACGTCGAGGCTGTTCCGGTCCAGCGCGGCCTACGTGCTGGGCGAGATGCCGCCGTCATCGCAAGTGGCGCTGCATCTGGATCAACTCGTCCAGGACCAGGATCCCGACGTCCGCAGTCGCGCCCGAGTCTCGGCTGAGCGTCTGGCGTTGCGAAGGTCGCTGATTCCGGCCGCCGACGCGGCTGTCGGGCACGGCGCGGCGTGACCTGCAGGAAGTTGATGCGAGTTTCCGGGAACTTCCTGTATACTCACGTTCGTGAAGCCTGACAGAATTCACCGCTCGACAAGGTCTGGGCAGGCCATGGCCGAGTTTGCCATTGCTTTGCCGCTGCTGCTGCTGCTCCTGGTGGCCATCGTCGACTTCGGCCTCTACCTGTACGACACCATCGGCGTGCAGGCAGGGCTGCGGGCGGCTTCCCAGGTGGCCATCCAGGCCACGACTGCCGGTGCGGCCGTCTATCCGGACGACCAGATACGGCGGCTGGTCCGGGACGCCCACGGGCCCATCAGCCCGATCCTTGACGGCGAAGTCTCGATCATTCGCCAGGCTGCCGACCCGGCCTTCGGAGGCCAGTTCACCTCGGTGACGATCTCCATCAACCACCGACACGAGTTCATGTTCCCGGCCTTCATGCTCGGAGGGCGGGAATTCCTGCTCATCGGCGCCAGTCTCAAGAGCATCATGGTCCCGGGATTCGCCCCCTGATGGCCCGCTTCCGTCGTTTCAAGCCATGACCAATCGAGTCGTCCGATCGCGCTCCGCCCGCCGCGGCCAGGTCACCGTCATCTTCGCCGCCGGCATGCTCACCTTCCTCGGCTGCCTGGCGCTCGTCGTTGATGTGGGGCTCTACTACACGGCGAAGGCCCAGCTCCAGACCGCGGCCGATATCGCGTTGCTCAGCTCTTTCGCGCAGGTCGATCCCTTCGCCGCCTACGAAGAACAGGAGCGTTCGCTCCTCGAGAAGGTGGCCCTGTTCGAGCAAGCCAACTTCGGCTCGACCACCGGCACCAACCTGCGCATCGCGGAGGCCGGCGCCCAGCCCTGGGATCTGCTCGAGGTGACGGTCTACATGGATCCGGCCACGCGCTGCCTGGCAAAGGCAGAGGCCAAGGGCCGCATCCGTCTCGACACCGCTTTCGCTCGCCTCTTCGGCCAGGAAACGGTCGATATCCCCGTCTGGAGCGTCGTCACCGGCCGCCGGGCCTTCAAGGACGGCAATGGCGTGATGTCGGCGCGCCTGATCGAGTAGGCGGAAAGACAGGGGTTAGGGGTTGGGGGTTAGGGGTTATGGGCATCGCGCGGCTTTCGCGCGGGTTGGCCGGGCGCAACTCATAGCCATGCCGGCTGGCACGCCGCAGACTGCGCGGCCCCTTCGCTCGCAGTTCAGCCGTGACCGCCGCCGACGCGTGCATCGCGTCCCCAACCCCTAACCCCTAACCCCCAACCCCTGTCCTTACCCCTGCCCGAGAAACGCTGGACTTACCCCCTGGGTCGGTATATTGTTCGGGTGATCCGAGGCCCGTTCCCCCCT
>CAZSVK010000297.1:0-4012 GCA_964610245.1 uncultured bacterium
AGCCCTCGGGGGCCACCTTCAGCAGCTTGCTCCACTGGCCCCGCGCCAGCTCGCCCAGGTTTGCGGCGGCGTAGGTGGCGGCGAGTTCGTAGAGCGCTCGCGGGTGGTTGGGCTCCAGGCGAAGGGCGTGGCGATACTCGGCGATGGCGCGGTCGTGTTCGCCGCAGTGGCGGCAGGCCCGAGCCAAGGCGAGGCGCGCCGCGAACCGGTTGCCGTCGAGCGCGAGGGCGCGGACGGCGGCCTCTTGAGAGGCCAGTCCCTTGCCCAGGACCAGACGGACGGCAGCCAGGTGCAGCCAGGCGTTGAACGAGTCGGGGGCCCGGGCGGCGATGCGCTCGAATCGGTCCCGCAGGCGGTCGTGGGCCTGCGAGGCCGCGAGCAGGGAGACCAGCCGGTTCTGGGCCTCGACGCACGAGGGATCCAGCTCCAGCACCGACTCGAGGCGTTCGACGGCGTCCCCGGCGCGTCCGGCCAGCTCGAGCTGGCGTACGAAAGCCAGCGTGAGGCTGGTGCGCTCGGCGGTGGTGGCAGAGAGCGGCAGGTGAGCCAGCGCGGCCTCGAGAGCGTGGGCCAGGGCGGGCTCGGGCTCGCCGCCCGAGGCGCTGCTGACGAGTTGGTGACAGAGCGCGACCGGCGGGTTGCCCGCCCGGGTCAGCTCGCGCACCAGAACCAGCGTCAGCTCGCGTTGACCGTGGGCCAGACACTTCGCCGCGAACTCCCCGGCGGCGGCAACCTGCTCGCCGGCGCCGGCAGCCAGCAACTCGACGTGCAGTCGAGCAGCGTTCTTCCAGTCACCCGCGCAGGCCATGAGGCGGGCCAACTCACGGACCCCGCCGGCGGTCTCGACGGGCGGCTCCGAGAGCAGCCGGATCGCGGCGGTCAGGTCCCCGCGACGCTCCGAGAGACGGGCCAGCTCGCAGCGCAGCGTTTCGTCGGCGGAACCGGAGGCGGTCAGAGCATCGCGGAGGACCGTCTCGGCAGCCTCGAACTGCCCGTCCCTGAGAAGCAACCCGGCCAGGAAGCCGGCGTACTCGGCGCTCGCCGGGGCGATGCCGAGGGCGCGGTAGGCCGCGATGCGGGCACCCTCCGGGTCGCCCTGGCACGCGCGGAAGCGGGCCATCTCGAAGTGCGCCTGGGACGAACCGGGGTGCTCGTCGATGGCGGTGCGCAGCATCCGGGAGACGGTGTTGGCGTCGCCGGACTGCAGTCCCACCTGGGCGGAGGTGAGCAGCGCGTTCAGGTGATGCGGATCGACCCTGAGGAGCGACTCGGCGTAGGCGCGCGCCTCGGCCCAGCGGCCCTGGCCGGCGGCGGTCAGCATGGCCGACTCGACCGTCTGCACCTGCGGCCTGGGCTGCACGGGCGTGCCGGACACGCGGGCGAGTATCGCCCTCGCCTTCCGGGCCAGGCGGCGATCGGCGCTCTCGAGGCCCTCCATCTTCTTGCAGTGGTCCACGAGCAGCGCCGTAAGACCCGCCACATCGTAGACATCCGCCAGCTCCAGCAGAGCTGCCGGATGGTTCGGCTCCAGTTCCAGCACCCTGCGGTATCCGGCCACGGAGCCCTCCAGGTCGCCCGCCTGCCGCGCCGCCCGGGCGACGCCGAGGTGGCACGGGGCCGAGCCGGGCGAGAGCCGGGCGGCCCGGGCGCAGGCATCCTGCCCGGCGTTGGCCATCCCGAGCCGGCACAGCGCCGCGCCCAGGTAGAGGTGGGCCAGCGCCGCGCCCGGCTCCCGCTGCAGCACCGCCTGCATCCGGTCGCGCAGTCGCTCGAACGAGCGGTCCGACGCGTGGTGCGACGCGACCGTCTCCAGGACCCTCACCGAGGCGGGCGCCAGCTCCAGCGCCCGGCCCAGCGCCTGGTCGACCGCCTGCCAGTCTCCGGCGGCCTCCTGCAGCTCGGCCACGGTCATCAGAAGCTCGACGCGCTGCTCGGCGCCGAGCACTTCGAGCCGGCTCAGGGCCGCCTCGAGCACCCGGACCGCCTGGGCGGGACGCCGCTCGGCGGCCAGCTTCCGGCCCAGTTCCTGCGCCAGTTTCGCCAGCGCCGGGGAAACGCGTGCGTTACCGGCCGCCCCGGGCATCAACCCCTCCAGCGCCGAGGCCGCATCCGCGAGCCGCCCGGCCCGGGCGCAGGCCTGGGCGCGCCGAAACTCGCGCTCGAACGGCATCGGCCTGGGCAGCACCGCCAGGCGGCCGTAGGAGTCGGCCGCGCGATCCCAGCTCTCTTCCTCGTAGTGGAGGTCGCCCAGCAACTCGAGCATCTCGGCCGTGGGCTCCTCGTCGAACGCGAGCAGGTCGATCGCCCGGGCCCGGTTGGCCATCGTGAGGGAGATCCGGGCCAGCATCATCCGGGCCTCCTGGTGATGCGCCCCGGCCTCCTCGAGCAGCGGCTCGAGCGCCTCGACGGCGGCCGCCCACTTCGACGTGTCCGACAGCAATCGCCCCAGGCGCCAGCGGAACTCGCGGTTCTCGGGGGTCAGCTTCAGCGCCTCGGCGGCCTGCTCGGCCGCCTCGGGCCTGCGGCCCAGGGTCTCCAGGCAATCGGCCAGGCCCGAGCGCGCCTCGACGAGCCCGCCGTCCCGTTCCAGCGAGGCCAGGTAGAACTCCACCGCTGCCTCGAGATTGACCTGCCGGCGCGCCATCCGCGCCGAGAGAAGCCAGGCGGTGGCGCTCTCCGGGTGCTCCAGTCGCAACCGGTTGGCGCGGCGGTCGCCCTCCTCGAACTCGTTCGAGGCCCAGAGGGCCATCACGTAGGCCTCCGATTCGCGGTCGTCCAGACGACGGCGGCGCTCGGTCTCGTTCCACTCGCGCAGCACCGACTCGAGGTCGCCCTGCTCGGCTGCCAGACGCGCCATCAGCAGCCGCCCACGGCGAGAGTCCGGGTCGGCCGAGAGCAGCCGCGACAACACGTCACGCGCCCCCTTCGCGTCGCCGCGCGTCCAGAGCAACTCGGCCGCCTCGCAGCTCGCCCGCTCGCAGGACGGGTCCAGCCCGGCGGCCCACAGCAGCGCATCCTCGGCGCCGGCGTGCTGGCCGCGCGCCCGGCAGACCGCGGCCTTGAGCCTGTGAAAGCCGGCCTTGCCGAAGTCGCGGGCCAGGCAGGCGTCAACCGTCGCCGCGGCCCCGTCCACCTCGCCCGCGGCCAGGTCCAGCTCGATCTTCAACTCGAGCGCGGGCAGGTGGTCCGGCTCGCGTTCCAGCACCGGGCCGAGCGCCTCCCGGGCCGCCGCGCCGTCGCCGGCCTGGGCCTGCAACTTCGCCAGCAAGTAGCCCGACTCGACGTCGCCGGGGCACCGCGAGCGCACCTCGCCGAGAAGCGCGATCGCGCGGTCGCGCTCGCCCAGCTCCAGGTGACAGCGCGCCACGCCCTTCAAATCGGACACGTTGCGTCCGTTGAGTTCGAACGAACGACGGTAGACCTCCCGGGCGATCTCCGGCCGGTTGCCGGAAAGCAACTTCGCCGCCAGCACCGGCAACGCGCCCGGCGAGCGCGTGCCCGTCTCCAGGATTGCATTCCAGGCGTCCCGGTCGGCCCCGTCGGCCAACAGGCCGGTCACCAGGGGCAAGAGCGCCGACTCCACCGGCGCCCCCGCCACGGCCAGCTCGCGCCACAGCCAGCGGGCCTGTTCCTGCTGGCCGGCTCGCGCGGTCGATGCGGCCCTCTCGCACAGCGCCTGCAGCCGCTCCGGCCGCCCCGCCGTGAACTCCTTCACGAGCGTCGACGCCTCGGCGTGCCGGGCCGAACCCAGCAGCGCCATCACGAGTTCGCCGACCGCCGGCGCATCCTGCCCGTCCAGTTCGACGGCGGTGCGCAGCGCCTTCTCGGCCTTCTCGGGCTGGCCCTGCGCCAGCCACGCCTTTCCCAGTGCGAGCTGCCCGTCCGAGTCGGACGGCGCCAGCCGCACATAGCGAGTCAGTAGTGCCGCCGCCTCTTTCGAGTTCGATAGCTCCAGTTCCAGCACCCCCAGCAACTTCAGCGTGCCGGCGCGCTCGGGCGCTAGCTCCAGCGC
>CAZSVK010000297.1:4022-7764 GCA_964610245.1 uncultured bacterium
CGCGCGGTGCAGATCCTGCTGCGCGGCCCGCGGCCGGCCGCGGTGGATCATCAGCTCGGCGCGGCTCGCGAGCAACTCCACGTCCTTCGGCGCCGCCGCCAGCGCCGTGTTCAGCACACCCTCGGCCCGGACGACGTCGCCGTCCCTCAGGCACTGCGCGGCAAAGAGCGAGAGCCCGGCGGAGGTGAGCCGCCCGAGCTGGGCGCGCACCTCCAGCAGGTCCATCGCCTGCTTGCGCCGCCCCCCCCGCTCCAGCACCGAGGCCACCGCCAGCACCGCCTCGGGCGTGGTGGTCTCGAGAGAGGTGTTGTCGGGATAGAGGGCCAGCACCTCGGCGTCGTCGCGAACGCGCGCGAGCGCGATCGCCAGACCCGAGCGCACGCGCGGCTCCTCAGGCAGACGGGCCACCGCGAAACGCAGGTAGGGCACCGCCTCGGCGCCGCGATCCAGCGCCAGCAGCGCCAGGCCGCGAAGCCGCTGGGCGGGCGCATCCTCGGGATAGCGTTCGGAGAGCGCGGTGCCGTGCTCCAGCGCGGCTCGGGCGTTCCCCGCCTCCAGCTCGGTCTCGGCGAGCCGCATCAGCAGCGCCCGGCCGGGCTCGACGAGGCGGGCCGCGCGGCCCAGCCACTCGCTCGCCAGCGCCCACTGGGCGCGGGCGTGATAGGCCGCCCCCAGCTCCTCGCAGAAGGCTCCCTCGTCGCGGCAGGCCTCGCGCAGCGGCTCGGCCAGCTCGATCACCCGGTCGTGCTCGCCCAGCCCCGCCAGCGCGGTCACCAGCATCCGTCGCACGCGCGCCGGCGATCCGGGCCGCGCCGCCAGCTCCTGCAGGTACCTGCGCGCCCCCTCCAGGTCGGAGGAGGCCAGCATCGCCTCGCCCATCAGCAGGCTGGCGGCGTCGGAGCCGGGCAGCGCCTCCAGGTAGCACCGGGCGTTCTGGAGCGCCGGGCCGGGCTGGCGCGTGGCCAGGTAGCAGCCGGCCAGCTCGCGGTAGAGTTCCGGCGAGGGCGTCTCCTCGTCGGCCAGCGGCGCGAGCAGCTCGAGCGCCTCGGCCACGCGGCCGCCGGCGCGCAGGAGCCGGGCCTCCATCAGACGCAGCGACGGCTCGGTGCGGCCGGCCAGGCGGACGTGGTGGTCGAGCGCCTCGAGGGCCCGGGCGCCGTCGCCCAGGCCGTCGCGGCAGAGGGCGAGAGAGAGCCAGCGGCCGGGCGCGGCGCCGAGCACGGCGGTGGCCGCCTCGAGATCGGCCAGCGCCTCCTTGCGGCGTCCCAGGCGTCGCAGCGCCTCGCCTCTGAAGTAACGGCGATCGGCGTTCTCCACGAGGGGACAGCGCTCGGCCCACTTGAGGCAGTCGCCGGAGCGGTCGAGGGCGAGCGCGGCCTCGGCGCCGAGCAGCCAGGCCTCGGCGGGCGGCTCGGCCAGGCGTGTCACCGGCTGCAGCAGGCGCACCGCGTCGGTGGGGCGGCCGTCGTCGATCATCAGCCGTGCAAGCTTGCAGGCGGCAGCGGGCCGGGTGGCGGGCGCGACGCCCACGAGTTCGACGAGATGCTTCTCGGCCTCCTTCGAGGCACGCTGGCCGAGGGCGATCTCGGCGAGCATCTCCCGGGCGCGGATCATAAACTCAGGGTTATCGAGCGTCCGCTCGAGGGCCCGGCGAGCGGGCTCCAGCGCGGCCATCTCGAAGTGGGAGGCGCCCAGGTGGAAGCAGGCCTCGACGTCGTCGGGCTCGGCGGCCACGACGCGCTCCAGCCGTTCGCGGGCCTCGGCTGCGCGGCCGGCGCGGGCGGCCTCCAGGCCGAGCAGGCGCTGGCCCCAGGTCTCGGACGGGGCGAGGGCACAGAGGCGCACCAGCGCGTCGAACTGGGCCTCCCGGTTGCCGAGTTGCTCGTAGGTCCAGGCGGCGTAGCGGAGCGCTCCCTGGTGGTCGGGCTCCAGTTCGATCACGCGCAGGAACTTCTCGAGCGCGGCGTCGTGGCTGCCGCGGCCGTAGAGGAGGATGCCGAGCTGGAAGAGCGGCCGCGGATCGTCGGTGTTCTCGACGATGTCGTTGACCAGGAGCGTCGCGGCCTGGGAGGCGAAGCCGGCGGCGGCGAGCTGGGCCGCCTCGTCGGGCTGCGAGCCGGCGCCGACGGTGCGGGCCTCGTCGCGGACAGCGCGGTCCGGGTCGGTCATCAGCGCCTGGAGCCGCTCGGGCTCGGGAGCCTGGCCGGCCTGGGTGAGCAGGCGCAGCGCCTCGCGGCGCACGTCGGCGGCGGTGTCGGTGAGCAGCTGGCGCGCGAGCTGCGGCGCCTCGTCGAGGCGAAGCTGGAAGAACGATCGCAGGGCGTGGGCGCGCGTGGCCGCACACGGCAGCGAGACAGCTCGGCGCAGCAGATCGAGGGCGCGCGGCGTGCCGGCGGAGGCGAGGCCGTCGACCGCTGCCATCTGCACCCCGGGGGTGCCGTCGGCCAGACCGCGCTCCAGCAGGTCGGCCGCTTCGCGCTCGGTGAGCAACGGCGCCGTGCGCAGCGCTTCGGCCCGGACCCGGGCGTCGGAGTTCTCGAGGCAGGCGGCCAGGCCACGCGCGGTGGGCGGCGCCTTCAGGGTGCGAATCGTCTCGAGCGCCTCGGCGACCAGGCCGTCTTCGGTATGCAGGAGCCAGGGCTCCAGCTCGATACCGAAGGTCGGGTCGCCGTACTGGCGGGCCAGGCTCAGCGTCTCGGCCTGCACTTCGTGGCAGGAGGCTCGAGCGGTGCGCAGCAGCTCGCGCAAGGCCGACTTTCCGCCCACGGCGGCGACGGTGCGGGCCGCCTCGACGGCGACCTCGCGGGAAGGGTTGGAGAGCGCTTCGCGGGCCAGACGGTAGTGGGCGATGCTGGGAAAGCGCCGCAGCCCGATCAACGCCGGCAGCGCCAGCTCTGGCTCGGGCCGATTGGTCCAGGCCGCGAGTAGCCGCGCCGCGTCAGCGGTGCCGTAGTGCGAGAGGTTCTGTAGGATCTGGGCCTTCCACGGATAGTCGGCGGTATCCAGGAGCTGGCGGTAGCAGTCGAGCCACTCGGGAGCGGCCCAGCCTTCGATGGCGCCCAGCACATCGGGCCCCACGGAGGAATCGACGTCGACCAGGATGCCCCTCAGCGATGGCAGCGTCACCGGGAGACGCAGGCGGCAAGCGGCCAGGGCGGCAGCCCGGGCCATCTCCACGTCCGGATGGGAGAGCAGGCCGCGCAGCACGAGACCCTCCGTCTGCGCCTGGGGGAGGTCCAGGCCGCGCAGCACGGTCAACAGACCGTCCGCATCCTGCGCCGCGAGCGCCGAGGCAAGCGTGGGCGGGGGGATCTTCGTGGGCGTGGGGTTGGAGTCCTGCTTCACGGCTATCGGTCTCCCTTGGTCCGGACCGGCCCTCGAGAAGCCAGTCCCCTGGGGGTGAGGCGCTGCGGCGGGGCCGGGCGAGCGATCCACCACGGCAAAGCAGCAGGCAGGAGACCCACACACGGGGCTCCTTCTTCGGATCATCGACAAAACCGCGCGCCCGGCTTACGGTCCTGTATGAAGGGACACTTACCTGACCCCGAAGCGCTGCGGAGCCCGCGCGGAAGCGGATGAGGAGGACTCCAGTGCCCTGGTCAGCCGGTCGACACCGGAGTCTCAGCCCGCACAAACGCCTCTCCCGATAAGGAATCCGGCCGCCTCGGGGTCAGGCAAGTGTCACCACCGCCACGGCCACGATGGACGGCCGCGGCAGTGTGGCGTGGGCCGGGCCGACAGC
>CAZSVK010000298.1:0-2573 GCA_964610245.1 uncultured bacterium
TGAAATGATGCGGGGTCTCAGCGTCAACCCTGCGAACATCTGTCGAAGTTGCGCTGAGGCTGGGACAAACCGCCCCAGACCCTCCCCAGACCGCGCTCATGCTGTGTACGAGGCCCTCCGCCGGCATGTCCTTCTCGTAGTGATTGACCTCCAAAGCCATGATGACCCCCAGGTGATTTTCGAGACCCTCAACGCGCGAGGAGTGCCACTGCTGCCTTCGGACCTAATCCGGAACTTCGTCTTCCTGCGAGGGACTAGACAGGGTGCCGACGTCACCACGCTGTACCAGTCCTGGTGGTCGGAGTATGACGAGCGACCGCCAGCAGTTGCCGATTCACCGGATGTCCCGTTCTGGAAACAGATGGAGGGCCAGGGCCGATCCAGCCGAACTCGTCTGGACCTGTTTTTCCATCACTACGTCCAGTGCCAGTCAGCAGGCTTCTACAACCTCGGAGTTGACCATCTCTACCATGGCTTTCGGCGCTGGTGGGACCAACAACCCCAAAGAGACGTGGCTGCGGAACTGCGGGAGCTTCGACGGCACAGCGACGCCTTCGCCCAACTGCTTCTGCCGGGCGACGAGAGCCGGCTAGATCTCTTTGCCAATCGACTGGCAGCTCTGGACACCACCACCGTCTATCCACTACTCCTCCTGTTGCTCGTCGGAGCGAGGCACAAAGTGGTTTCAGCGGACCTCGATGGCATCGTGATCGACCTGGAGTCCTACCTGGTTCGCCGCATGGTGTGCGACTTGACACCGAAGAACTACAACCGATTCTTCGCGGCTGCTATTCAGCAACTTCGTGGTCACGAGCTGATCTCGCGGGCGTTGGTTCAGGACGTTCTCTTGAGTCCAGATGGACCGGCGGGTCTCTGGCCAGATGACAGGCGATTTGCGAATGCCTGGCTCGAGAACCCAATCTACGAGAAGCTGAAGGGGCCCCGATGCGTCATGCTCCTGAAGGCAATGGACCGCGCGATGCTGTCGAGCAAGCAAGAGTCGATCACCATTCACGGACCGCTGACTGTTGAACACGTTCTTCCTCAAGACTGGGCGCCGCCAGCCTGGACTGAGCCCGCGAGTCTGGCCGAGGGGACCCACGGTGGGGAGGACGCCATCGAGCGCAGAGGGCGCTTGTTGCATACGGCCGGAAACCTCACGCTCCTTACCCAGAAGCTCAACTCATCGATCAGCAACGGCCCGTATGGCGCCAAGCGACCGGAGATCGCCCGCCAGAGTGCCCTGAGGCTCAACACCTACTTTCAGAGCGTGCCGACGTGGAACGAGGACGAGATCCAGAAGCGCGGTCGGCACCTGTTTGACTATGCCACACAAATCTGGCCGTATCCGAAGAGGTAGTACTGCAATGGATCAGAATATCTCCGGAGTCTACCCTTCGGAGCTACTAGATCGGATCGAGTCCGAGTGGGCAAAGCATCGAAGTCGGCGATCGTCCGGCGCGAAGCCAGCCGAGAGTCAGGAGCCGTGGGCCCGCTACTGTAATGATAGCCAGCCTCCGTTTCCCACCAAGGAGCAATTGCGTGCACTACTCGATGTCGCATTTTTTTCCAGCGTTGGTCGGGAGGAGGGCCGGCCGGTAAGCCTCCGCGCTGTTTTCGCCCCCGGAAGACTTGAAGACGTTGCTGGAGCCGCAGTGCTGCCTTGGGACGCCGTTTACGGTATCCGGCCGGAAGTCCCGTGGGTTCCTTTGAAGGTCTGCAAACTCCTCCCTGCGGTTGACCCTCGGTACACATTCCTTGTAGTGGGTCAACCCGAAGATGCCTCAGCGGGCGGAGAAGGCGGTTTGGCCATACGAGGGCTCATGTCCGTCGGTGAGGATTGGTGGAAGCTTGCAGCCGGCGAGGCTCCCGGATCGCTCTGTCCACCTGACCTGTTGACCGTAAGCAGCTTCTCACCTCTAACACTCCGCATCAGTTGCGCAGGGACGACGCTCCTCCGGTACCGGCGAGGAGTTGTGGAGACCGGTGAGATGCAGGGGCTCGACCATGGATGCGCCGGTGAGGCACTCAAGGCACTAGCCCGGTGGGTGAACGCCTTCATCCCCAGGGATCAGGAGTTCCTGGTCTCGTGGGAGGCAGCCCTTCTGGCTGAGTCGCTCCGGCTCGAGCACCTATGGATTCTTGAATTGGTTGTGGAACAACTTCGCGCACATCGGCACGGCGGGACACTCGTCCTCTTGCCGCCCGTAAGCAACGCCGACTCAACTCTTGCCAAAGGCGGTTTCTGCTCGCGCTACGAGCTGGATGGCGCCAGTTTGAGATTGGACTTCGAGGCGAGAGCACATAGACTCGCGAGCCAACGACTGCGAGCCTCCGGCTTGTCGAATCACCCGCTCGAAACGTGCACGGAAGTACCGGAACACGAGGATAATGCCTACGCTCAGACCGCGACCAGGTTCGCTCGCTTGGTCGGTCAGCTCAGCGCCGTAGACGGAGCCGTAGTTATGACCTCGGACTTCCAGCTAGTTGGGTTCGGTGCGGAACTACGAACCGGCGAAACCAATTCGCCGGGCATCATTGAGGCATCGGATCCTGGGGTTGAAACCGGCATC
>CAZSVK010000298.1:2583-7754 GCA_964610245.1 uncultured bacterium
AGTTCTGCATTCGTCACCCCGACGCGATTGTGTATCTGGCATCTCAAGACGGAGGGCTCAAGGTGATGAAAGCGGTCGGCACCGATGTCGTCTACTGGGAGTTGGCAGAGAGAGGCCAAGCCTGGCTCTAGCCGGTACTCTCTTGGCCTCCTCACTTGCACGCCGCCGGGCCCAGGTGGCGTTCGAGGTCAGTCGTGAGGGCCGAGTTGAGCCGTGCAGCCATCACCGCCCGAAGGTCCGCGTCATCCACCCTGATGTCCAGGATCTGCGAACGACCCAACTGCCCGGCCCAGGTCTCTGATCATCGGTAGCAGGACGCGGTCGATATCGACGCTGCGGCACCGGTCCAGGTTCGCCTTCACGAGGCATGCCCGCACGATCGCCCTGCGCATCTCCCTCACGCTCCGGATGACGGCTAGGTCGCCGGGATCGCGCTGCTGCGATTCCAGCTCGACAATCGCCCGGAGGCTGCAATCTCTTCGGCCACCTGGGCGCCGCGCGGCTTAGTACGTCGGGCAGTTCCTGGCACCCAGGCCCCCGGAAAGTGGTCCAGAACGGCACAGGCTCGCGCCTATCGTCCGGCGGTCGCGTTCGCCACTGCGACGGCCCGGTCCGCGTGGCGCGGATCCCGGCGTTACCCGTCCTCGCTCCATCTCGGAGGTTCCCTCCCGTGCAGACGGCACCCCCTCCGCGACGAGCAGGGGACGTCGAGCCCCCCTGCGGGTGGCACCGCCCCTATCGAGTCACCACACGGTCTCGAGGTCAGCTCCTCGAATTCGCCGGTCCGCGCTGATCAGCGGCAAGCCCAGGTGAAGCGCGGTCGCCGCGATGATCCGATCGGGCATGTCAGGCACCTGCTGACGAGGAACCTCCGATACCGAGCGCGCGATGGCCTCCGTGAGCGGAGCCACGGCGAAGGACGTTTCCGCTTGCTGCAGCAGTTCGGACAGCTGGGTCCAGCAACTGGCTGGAAGCCTCCCCTTCTCGACCAGGTAGACCATCTCGACGAGGCAGATGGAGGGCAGGAAGATCCTCTCGGACGCTGCCTCGGCTCTAAGCATCCGCTCGCGGGCGACCGCCGAGAGGCGAGGCGATCCCAGCACGAACCAGATCGCAGCGTGGGTGTCGACGACCAGGCCGCTCACGGCAACTCCTTCGGAAAGGCACCCCACATCTCGCGACGTGCCTCAGCCAGGTCATCCGGAGTCACGTCGATCCCCCTGTCGGCCCAGAGCCCGTAGAGACTTCGGAACGGCTTGGGCTGCCGGCTTCGGGCCTTCAGGAACTCCACAAAGTCCAGGACTTCCTGCTGCTTCTCAGCAGGCAGATCCTTCACCTCTTCGGCGATCAATTCCCAGGTCGTCATCTCGATGCTCCCTCGGCTTCGGCTCATCCTGCACCGGAACAGGAGCCCGGCAGGTCCATTCTATCGCAACCAGCCACCTGCGCCCGAGGCCGCCCCGCCGACGGGAGCCTGGGCCGGGCCAACTGGGCCATCGGGATCCGTTTCGGAACGCGGTGGGATCCTCACGATCCGTCTGGATGTGGGCACGCCGGCCGGACGTCCCCCCCCGGCTGTAGTGATTGCTCAGCCAGTTCGCAGGTGGTTCTCCAACGCGGCCGTCGCGGCCACAGCAAGCCGGGCGTCGAGCAACTGGCGCAGGTCGGCATCGCGAACCGTCAGATCAAGGGTTTGGCTGAACGCTCGCCCCATTTCCTCCAGCATCGGCAACAACACGCGGTCGACATCGACGCTGTGGCGCCGGTCCAGGTTCGCCTTGACCAGGCTGGCCCGGACGATCGCCGTGCACATCTCGCGGATCCGCCGGATGACGCCCAAGTCGTCGAGATCGCCCTGCTGCAATTCCAGCTCGACGAGCGTCCGCAGGAGGGCAATCTCCGCGTCCACCTCGGCGCCGCGGCGGCTCAGTTCGTCGAGCAACGCCTGGTACTCCGGCCCCTTGAAGTGCTCCAGGACGGCCGAGGCACGGACGTATCGGCCGGTGGTCACGCTCTGGACCGCCGCGGCCCTGCCCGCCTTGCGCGGGTCTTGGCGCTGACCGGTCTCGACTCGCTTCGAGCACCCGGCCCCGTGCAGCCGACATACGGTGTAGCCCCGCCGGGCTGGCTGGCGGCAGCGGGCGCCACCCAACGACTTCGCGCGGGCAGTGCAGCGGGGTTGTCCTCTGAGGGTCACGTCGCCGGGCATGAGGGGGTGCGAGAACTTCTCACCGGGCATGGGGGGGCCGACTGGTCGGAGTGGATCGACCAACGCCCCGCCTAACAGATACCAACGATGGGGGCTACAGTCCTCGCGGACCGCGACCGTTTCGCAGCTTGGTGGAGCGCGGGGTCACCGCTCACAGCAAGTCCCTCAAGCCGCCGGTCCTCGTCTTCGTCGTCCTGACAATCATCAGGAGATGAGACGGCGGCGCCGGCCCGGATGTTCGCCTTCTGGGCGATTTCGAGAAGTGCAGAGCTGGTCCGGGTCGGCGTCGGCGACGTACACTTTGCAGTGGCGGCCCTCGCCGAGGAAGACGGGTCGTTCCGTCCAGGGGCTCGAGTGCCGCAAGGAGCAAGCCGACGACCAGGGTTCGCGTGGGAAAGGGCCTCATCATCCAGCTCCCTGCCGAGCTGGCGGACAGCGTCCACGAGAACGACGAGTTCCAGGTCGATGTCGAGGGAAGGAGCCTTCGGCTGGTGCCCATGGATGTTGCCACGATCCTGGAACGTACGGCAGCCACGCCCGATCCCGAGCAGCCCAGGCCCGAGGAACTCAACCGCAACATCCACGAGCGCCGACAGGCCCGATGAGGGCAGTCCTCGACACCAACGTGGTGGTGTCCGCCCGGGCCATCCCCATCATCACCGTCGCCGAGTTCATCCAACTCGAGGCTCGGTTGGCCGGTTCGCGGTGACCTCAGGGGGAGTGCCCGCAGCGACGCTCATGCGGCGAGCTTGCGCAGCTTGATGGCGACGATCTCCCGCGCCCGCTCGAGTTCGGAGTTGGGCCACACCAGGGTGCCGCACTCCGAGCAGCGGTCCGGCAGCAGACCATCGACCCGAAAGCGGCTACCTTGGACCGCGATCACCTTCGAGACGACATCCCGGCGCAGGACACCCCTGCCGCACTCCGGGCATCGGTTCTCCGGTGGCTTTGTGGAACGTGATGACATACCAGCACTCGACTCCATCATAACGGATTCTCTTGCCGGCCAGGTACATCCGGCGTCCATGTCGATCGCGGCCAGTCACAGCGTCCACGAATCCGTCGACCGCCTCGCCCTGCGGGTCGCTTGTCCGCTTCCAGGTCTCGGCCGTCCGCGCCACGGCCAGCACGTCGAGCCAGCCGGCATCCCAGGCCAACGACTCGTCGAAGGCGTGGTCCGTCCATCGGACCTCGGCAGTCTCGATGGCCCGGATGACTTCCACCGGCAGCTTGCTCGCGCGCATCGCTGCCATGGTAGCAGTTCCCCACCAGGCTTCCGCCTCACCGGGGGCCGCCGCGGGGCCGACTGGGCTCAGTCAGCAGGTGCCGGAAGGGGTGTCCGGGGCACTTCCGGCTGTGACGAACATGCCCTGCAGGCGCCACCGCAGCGGGTTTCGGGACATAACCCTCACATAACCCACACATAACCCGGCCCCCCGAAAACGGCCCAAAATCGCCAGGAAACAGACGGAAACCTGGAACCTGCTAAACCGGCATCGGAAGTGGCATCCGGCGGTTTGATCAGGGTTTTCGGGAAGGCCCCCGGTCTCATTAGGAAACCGCTGCTCTATCCGACTGAGCTACGGGGCCAGCTCGGCGCGCCGCGATCGGGGTCGGCCCGACCGCAGCGCCGCCAATGTTACCACCCGCGCACCGGCCTTGGAAAGACGGCTGTCGGCGCGATGGAGTTCGTCCGGCGCCCCTCCCTTCAGCTAGAATCGGCGCGTGCCGCTCGAAGCCGCAAAGATCCTCGCGCCGGTCGTGCTCTTGCTGGCCTTCGGCCGCCTGCTCGGTTCGGGCAGGCTTTCGCGCTCCGGACGGCCGCCGGACCTGACGACAGCTTCCTGGATGGCGCTCTACGTCTTCGCGCCGTGCCAGGTGTTCTCGGGGCTCCTGGGCGCGACGTTTCGGCCGGGCGAGGTCCTCGAGCTGTTCCTGGCTGTCGCGGCATCGCTCGCGACGCTGGCCGCGCTGGCGCTGTTCTCGGTCCGCGCGCTCGGCCGCGAGGAGGGCTTCCGGCATCCGTTTCTGTTGACCGTGCTGTTCGCCAACACCGGCTACTACGGACTGCCGGTCTGCTACCTGGCCTTCGGGAAGGAGGGGTTCGCGGTCGCGGCCATCTACATGGTCTGCGCCACGATCCTCACCAACACCGTCGGGGTCTATCTGGCCGCCAGGGGCGCCGCCTCCCGGGGACAGGCGCTGGCGACGACGGTTCGCTCGCCCATCCTGTGGAGCCTGGTGCTGTCGTTCGCCGTCAAGGGCGCCGGCATCGACCGGCCCGCGTGGGCTTTCCTGGCTGTCGACTGCATCGCCTACGGAGCAATCCCTCTCGTGCTCGTGCTCCTGGGGGCCCAGCTCGCCCTGCTCGAGCCAGCGCGGGACCTGAAGCCGATCGCCTGCTCGGCCGCGCTGCGTCTGGCCGCGGGCCCCGCGATCGGGGCCGGCGTTGCGGCGCTGTTCGGCTTCCCGCATCTGGTGCGACAGGTGTTCGTGGTGGAGTCGGCGATGCCCACGGCGGTCATCGTGGGGCTTTTCGCACTCACCTTCGACAGCGAGCCGCAGTTCGTCTCGGGCGCGGTGCTGCTCTCGACACTCGTCAGTCCCTTGACACTCCTGGTGGTGCTCACACTGATCAGATGAAGACCGGGAACTCCGAGTCCGAGTCCGAGGTAGTAGAAACCATGACATCAAGAACACGGGGGGCCTGCGCGGCTATCCCCTCGCTCCTGCTCGGTGCCCTGCTCCTCCCGATGACCTTCTCTCAAGCCCAGGCCCAGGATCTTCTCGAGGATCTCAGGCGCGTCTCCACCGGGCCGACCTGCGCCGTGAGCACGGCAGGTGGCGCGGTGACGCCAGGCTCGGTCCCGGCTGCCCCCGCCGGCGACGCACTGATGACCCTCGAGCAACTCCAGCTCCCGGCCGACGCCGAGCACCGCTCCGAGTGCCGGCTTCCGCGCGC